>JAYVER010000274.1:0-3670 GCA_043748725.1 Chloracidobacterium sp. | reverse complement strand
GCACCGATTGTGCTGAGCAGCAGTTTTCCGAATTCGGCGGGCGTATTCGATCAGCTCGAACGCATCGAAGGGATGCGAGCCAGTGTTCCGTCGCTTACGGTTGTCAGCCCCACGCAAGGAACCGTCAACGAACCGAATGCGACATCGACATCCAACGGAGTTTTCTTTGGCGTCGTCACGGGTGTGGCGCGACCTTTCCGTGAGCCTGGCGTTCGACAGCCCGACATTGTGCCGAGCGGCACGATACCGCCCATTCCCCGTTTCGACAGTAACCCTGAATTGATCCGCATTGACAGCGACGGGCAGACGGGGGCGGCCGCAATTGATGTTTCGGTTGGAGCAACGCTTACCAATTTGGTCGGGCCGCTTGATTATAGCTCTCGCTATTACACGATCCTGCCCGACCCGAGCTCGCCGCCCGTCGTCAGCGGCGGTTTTACAATCACGCCGCTCGCGACTCCTTTAGCGAATCAATACACCATCAGCTCGCAAAATCTTCAGCGTTTTTATGACACGGTTGACGATCCCGGCATCGCCGATCCGGTCTTGACTGTCGCGGCCTTTAACAATCGGTTAAATAAAGCATCGCTGGCGATTCGCAATGCTCTGGGCACGCCGGACATTCTCGGTGTGGAGGAGATGGAGAATCTGACCACGCTGCAAACATTGGCCACAAAGATCAATAATGACGCGGTGGCAGCCAGTCAGCCTAATCCGATGTACCAGGCATATCTTGTCGAGGGCAACGACGTGGGTGGAATCGACGTCGGCTTTCTCGTCAAGTCGTCACGTGTCAGCGTGATTGACGTGACGCAATTCGGCCTGACAACGACATACATCAATCCAAACAACGGCCAGCCTGAACTGCTCAACGACCGGCCACCGCTCGTGCTGCGGGCGACGATTACGTCCGGTGGCCTGCCGCAAAACGTAACCGTGATCGTCAATCACCTGCGCTCTCTCAGCGGTCTCGACAATCCGGTTGACGGCAACCGTGTGCGTACCAAACGGCAGAAGCAGGCCGAATTTCTGGCCAATTTGGTGCAGTCCCGCCAGATGGCCGACGCGGCCGAAAAAATCGTGCTGGTCGGCGATTTCAATGCTTTTGAGTTTAACGACGGTTACGTCAACGTGGTAAATACCATACTCGGTATTGCGTTTCCCGACAACGAAACAGTCGTGTCGGGTGACGGAGCTGATCTCGTCAATCCAGACTTGACCAATTTAGGCAGCACACTCCCGGCTAACCAACGTTATTCGTACAGTTTCGATGGCAATGCCCAGGAACTTGATCACATCCTGATCACGGGCAATTTGCTTGCCAACTTCAACTCGCTCGCGGTTGGTCATTTCGATGCAAACTTGCCCGAAACAGCTCGCAATAACGCAAATTTACCTGATCGAATCTCCGACCATGACGGATTGGTAGCCTACTTCACCGCACCGGCGGCGACACCGACTCCATCACCGACGCCAACTCCAACACCAACGCCTACGCCTGCATTTGCGACGGTGGACGGTAGAGTGCTGACATCTGACAACCGAGGGCTCCGGAACGCCACAGTTTCGATAACGGATTCGCAAAATGTGACCCGAACGGCAACGACCAGTTCGTTTGGTTTTTTCTCGTTCGACAATGTCAGAACGGGTGAGCTATACACATTTAGGATTTCGTCAAGATTTTTTCGGTTCGCACCACGAAACGTGCAGATTGACGGCAACCTGACGCTCGGGGACTTTGTGGGACTGGAATGACTGTTCAGAGTGAGCGATTTATCGCGTATGGTTTTTGAATAAACCTGAGAACGCGATAAATCGCAAACTCTGAACCATTCTCAAAGCGTCTTAGGGGAGCTTTTTTATTCAACCAAATTTTTCCAGGCACGACCGTCTGCTTCGAGAAGTTGATCTGAATCCTTTGGCCCCCATGTGCCTGACGGATAGTTTGGAAAATCGCGTGCGGGTATGGCGTTCCAGACGTCCAAAACCGGAGTGACTATCCGCCAACCGGCTTCGACCATGTCGGCGCGTTGGAAAAGTGTTGCGTCGCCGATCATGCAGTCGAAAAGCAGCCGCTCGTAACCAGTGCTGACCTGCTCTCCAAAATGGTCGAGGTAGTTGAAGTCCATATCGACCGGCCCCATATTAACGATCGGGCCGGGAATCTTGGCGCCGAAATGCAGAGTGATGCCTTCGTCGGGCTGGATGTGAATGACGATGCGGTTTGTGGTTAACTTCTCGATGGACGTGTCGCGAAAGAGCATAAACGGCGCACGCTTGAACTGAATAACAATGCTCGAATGCCGGGCCGCCATGCGTTTGCCGGTTCGGATGTAAAACGGCACATCAGCCCAGCGCCAATTGTCGAGCGTAAGTTTAAGCGCCGCAAATGTTTCGGTGTTCGAATGCGGAGCAATCATCGGCTCGCTGCGATAGGCGGCGACCTTTTTGCCCTCGATCTCACCCTCACCATATTGGCCGCGCACCGTTCGATGAAGAACGTCCTCGGGGGTGAACGGCTGTATCGCCTGCAGGATCTTGGCCTGTTCGTCACGTACCGAGTCGGCCTCGAACGACACGGGCGGCTCCATCGCCGTCAGCGTCACAAGCTGGAGAATGTGATTCGGTATCATGTCACGCAGGGCGCCCGCCGAGTCGTAATAGCCGCCGCGCTGCTCGACGCCTAAGCTTTCGGCAACCGTGATCTGGACGTGATCAATATAGTTGCGATTCCAGATCGGCTCAAAGATGCTGTTGCCGAAGCGAAAGACCAAAATGTTCTGAACCGTCTCTTTGCCCAGATAATGATCGATGCGATATATCTGCCGCTCCTTTACGGTCCGCAGCAGATCGGCATTCAGTTTTTTGGCGGAATCGAGGTCGCGGCCAAATGGCTTTTCGTAAATAAACCGACGCCAGTTGCCGTTCTCCTCCTTGCCAAGGCCGTTTTTGACTATCTTGTGGGTGACATTTGCAAACAGTGTGGGCGGGGTGGCGAGATAGTAAAAATAATTCTCCAGTATTTGATGCGTTGTCGTGACCTCGCCAATCAGGTCTTTCAGATCGCCAAAAAGCTTTTTGTCGTCGTCAAAATCGCCGCCGGTGTAATAGATCCGTTCCTCAAACCATTTGATCAGCTTTTCTTCCGGCCCGTTCGGAATAAATTCGCGCAGATTCGCGACCATCTGCGTGCAAAAGTCCTCGCTGGACATCTCCTGACGCCCGACGCCGATGATCGCAAACTTATGCGGCAGAAAATCGTCTTTGGCCAGGTTATAGAGGGCCGGGAAAAGTTTGCGTTTAGTGAGGTCACCAGTCGCACCAAATATCACCATCACGCACGGTTCGGCAGTTTTCTTTGTGTCAGTCATTTCAGATATATTGCCACAGAGTTCACCGAGAGGAAAGAGCACAGAATTTTAAATTTATTCTGGACTATGCGGCTAAATTCCTAATTTGTCTCGCAGTTCTAATTCTTGTGCATTCATCTCGCCGGTGTCGGCTTCGTGGTCGTAGCCGCAGAGATGCAGTAGGCCGTGCAGTATTAATTGTTTGATCTCGTTTTCGAGCGTCAGGTCATTCTCGTTCGCCTGCCGTTCAGCCTGTTCGGCCGAGATTACAATGTCGCCAAGAAAGTTCAGGCTCCCCTCCTTACGAAGGAGGGGTGCGG
>JAYVER010000273.1:0-3670 GCA_043748725.1 Chloracidobacterium sp. | reverse complement strand
ATAGCATTATGCTCGCTGTCGACCGGCAAAATTTCGGCTCCGGACGCCTCCGCCGCTTTGGTCATTAATTCGCCGGCCATGACGAGCGTTTCCTTATTCGCAAGTGCAATACGTTTCCCAGCCTCAATTGCACGCAATGTCGGCACAAAACCGACCGCGCCAACCGTTGCCGAGACAACCGTTTCAGCTTTCGGGTGGGTTGCGACGGAAATTAGTCCCGCATCGCCTGTCTCGACACGCGGTATCGTAGCGTTTAGACGGTGCAGCTCGCGTTCGAGTTCGGCGGCTCCGGTTTCATCGATACAGGAGACTAATTCAGGCTTAAACTGAGCGATCTGTTCCGCAAATCGGGTGACATTTCGCCCCGCCGCCATTGCTACGACGCGAATATCACCAAGATGTTCGATAACTTTTAGTGTGTTGCAGCCGATCGAGCCGGTCGAGCCGAGGATGGAGATGGCTTTCATAAGAAACAGTCCACAGATTAACACAGATAAACACCGATAAGAAATATTCGTTTCGTGTTGGTTCGTGTCGTTTCGTGGCTAATTTCTGGTTTCTTTGTCGGCAAATTCCTGCGGTGCTTCCATCCGATTCGTTTTCCGGACGCCTTCGCTCTGCCTGTCCGCCAAATACTGATTGAATTCCGCCGATTTGTTTTTAGGCACACTCAGTGTTTTCCAATCTTCCGAGCGGAAGTGCTTGGCGAGAAGAACGATCTGTCCGATGTGATAAGGATAATGCGCTAGTTGACGATTGATCGCTTCGACGATGGTGTGTATTTCGCCGCGAACAGTGATGGTTTTCTCAAAATCTTGCTTGGTCAATGGCCCGATGTTGTCGAAAAGCGTCTGCCAGCCGGCTTCCCAAAACTCCATCAATGATTCACGAGTATCGTCGACGATCTCAAACTCGGCATCGCGATTACGCTCAGGCTTTTCGCCATCAGTTGCAAGAAAATCACGCCAGCGTGAATTTAGATTTCCGGCAATATGCTTCACGATCACCGCTATCGCATTCGCTTCCGGGTCGATCTGGCGGAAAAACTCTTCGTTGCTGACCTGCTCCATCGCCCGCTCCGCCATCGTCTTGTAATTGCGGAACGACTGAATTGCGTCCGTGTGATAGTTTTTGATGATCTCTTCGGTCATTGTATCCTCACTGTTTCTTAGGGCTTCGCATTCCTGGCTTTGAAATCCCGGTAATAGTCGTTGATGTAATCCTTCATCCAAAACTGCCACCAGCCAAAACCGAACTGTTTCGCTTCGGCATTCGCTTGTTTTCCAGTCCAACCGTCGTGCGTTATACGGTACACGGCGATAACGGTTCCGGTGCGGTCGGAGCCGCGTTTGCAGTGGACAAAAACCGGCTGATTTTCGGTTAGATCGATCTGCTTGAGAATGCCGTCGATTGACTCATCAGTCGGTTTGCGCCAGTTGCTCTCATGCACGTTAATAAATCGCATCCCGGCAGCCTTAGCCCATCTTTCTTCCTTTTTAGCACGGTCGTCGTCGCCGCGAAGGTCAATGATCGTCTTCACGCCCATCTTAGCGAGTGTGCGAATACCGGCCTCGGTCGGTTGGCCGCCGCGATAGAGATTTGCGTTAACTTTGTATAGATTGGGCAGATCTTTTGGACTAACAGTCGTCTGACCATTTCCACCTATGGCCAACGTGAGAAGGGCCAATATTAAGATTGCGTGTTTTTTAAGAAATGATGGCATTTAATTATTGATATTTCGGGCGACTTCGGTAGCGGCGAGTTTTAATTCCTCGCCGGTCGTCATATTTTTTAGTTTAACCTTGCACTGCCTGATCTCGTCATCACCCAGAATGCAAACAAACGGCACCTTGATCGAATCGGCGTACTTTATCTGCTTGCCCAGCTTGTCCACCTCCGGATATACGGTGACGCGGAGGCCCTGTTTTCTGAGATCGGCGGCCAATTTGAGCGAAGCCGGAATCGTCTCTTCGCTCCACATCGTGACCATTACATCGGCGGCGGTCGATTCGGCGATCGCCGGCGGGAACATCCCGCGTTCCTCCATCACAACGAGGATGCGTTCGAGGCCGAGCGAAAAACCGCAGGCCGGTATCTGCTCCTTGCCAAACATACCGATTAGCCCGTCGTAGCGTCCTCCACCGCCCAGACTAATGTCGTATCGGTTATCGCCTGACGGATGGGGAATTCCAAGCTCCATAATTGCACCGGTATAATACGAAAGTCCCCGGGCCAACTTTGGGAAAACATCAACTCGTCCTGCCGCCATCGTCGTACTGGTAAGAGATAGAATTTGTGAGATTTGAGCGAGTCCTAGCTTTCCAGAGGGGCTGTCACCTATAAAACCTGATAGTCGACTTAGCGTTGCGGTATTAAGTGATTCGTTTCGCCTTATTCGATCAATCTCGTTATCACCCCATGAATCATAGGGTTCCCCAACGCCAAACATTGTTTCGATGAACGTCGCCATGCGTTCTATCGACTGCGAGGAAAAACCACGATTTTTCAATTCGTCAGCTACGCCCAGTTTCCCGATTTTGTCGAGCTTATCCAATGCAATCAGGGCATCACCGTGACGATTTTCTTCAATTCCACATACATCTAGAGCTCCGCGCAATAGTTCGCGATGATTCAGCAAAACGGAGAAGTTTTGAAATCCTAACTCAAGCATTATCTCGCAAATCGACGAAAGAATTTCAGCCTCGACAATCATCGAGCTTGAGCCGATAGAATCGACATCACACTGGTAAAACTCCCGAAAACGTCCCCGGGCTGGACGGTCGGCCCGCCAGACAGGTTGTATCTGACAGCGCTTGAAAAACTTTGGCAAGTCGTTTTTGTTATTCGCAACGACTCTAGCCAGTGGAACGGTTAGGTCGTAGCGAAGGGCGAGGTCGGCCAAGTCTTTAATTTCAGAACCTGCCTGAAGCTTTTCACCACGTTTCAATATTTTGAAAACGAGCTGATTGCCCTCTTCACCGTACTTTCCCATGAGTGTATCGATATTCTCAACAGCCGGAGTCTCGAGCGGTTCAAAGCCATAAGATTCGTAGACCTTTTTGATGATGTTGATGACGTAATTCCGCTTTCTAACATCAGCGGGCAGAAAGTCGCGCATTCCGCGTGCTGGGTTGGTGCTTGCCATAGGGGTATTTTACCGCAGAATTGCTGCCGAACCAGATGCGGCGGTTTCAAGTGGAAATATTTTTTTATTTTCCATAAGCTCGACAATATTTTCAATGTCGAATGAGAACGCGAACACGAGAGTTTTATCTTCAACGCAACCACCGCTGCCCAACGTCTCAAGGCCCGATGTCCGGACCTCGATAATAGTTCCGTGGCGATCCGGCGATTCGCAAGCCAAGGCCGGATCGATAAGTACCGGCGTCAGGCCCGTCAATCGAAGTATCTGGCCGAGTTGGGTCAGAGTCTCGCTATTAACGATATTAAGTAAATTGCTTAAGACTGTGTGGTTAATGTCGTATTCCTGATTCAGGATCTCATCGGTTTTAAGGAAAAGATCGGCAAGGATCGTCGAAGCATTTTCGGAAACGCCAGCTTCTTGTAACTCGCTGACGAAGCCTTCGATATTGTATTTGTTGAACCTGCGGATAGCGGCAAAGGTTTGCTGTTGCAGAGCTTCGGGTACGCGAACTGTTTCCAGAATGCC
>JAYVER010000272.1:0-3675 GCA_043748725.1 Chloracidobacterium sp. | reverse complement strand
AGATATTTAGGCAACGACCCTCGATATAGTTCAATAGAGAAGGGTAAATTTCCCAAAACCGAATGCCTCAAGGACACTGTCGCCCGCGTCGTGCCGTATTTCGAAGACGAGATTATCCCGAAAATAAAAGACGGAAAGCGATTGATAATAGCGGCTCATGGCAACAGTCTGCGGGCCCTGGTCAAGTATCTCGACGGCATTTCGGACAATGATATAGTTAATCTCAACATACCGACCGGCATTCCGCTCGTTTACGAACTTGACAAAAATCTCAAGCCTGTTAAAAGCTACTATCTCGGTGATCAGGAATCGATAAAGGCGGCGCAGGAAGCCGTCGCAAACCAGGGAAAGGCAAGCCAGTAAGCAGAAGGCAGTTGGCAGAACGCGGTCTTTTGTGCTAACAACTGCCTACCGACAACTGCCCACCGACAACTGACTATATGACTTGGCAAAAAGCCGTCTTTATAATCTTAACTCTGTTTTGTCTCAGTCCGTTTGGCTCCCCGCCTGTCGCACTTGCCCTTGGCCTCGTCCTTGCCACCATTGGCAGTCCATTCCCGTCATTAAGCGGCAAGCCGACCAAATATCTTCTTCAAGCATCTGTCGTTTTACTTGGTTTTGGAATGGATCTCGGTGCCGTCTATAAGGCCGGGAAGGATGGCATTCTCTTTACAATTGCGACGATCTTCGGGACGCTGATCCTGGGTTATTTTGCGGGCAAATTTCTCAATGTCGATGCAAAAACTTCAAGTCTGATCTCAGCAGGAACCGCCATCTGCGGCGGGAGCGCCATCGCAGCCGTTGCTCCGGCCATCGAAGCCGAAAGCGAGCAAATTTCCGTATCGCTCGGCACAGTTTTTGTGCTCAATTCGGTAGCCCTTTTTCTGTTTCCGGTGATCGGCCATGCGTTGAGTCTGACGCAAAATCAGTTTGGCGTTTGGTCGGCCATCGCTATCCACGATACGAGTTCCGTGGTCGGTGCTTCCGGCACATACGGGGCCGAGGCATTGGCTGTCGCGACGACGGTAAAACTCGCACGAGCGCTCTGGATCGCTCCGATCACACTGCTTTTTGCTTATCTTTATAGAAAAAAGGAGGCCAGCACTAAAGCCAAGATCGCGGTGCCGTGGTTTATTTTCCTTTTTATTGCGGCGGCTGGGGTACGAACCTATACTCCGTCGGTTATTTTTCCCAGCGTTTTTGATTCGTTGGTTAATTTGGCAAAAGCTGGGATGACTGTGACGCTTTTTCTCATAGGTGCAAGTCTTTCCCGAAAAACGCTGAAAGCCGTCGGCGTCAGGCCGCTAATTCAGGGTGTGTTGCTGTGGGTCGTAATCTCTGTCACAGCCCTTCTGGCAGTTCTGAATCTGTTATGATCGCTATATGCAGCCTCAAGATCCTGATGTCGTAGTAGAAATTAAAGCCAAGAGCCGCGGTGTTGTGAATCCGAGTCTTGTACGCTGGATCGCATTTGTCGTTATCACCGTTTCGCTGGTCGTCTGTACAGTTCTCTGTATTCTTGCAATTTGGAAATTTACCGAATCCGACGCAGTTTGGCGTGCTATTGCCACGTTTATAGTCGTAAGCATCGCAACGGCTATATTTACTTTTGTCAATGAGAAGCTAGGCTAGGCCCCCTTCCGGTAGTACTCGTATTTGACTAGGCATGAAAAACTTCGCTCTAAATCATCCTTTAACTTTTCACACCCTTGTTTTTCTGACCGTCTTTATGGGTGGAAGCTTCGCCGGATTTTTATTTGGCGCGTTGATTGTAATGCGTGGATGCAAACCCCAAGGGCCAGGCGATCCTTGCGACGGATCAGCCATGGCCGCAGGTTTTATTTGGGAATTGTCGATCATGAGCAGTTTTATCATAGGAGTTGTTGTCAGCATTCTGTCCTATTTGTACTTGCGAGCTAGAGCGAGATGGTCATAGCAACAGAAACGTACAGCACTATCCGCCTTCCCACCATCGTTTACCCGCTGCCGTAGATTTGTTAAGATACTCGTTTCGGCTATCGTCGGTATTTTTATCCGTAATGAGTATCAAGCAGATCACAGTTCGCGGGGCGCGCCAGCATAATCTCAAAAATATCAATGTCGAGATACCGCGCGACAAATTTGTCGTGATCACGGGGCTGTCGGGGTCTGGCAAATCTTCGCTTGCGTTTGACACGATCTATGCCGAGGGACAGCGGCGTTATGTCGAATCGCTCTCTGCTTACGCCCGTCAATTCCTTGATCAGCTTGAGAAACCGGATGTGGATTCGGTCGAGGGATTGAGTCCGGCAATTTCGATTGAGCAAAAGACCGTGTCGCGTTCGCCCCGTTCGACGGTCGGTACGGTTACTGAGATCTATGATTTTCTGCGGCTGCTGTTTTCGTCGATTGGTCAGCCGCATTGTCATCAGTGCGGGGCTCCGATAACGCGGCAGTCGGTCGATCAGATCGTTGCCGGTATCAGTGAACTGCCCGAGGGTGAACGAGTGATGATACTCGCACCGATCGTTCGTGGGCGTAAGGGCGAATTTAAGAAAGAACTCGAAAAGCTTCACAAGGACGGCTTTCTTCGTGCCCGTATCGACGGCGAAATGCGTCAGCTCGACGAAGAGATCATCCTCGACAAACGCAAAAACCATACTATCGAGGTCGTCGTCGACCGCCTGCTGATGAAAACCGGCGTCCGCGAACGCCTCGCCGAATCGGTGAAAACGGCCCTTAAACTGACGAATGGCGCGGTGCTCATCTCGATCATCGATGGCGACGAAAAGCTCTATTCCGAAAAGATGGCGTGCGTCGATTGCGGTATCAACATTCCGCCGCTCGAGCCGCGTTCGTTCTCTTTTAATTCGGCTTACGGAGCTTGCCGACGCTGTCAGGGAATCGGGACGGTGCTTGAGATCGACGCAAAAAAGATCGTGCCGGACGAAAATATGGCTGCCGGCAAGGTCGAATTTCTCAACGGCGTTGACAAAGCCGGGGCGAGTTTTTTACGTTCGGCGCTCGTTGCTATCATCGAGAAATTCACAGTCGGCGACCCGCTCGAACCGCCTAAGAGTGACGCGGCGACATTGCGACGCGGGGACGCGGGGAAAGCCAAGAGAGGGAAAAGGATAAGGGACAGAGACGCCGAAAATAAAGGCGTCGGAAGTCTGCTCGACGTCAATTTTGCCGATTTGCCGAAGGAAATTCGTGATGCCTTCTTTCACGGTACAAAGCGGCGGATCACGTTTCGGCACGGCGATTACAAGTTTGAACGGGATTGGCTCGGGGCTTTGCGCGCGATGCGTGAGCGGATCGAAAATCCGCCGTCTGAAAAGATACGCGCAGCGCTGGAAGAACTGATCGCTCCGATTCCGTGTCCGGTGTGTGACGGCCGTCGTTTGCAGCCGGAAAGTCTCGCGGTAAAGGTTAACGGCCTCGGCATCGGGAACTACACCGAGCTGCCGATCACCGATTCCGTTAAGAAATTTCAAGCCATAAAATTAAGCCCGCGTGACGAAAAGATCGCCGGTCTCGTACTGAAAGAGATCAGGAACCGGCTCGATTTTCTTGATGCGGTGGGTCTCGGATACTTGACTCTGGGTCGCTCGTCCGCGTCGCTTTCGGGCGGCGAAGGCCAGCGTATCAGGCTCGCCACCCAGATCGGCTCGCAGCTCCGCGGCGTGCTTTATG
>JAYVER010000271.1:0-9542 GCA_043748725.1 Chloracidobacterium sp. | reverse complement strand
AACTCGCCGCGTAATCTATCAGGGTTTTATCTGCCTAATTCGCAGGTGCTGATCAATGGCGTGCTTACTTCGGCACCGGCTATCGTGCTTGCCCCGGGAACGGGTGGCATATTTTTTAACAGGCCAGTGTTTCGGCCGCAAGGAGCTCCGTTCGTGGCATTTCCTTACACTGGCGGCAATGCCGGAACCTTTGGAATAAATCCCCCGTTCTTTTCGGGACCGTTCTTTGGTTTCCCCGCCGGAACTAATGCTCTGTTGGGACCGCCGCGTGGTGGCGGTAACGCCAGCTTATTCCCCGGCGTAGGATCTGTGTTTGGCAGTATTCTGCCGGGAATTGTTTTGCAAACGGCGCCGCTCCTCTGTGCATCCGGAATAGTATGCGGCACCCAGCCGACATCATTCACCGTTGCACCGACATATTTGCCGGATGCTCCATTTATCAACCGTCGCTATGGAACATCGGCTTTCAATTCGTACGATGTTGGATTTAAGTGGCGTATAAACTCACCTGAAAAGGCGGTCGGATATGGCGTGCTCGCGTCGTACCGTTTTTATACGGACAATGCGAACAGTGCATCGGGCTTTAATCAGCTTCAACGTGGAGCGGGACCGGGTGCGAACCGCGGTGACCTTAATGTAACCGGGTTTATCGATGGCCGTCTCGCAACTTGGGCGAATTTGTCGGCGAACGTTGGATATACTTTTACAAGCAATCCAAAGGGCAACTTTGGCGGCTCGAAGTTTACACTGCTTGATCGTCCGGATGAGCTTCTTTTATCAATCGGAGCGGATTTTCCGGTGAACAGGTACTTCCAGCCGATATTGGAGTTTCGTTACCTTGATTACATCGGACATCACACTCCGAACGCATTGGCGAACAATCCCATGGACGGTATCGCTGGTGTCAGAGTGTATCCGAGACGCTGGTTTGGTTTTGGTGTAGCCTATCGTTACAACTTTAACCAACAGGATACGAAGAGTTTCAGCAAGTTTGTGAGCTCTAACACGGTAACTACCCTGTGCGGCCCTGTTTCGATTGGGAATTGCGTGCCGGGACCGATCACGAACTCGTTTAGAGGGGTTCCCCCCGGACTTGTGCCTTCAACAGATCCGCACGGCTACATTGGCCAGTTTTGGGTCGGACGCCGTGACGCACGAGCCGGAGAGGTTGTTAATAAACCGGCTAACGTTGATTCGGTTGATCTGAGCGCGACGGTCATTACATTGCCGTGTCGCCCGGGATATAAATCCAGTTCGGGTTCGTGCAATGACAGCGTCAAGACGATCAGTGTCACCACCCATGCCAGCGATCCTGAAAACGATGTGCTTACATATAACTACACCATTTCCGGTGGACGCGTTGTTGGCACCGGTGCCAATGTCCAATGGGATCTGAGCAGTGCTCAGGTTGGAACCTACACGATCACGACCGGCGTCGATGACGGCTGCGGAGTTTGCGGCAAGACAGACACCAGAACGATCAAGGTTCAGGAATGTCCCGATTGTGTTGTTATTAACAATTGTTCATGCCCGACTCTGACCGTTAGTGGTCCGGCCGGCGTGACAAATCCCGGCGACGCTATGACCTTTACGGCAAGCTCCGGCGGTGATGTGACCTACAACTGGTCGGTCTCGGCCGGAACGATCGAATCCGGTCAGGGTACCCCGAGCATCACAGTTCGCACGACCAAAGACATGGGCGGCAGTAATGTGACGGCTACGGTCAATATCGGCGGAACGGATCCGGCGTGCGCATGCAAGACGACTGCTTCGGAGACTGCCCCTGTGGCAGCCCCTGAAGGTTCGAAAGTGATCGACGAATTCGGTAAGGCAACGGACGACGATGTTAAGGCACGTGTTGACGGCTTCTATACCCAGCTGAACAACAATCCGAATGCCCAGGGCTACATCATTAACTACGGAACGCCGGCTCAGATCAAGAAGCGTCGAGCTCAGATCATGAAGGCGATCAATTTCCGTAAATATGACAAGAGCCGTGTAACATTTGTCGACGGCCCGGATAATGGATCTGGTGAATCAACCAAGTTCTATCTGGTACCCGCCGGAGCCGATAAACCGACTCCGTAACGACACGACAGCTTTGCATCTCGGTTGAGATGTAAACATTTTATTAGCGGTTGGGGCGATCATCACAAAGCCTCAACCGCTAATTTTGTTTTTTTTTGCTTTGATTCGACGGTTTTTTTCGTTAGAATGAAACGCGGTCGAGTATTGGTTTAAACTCGATTGTTTCTGTTTATCAATAAGACGCGCAAACCTACGGCGAACTTTCATCATCATAGCGGATGAGAATACGCATTCTTTCCGGCTTTTCTGCATCGGTTCTCGTCCGAAACTTTACTTAAAGGAATTTCCGTTTATGTTACGTAATCTAAGAAAACGATCAGTATTCTCGATTATTTTTGCCGCCTCACTTATACATTTGTGTTTTATTGGGGCCGGTGCAGTCGAGCCGGACACGAATGCGAACAGCGGTAAATTTACCGATTGGCAGGTTGTCGGGCCGAGCGGCGGCGACGTCCGCGTCGTAACGATCGACCCGAGGGACAAAAACAGGCTTTACATCAGCACCCTCGACGGTCAGATCGACACATCGGCGGATGGCGGCAAAACGTGGCGTCTTCTTGTAAATCTAAATGAACCTGAGTTGATTCTCGACCAGTTGTTTGTCGATTCCCGCGATTCGAAAATTATCTATACGTCCGGCCACAGACACAAAGGCCCAGGCGGTTTTTTCCGCACGACCGATGGCGGCGCCACATGGAAGGAATCGAAAGAGCTAAGAGGCGAATCGATACATTCGATGACGCAATCGACGTTCGATCCTAACGAGTTAATAGTCGGAACTATAGCCGGTGCGTGGATATCTAAAAACTCCGGTGCAGACTGGGAGAGGATAAACTCATCGACAATGCCGGTCAATATTGATTCGTTAGCGATGGATCCGCGGAGTACAAATACACTGTATGCCGGAACCTGGTGGCGGGCGTACAAATCAACCGATGCGGGTAAAAATTGGCGGTTGATCAAAGACGGCATGATAGACGATTCAGACGTTTTTGCAGTTACGCTTGATCCGCGAAATCCGGAGCACATAATTGCCTCGGCATGCAGCGGCATCTACGAATCGCAGAACGCCGGCGAGAAATGGGCAAAGATTCAGGGTATTCCGTCACAGTCGCGCCGTACACGCGACCTTTTACAGCACCCGACGCTTCCCGGTACGATCTATGCCGCGACAACCGAAGGCTTTTGGATGAGCTCGAACGGAGGCAAGACGTGGTCTCTCACTACATCGCGGGATTTGGAGATCAACTCGATAGCCGTCCATCCGGATGAGCCGAACCGTGTTTTTATCGGAACCAATAATTACGGCGTAATGGTGTCGAACGACGGCGGCCGAAATTTTGTAGGGACGAGCGGAAATTTTACCAGCAGATTTACATACTTTGTTACGCCCGATATCCAGCAGCCCGATCGCTTGTACGCCGCGACTCACAATATTGCGACCGGCGGCGGCTTTTTCTTTATTAGCAGCGACGGCGGCCGCACGTGGCAGCAGGCTAAGAATCTCGATGTAAATCGTGTGCGGCCCTTCGTGCTGCGACAAGATGCCGCGAATCCGAACCTGATGTATCTCGGCACGAACGTGGGCATTTTCCGCTCGATGGATCGCGGCAACTCATGGACACAGTTAGTTGCAGCAAAAGTACCTGTTAAAACCCGGGCCCGACCCGGACGGAGAGCGGCAGCAAGAACTCCGGTCAGGCGGTCAACGTCAATGGCCAAAAAAACGGCTGTTGCGCCTGTTGCTTCAGGTCCCCCGCTGCCGAAGCTGCTGCCTGTCATTACGGACAAGGTCAAGGTCATCGAGCATTTGCCTGATGGCAAAGGCGGACTTCTGGCCGGGACGGACGCGGGGCTTTATCGAACTAACGACGTGGCAAAAGGTTGGGAAAAAATATCATTGGGACCTGGAATAAACGATAATATCTTCGCGATCCATGTTTCACCCGCTCGGCCGCAGACAATATGGGTCGGAACGGCGACGTCCGGTGTTTTGGTATCTCACGACGACGGCAAGACATGGGCAAAGACCGGCGGCGCGGTTGAAAATGTGCCAGTCAGCTCGATCACATCCGACCCGAAACGTCCGGATTATATCTACGTAGGGACGATACAGACGTTTTATTTGAGCCGTGATGGCGGACAAACGTGGATACGTCGCGGCGGAAACCTTTCGTTGGGTAACTTTACAAGTATATTGATCAATCCTAATAATACCGATGAAATTCTCCTTTCCAGCGCACTTGAGACCGACGGCGGTATCTACATTTCGACGGACGCCGGTAACAAATGGAAGCGAGTCGACACAAAAGATATGAAGCTCGCCAGCCGCCGCGTCTGGTCGATGGCTTTTGATCCGCAGAACGCGAACCGAATATATGCGGCAACGCATTCGTCGGGTGTTTACCGCATTGAAAGGGCGGCAGTAGCAGTTTCGGATACGCCGATGCCACCGACTACAGGCAATTGATCGATTTATTAAGATTAATTTTGATGAAGGGGCGTGCTTATGGCCGCCTCTTTTTTGTTTGCAATTTGGAACTTGCGTGATTGAAATCTATACTTTTACAAGTTAGGAGCTAATATCTTGAAGCAAGAGATCGCCCGCGACCCGTCACGCGGAAAAGTTCAACTGCAAGGCACGAATTTGCCATTCTCGGCGATTCCGCATCAATCACGGCTCTTTATTGAATACGTGAGCGACCCACTTTCGCTAAAGCGGTTTTATCCAAATGCCGTTGGCTCGCCGGCTGATATTTCATTGTTCGCCCAAGAGGTGATTGCGAACTATCGCACTGTCAGAACCGCTCTATGCGACGCTCTTACTGAGATCAATGTTAAGGCCGGTGCCGGTCGAAAGACGACTGAAAACATCGAGATGCTTCGCGATCCGGCGAGTGTCGCTGTCGTCACAGGTCAGCAGGCCGGGCTCTTTACAGGGCCGTTGTATACGATCTACAAAGCCTTGTCTGCGATCATGATGTCCGAGTTGTTGAGAAAACAGGGTGTGCCGGCCGTGCCTGTTTTCTGGGCAGCGACCGAGGATCACGATTTTGAGGAGGTGTCGGCGGCATATGTCATTGGTTCAGCAGGCGAATTGGTCAAATCAAAATATTCCGCGAGCGAGAGTTATACCAGTATGCCCGTAGGGAATATAAAGCTCGAACATTCCATAGTCGGGGTTATCGACCACTTGTTCGAAAATATGCCGGCGACTGAGTTTTCGGCTGATCTGCGAACAATGTTGGCGAGATCGTGGAGCGTAGGCCGAGGTTTTGGCGATGCGTTTCTTAATACATTCGCTGCTTTGTTCGTGGAATTCGGGCTTATATTTATCGATCCGATGCATCACGGAATAAAGGCACTTTCCTCGCCGATCTATGTCGATGCGATAGAAAAGTCGGACGAGATCGTGCAGCGTATCTGCGAACGCAGTCGTCAGCTTGAAAATGAGGGCTATCACGCCCAGGTTCTTGTCGAGGAAGATTATTTTCCATTCTTTTGGCAGGACGATGACGGTCGGCGAGTCGCGTTGAGGAAAGTTGGGCCAGACATTTATCGTGTCAGGGATGGCAAACCCGATTTCACGCTGGCCGATCTGCAGGGAATCGCCAGAAACGAGCCGCACCGTCTGAGTCCGGGTGTTATGCTGCGGCCCATAATCCAGGACTATTTGCTGCCGACCGTTTGTTATTTTGGAGGAGGAGCGGAGATCGCATATTTTGCCCAGAATAGTGAGGCGTATCGAGTTTTGAACCGGCCGGTAACGCAGATCCTGCATCGCCAAAGCGTTACGGTTGTCGAGCCGAAGCAGCGAAAGATCCTTGAAAAACTCGATCTAAGCCTTTCCCGGCTTTTCGACGGTATTGAGAAAACGATGCTTCAGATTGCGGAGACAAACGTTGCATCCGGCACGGCAAAATTATTTGTGGATGTTGAGGAAAAGATCAATACGGAGCTAAACAGGCTTGATCAGCATTTGGCACAGATCGATCCGACGGTGGCTGCAAATCTCGCCAAGCGTCGTCGAAAGATGATCTATCACATCGCGGCTTTAAGGAAAAAGGCGTTGCTTGCCCTGGTGCGAAAGGATGAGGTCACAAGCCGCCAGATTGAAAATCTTTTTTCCTCACTCCTGCCAAACGGACAGCTTCAGGAACGCACTTTGAATATTTTTTCGTTCCTGAATAAATACGGTCCAAATTTTATTGCATGGCTTTACGAAGCGATTGACCTTGAGGACAAGGATCATCGAATTATCGACCTATAAAATGAATAAGATCAAGATTTTACCGGATAATTTGGCAAATCAGATCGCGGCGGGCGAGGTCGTCGAACGGCCTGCGTCGGTTATTAAGGAGCTTGTCGAGAACGCGATCGACGCAGGCGGTACCAGAATTCAAATCGATATCGAGCTTGGGGGCCGCCGGCTGATGCGCGTCAGCGACGACGGCGAAGGGATGGGCCGCGACGACGCGATTTTGGCGTTTGAGAGACACGCAACGTCAAAGATCAAAACGCTCGAAGATCTTGCAAGGATCAGTACGCTCGGGTTTCGAGGTGAAGCATTGGCGTCGATTGCGTCGGTTGCCAAGGTCGAACTTGACACAAAGACCAACGAAGATCAGATCGCAACGCGGGTCAATGTCGAGGGCGGAAAACTTATCGATGTAAAAGACGCCGCCCGTGACACGGGAACGACGATCACCGTCCGCGACCTATTTTTCAACACGCCGGCCCGGCGAAAATTTATGAGGTCGGAAGCGACCGAAAATTATCACTTGACCGGCATCGCTACGCATTACGCGCTTGCTCACCCTGAGATCGCTTTTACGATGACTAACAACGGCCGCGAGGTGCTGCGGGTCTCGCCAGCAAAGGACTTGCGTGAGCGGGCGTTTCAGATATTTGGCGGTAATCTTCTCGAAAGCCTTTTGCCGGTCAATGGCGGTAGGGAGTTTGTGGCCCGTGTGACGGGTTTTATTTCAGCTCCGCGTGAGCGCCGGACGACTCGCGATGCTCAGTATTTCTTTGTAAATAACCGGTTTGTCCGCGATAAAACGATTGCCGGCGGGTTGCTCGAAGGCTATCGCTCGGTGCTTCCGCACGGTGTTTATCCGGTCGCGTTCCTGTTTCTCGAAATGCCGTTAGAGGAAATCGACGTTAATGTCCATCCGGCTAAAACAGAGATACGGTTTCGACGCGGCGAGGCAGTCAAGGATGTGATAGCCGAGGCCGTTAGGACTGCGCTTGTGAGTGCGGGAATTACTGGTGATGCCAGGCCAGAGCCAGAGGTGACAGAGATACAATTGTTTGTTGAAACTGTGGCTCAACAATTCGACCAAGCCGGTATCGACTTTAGTAATGAATCCGATACATCGAGAGCGATAGATCTTGAAACTGAACCCGCTCAGGGATTGAATGCTGATGCCCGGAGTGAAGCCGATTTTTCTGGATTTACAGAAAATCGACAAGTCGAACGTCACACCGGTTACGAGACTAATTTCGCAAATGAGCCGCAGGAACAAGCGAGAAGTGCCATAGCAGGTTATTCCGAATTGCCTCCGGTGAATTCCGCCGCAAAGATCGCAAAAACAATCGAAGTCGAACAAATATTGGCGTCGAAAATTCGTCCGCTCGGCCAGATGCATGACAGCTTTATTATTGCGGTCGACGACGAAGGCCTATTGTTAATTGACCAGCACGTAGCGCACGAACGTATACTTTTCGATAAGTACTGCAAAAGCGAAACGACCCGTCTGATAGAGTCGCAAAATCTGCTCCTGCCTGAAACGATAGACCTGTCGCCCGCGCAATCCGAGGCGTTCCAGCTTATCGAGGACGATCTTGAATCCCTCGGGTTTGGTGTGATGAAGCTGTCGGGCCGAACCATAGCGATAAAGAGCATCCCGACCGATCTTCCGGCGTCGGAGGCTCGCAATCTGCTGGCTGAAATTCTCGACACAATTGAGATGGAAAAACGTGGTTCGCCAAAATCGACTTTGCGCGACGACATTGCCGCCAGTCTCGCGTGTAAAGCGGCGATCAAGATCAATATGACGCTCACGTCGGAAAAGATGCACTGGCTGATTGATCGGCTCCTGGTTACTAGTTCGCCGACAACCTGTCCGCACGGGCGACCGGTTATTTTGCGGCTGTCGATAAAAGATATCGAACGCGGATTTCATCGAACCTGATCTGTGCAACAAGAAGAACCGAACAAATTGATCCGCGGCGTGGGCGTCACCGGCGCCACTACGCTTAACATGATCGACATGATCGGCGTCGGGCCGTTTATTACGATGCCGCTGATAATCTCGGCAATGGGCGGCCCGCAGGCGATGCTCGGCTGGATATTTGGTGCCGTGCTGGTCATCTGCGATGGCCTCGTCTGGGCCGAGTTAGGTGCCTCGATGCCGAAATCAGGCGGCCCATATAATTATCTGAAAGAAATTTACGGCGACCGAAAACTTGGCCGTTTAATGTCGTTTCTTTTTATCTGGCAATTGACCTTCTCGGCACCGCTCTCGATTGCTTCCGGTTGTTTGGGGTTTGCTCTCTATGCGACATACGCCTTTCCGGGGCTGAGTTTTACATTTTTTACTAAAGATCTGACGATTCCGCTCCCGTTTCTTGGAGATCTAAGTACGAGCATCGTCGCTTCATATTCTACATTTGTGGCTATTGGCATATGTCTGCTATGCGTTTTTCTGCTTTATCGAAAGATCACAGTTATTGAAAAGCTGTCGAAGTTTCTCTGGATCGGCGTAATGATAACTATTGTTTGGGTGATATTTGCCGGCGTCACAAATTTCGATCCGAAGGTCGCGTTCGATTTTCCGCCGGATGCATTCACGCTGAGACCCGAGTTTTTTCTTGGCCTTGGGTCGGCATTACTGATCGCGGTTTATGATTATTGGGGATATTATAACGTCAATTTTTTTGCGGGTGAGGTCAAAGATCCTGAAAAGACAATACCGAAAGCAATCATCTATTCGATCCTGCTTGTCGCCGTGATCTACATCGTGATGAATATTTCTATACTCGGCGTGATACCCTGGCGCGAGTTTAGCGAAACTGCCGGTTCGTACGCTCGGCGATTTGTGATCTCGTCATTAATGGAACGTCTCTATGGCAGCACTGCCGGTTTGATAGCGACCGCCCTGATCATGTGGACAGCGTTTTCTTCGGTGTTTTCACTGCTTCTCGGATATTCACGAGTGCCATACGCCGCATCGCTCGACGGCAATTACTTTCGGGTATTTTCAAGACTCCATCCGAAACACCATTTTCCCTATGTGTCATTGCTGATGATGGGCGGGATTGCGGCGTTGTTTTGTTTTCTGAAACTTGCCGATGTTATCGCGGCGTTAGTTGTGATCCGTATCATTGTGCAGTTTTTAGCACAGATCGTTGGCCTCTTGATATTGCGGAAAACAAAGCCCGAGATGCCG
>JAYVER010000270.1:0-9543 GCA_043748725.1 Chloracidobacterium sp. | reverse complement strand
CCAACCACCTCGGGGATTTATATCCATAAGAATGAGGCGGGGAAGATCATCTATGTCGGGAAGGCCAAGAATCTGCGGAGCCGCATCCGGCAATATTTTCAGTCGAGCCGCAATATGGATCCGAAGACGCGGCAGCTTGTGCGGTTTATCGCGGATTTTGAATTTATTGTTGTAGATAATGAGGTTGAGGCGTTGGTGCTTGAGTCAAATTTGATCAAAAAGCACAAGCCGCGGTTCAATGTCCTGCTCAAGGACGACAAATCTTACCCGCATCTGAAGCTGACCAACGAGCCTTTTCCGAAGGTCGTCGTCACCCGCCGGATCGTTCGCGACGGGTCGTATTATTACGGGCCTTTTTTGCCCGCCGTGCTCGCCCGCAAGACGCTGAATCTCGTAAATCGTGCGTTCCAGCTTCGCACTTGCGAGATCGAGATCAACGGCAAATTGCCGCGTCCGTGTCTCGAATACCACTTGAAACGCTGTCTCGGCCCGTGCGTCAAAGGGCTCTGCACGCAGGAGGAGTATAGGGAAGCGGCGGCCGATGTGAAAATACTGCTCGAGGGCAAGAACAAGGAGCTGGCCAAGACGCTAGAACAGCGAATGTGGCAGTTTTCCGAAGATGGCAAATACGAACTTGCGGCAAAATATCGCGATCTGCACCGTACCGTGCTCGCCCTGAGCGAGACACAGAAAATGGCGACGACTGCCGACCGCGATATTGACATCATCGGCTTTTACCGCGAAAACCAGCGGCTCGCTCTCCAGCTTTTTACGATGCGCGAGGGGCGGATCGTCGGGCGGCGTGAGTTTTTTTGGGAAGACCTGCCTGAGGACGAGAGGTTTAACGCGGCGGAGTTTTTACGTGACGTTTTGCTCCAATATTATTCGACCGACTATGTGCCGCTTGAGATACACGTGCCGCAGGATTTTAACGACCGGGCGATTTTGGAGCAGCTCCTGACCGAGCGTCGCGGCCGCAAAGTGCGGATACTCGACCCAAAGCGCGGCAAAAACCGACACCTTGTAACGCTGGTCGAAACGAATGCGCGTGTCGCGTTCGAGCAGCGTTTTCGCGTGCTCAAGGCCGACTTACAAAAGGTGCTCGAAGAGCTGCAGGAACTGCTCGAACTAGCGTATTTTCCGGAACGGATCGAGTCTTTCGACATCTCGAATATTTCGGGTGCGGAGAACGTCGCCGGCATCGTTGTCTTCGAGAACGGCAAGCCCGCACGCGCCAATTACCGGCGTTTTATCATCAAAACCGTCGAGGGTGCGAACGATTTTGCGTCGATGCACGAGGCTGTTTTTCGCCGTTATCGCCGCATGATCGACGAGCAGAAACCGCTGCCGCAGCTTGTCTTTATCGACGGTGGTAAAGGCCAGCTCTCGGCCGCCGCCGCCGCGATGCAGGCACTCGACCTCGAGCAAATTATGCTCGTCGGCCTCGTCAAACCTCCGAAACAACACAAACAAATATCGCATCTGCTCGTCCACGGGCGCGAGGACACGCCCATCCAGTTCGACCGCAATTCGCTCGCCTTTCGCCTTATATTGCAAATTCGTGAGGAAACGCATAAAACCGCTATCGATTTTCACCGCAAACGCCGCGAAAAACGCGATTTCAGCTCTGAATTATCAGAAATCCCCGGCGTAGGCGAAAAACGAAAGATGAAACTACTGCGCGAATTCGGTTCGATCGAGCGCATTGCTAGGGCGACCGGGGCGGAGTTAAAACCATTCGTTGGGTATGAGGCGGCTATCGAGATCGTTCGACATTTTGAAAATCAGCGAAAACTCGCTGGTGGATAGACTGCGGCTTTTGTAAACTCCAAGTATCGATGATTGACATTCCTGCTAAACTCGTATAATTTTGCCCTGTTCAACCCACAAAGTAGTTTTCAAGGGCTTTTGGAGTTTTTCGTTAAGGAGAATTCAGTATGCTTACACGTGTTTTGGCGGCAACCGTAGCCGGTGGCATCGCGTTCTTTGTGCTTGGATTTGTTATTTACGGGCTTATCCTCGATCCGATGGTGATGAAGCCGAATATGAAAGAATACGCCGGATTAGTGAACGACCCGCCCGTTTGGGTCCCTCTCGTTCTGGGGAATCTGGTCAACGCGTTCTTTCTCGCGTTCATATTCGACAAATGGGCAAGCATCCGGACATTTGTTGGCGGTCTAAAGGGCGGTGCGATCGTGATGTTCCTCGTTGCATTAACTATGCAGTTAATGTTTGCGGCGTTCATGAATCTTTCAAAGAATTATATGCCGGCTGTCGCTGATATCGTAGGCTCGACCATAATGGGGGCCATAGGCGGCGGCGTTATCGCACAGGTTCTCGGCATGATGAACAAGGAAGGCTAGGGTCGCGCATCGATCTTCGCTAAATACCGCTCGGCGGTGGACTTTGTGGGATGTTATTCTTTTCCATAATTGGTAACCGCCGACATAATGTTGCACACCTATCCTAAACAATATCTCTACCAACGCGTTGTTAGGGCAAAACTCTTTATCGACGCGCATTTTGCCTCCGCCATTGATCTCGACAACATTTCAGACGAGGCGTGTTTCTCCAAGTTCCATTTTGTTCGGCTCTTCAAAACGATGTATGGCAAGACGCCCCATCAATATCTGATCCACGTCCGCATCGAAAACGCCAAGAGGCTTCTGGCGAACGGTGAAACGGTCAAGCGGGCGTGCTATTTGGTCGGTTTCGACAGCATCACTTCTTTCACCGGTCTCTTTCATCGGCGAGTTGGTCTTACACCCGCTGCATATCAACACGGCGAATTACGAAAAAAAGAGGAGATCAAGGTGTGTCCTATCAAATTCGTACCCAATTGTTTTGTCGAAAAACGGGGCTGGGACAAAATAGCAATTTTCGAGAAGTGAAAACTATTGACTTGTCCGCGGCACTGCAAAATAATCATAGTTACTATGATTACGAAATTAAACCACGTCTCAATTTTCGTTCTGGATCAGGACAGTGCCTACGATTTTTACGTTAACAAGCTCGGTTTTACCGTAAACACCGACGCATCGATGGGGCCGGGCAAACGCTGGCTGACCGTCTGCCCTCCGGAGCAGCCCGACATCGAGATCACCCTAATGGCAATCGACGAAGGCATGATGTTCAAAAAGGAATCGGCCGCGGCGATGCGCGATCTGGTCCGCCAGGGCACGTTCGGCTTCGGCGTTTTCGAATGCAACGACCTCAACGCGACCTACGAAGAGCTGTCCGCCAAAGGCGTCGAATTCACCAAACCGCCGACCAAGGAATTTTACGGTTACGAAGCGCTTTTCAAAGACGATTCGGGAAATTGGTTCTCGCTGGGACAAAAGGAGTAATTCACTATGCAACAAATACAACTAATACATCCAGAAGGGAAAAAGGCCGTGAGCATGGACAAGGAAAAGTACGATGTCTTGAAAAAGCCTCTTTTGGGTTTGCTTAGGACAAAGGGCGAATCAACGCATAAGGAAATCCTTCATGCCGTGATCCATGATCATGATAAGCACAATACGACCTTCGAAGGTTCTGTCGAATGGCATATGGAGTGGGTCAAACTTGATCTGGAAGCCAGAAATGAGATCAAACGGACCGGCGGTAGATCGCCCATAAAATTTGCTATTTTCTAGCATTAGAATGGGCCCTCAAATTTCCGTGTGCGGTACAGCGACGATGCCGCACACGGAGAAAGGAGGGCCATTTCGACCAAAGACCGTTAGGTCCGAGGTCAAACTCACTATTCACTATTCACTGTTCACTGTTTTTTGACGTAGCTCTTATGTACGACTGTCTTCGACTTTTCATCACGTGCTTCAAACATCACGTTGTCCTTATCCTCACGCGTCACGAGCCTTGCGCCCGCACCGACAGACTGCTCCTTTGATTTGGCCCTGTCGGCGTCGTCCATAAAGCCTTTCACCGCGTCGGCCTTGACCGGGTCGGCGAGCCTTACGCCATTCGCCTGAGACACCGCCTCGGTCGCCGAAGCCTTGAGCATCTTCATCCACAGCTTTTTGAATAACGCATTCGACACATAAATGTCCGCGCTGTTGATCTGGCCGTTGACGGCAAAGGCGTAGCCGATCACGTCCGATTGACCATTAATGACGTTGCCGAGCTTTTTAATATAGTCATCGACATTGGCGACGACTTTTTTGTTTTCGAGACTCAATTGCAAACTCGAGCTCGAATCGCCGGACGCGACCGACCCGCCGACGTTCTTGCTCAGACTCGCCTGCGCCTCGCTCACTTTGTTCCAAACTTCCTGCTGCGAACGTGCCCCATTAGCGGCGATCTTCAGATCACGGGTCACGATACGATCGTTCGAACTTGTAAACTGCTTCGAATCTTCATTGCCGCGTTTCGTCCAGCGGCCCGATTCGACGCAGAACGACTCGATCTTCACACGCCCGGATCTTGCCGGAATGATTATACTCACCGCCAAAATGCGATCCTGTTTGCCGCCCTTGACGATGTCGCCTGACTGGATGAAAACGTCGAATTCTTTCGATAGATTTTCCACCTCCAGCTCGTTGACCTCGGACGTTTCATAGACCCGAAACAGGTTTCGCTCCATCGCTTCCTGCAGCGTCAACATATTGCCCTTTGTCGTCTGATCCTTGCCGTGGATCAGGAAAATGGAGAGATTCTTATAGGTGTACGGCACCGAAATTCTGTAATTTGTATTCTGAGACATCGCCACACCGGCGACGCCAACGACGACCATTAATACGGCCAAAACTCTAGCTATTTGTCTAACTTTCATATATCAACTCCTTAAAATAGAAATACCTGATGGTGACAAGGAAAGTCGTCGCTGTTTATATTGGAACGGTGGCAGCGGGAGTTTCTTGCAGATTTGCGTAGAACAGGCTGCCAAGCTTGTCCGCACTGGTCAGTACCGAGAGCGGTAGCGACCGGGGCTTTTGATTTCAACCGTCGAAAACGGTGCTATATCTGTAGCCCACATCGCAAGATGTGGGAACCAACCCAACAAATATAGCGAACCGTTGAAAACGGTGACATATGCCGCCATCTTCGATGGCTATTGGTTCCCGGTGACATTCGACCCACGGTTTGCACCTTGGGCTACAACTATGCCGTGGGCACTGCCCACTTCCTTCCTACCATCGGCGTTTGCAACCAGCGAGCTTCGGTGGTATATCTCGATTCGATAACCGGGAGTTTTCCTATGGGATTGTTCGATCAGGATGAGGATCAGCCTTTTGCGGAAGACGACAAGATTCGCCTTTTTCAAACGCACCAGCAGGCCGCCGGAAGCTCGAGAAATTATCTCAAGCTATTGTTTTTTGTGGCGTTGATCGTCGTGACCGCCGGCGCCGTTGTGTATTACGTAACGCTTCCAGGCGTCGGCGACCGCGTTCTTGGGCCAAAGGGTCTCGAGGATGCTATCCGTACACATTTCCTCGACAAGCAGAAGCGCACGGCCACCGACGTGACATTTTTCACTTGCGAAAATTACTATTGGGCCCGCGTCGATGTCGAAACGCGAACCGATATTCCGGGCAATCCGCTCTTCCTGATACCTCGCTACCGCGCAAAAGCCGTTCGGCACGACAACAACACCTGGGATATCTCCGCATCACCGATCACTTCGCCTGAAATGGACGTCCCCTGCAATTTTTAGGATTAAACCTCGAATACGCTTTTTCAGCGTCTATAGAAAGCAAGTTCCGTTGCAATTTCCGGGATTTGCGGTGACAATAGGGCTGTTTTCAAATCAACTATCGGAGGCGCACGGTATGAAATTCATTTCACTGGGATTGATCTTTTTTGTGTTGACGTTTTGCGGGCTCACGGAAAAGCTGAAACAGATGGGCAGTAACGCGAGCTCGAATACGGCGACGAACACCTCAAATTCGTCATCGCCATCTTCGAACCTCGAAAAGGCAAAACCGACATCAACCCAGCAGGCGATAATTGACAGCGGCACCGAGACGAAATGGGACGATCAAGGCCTGTCGTGGAAGCTGCCGTCCGGCTGGAAAAAGACGGATGTAAAAAAGGAGCAATTTTATTACTCGTCCCCTGACAATGCGTTTTTGATCGTCAACATATCGTTGATGCCGGACAGTTTCCCGATGGACGCAAGCCTTAAGGCATACTTTGACCAGGCATTGCAGCAGCTCAAGAACGGAAAATACGAGTCGGTCAAGATGGTCGAGATCGACGGTATCAGCGGAGTGGAATTTGTCGAGTCTATGCCCGAGGATAAGGCGGGAGCGCGTCGGCATCAATGGATCGCCTATCGGACGTACTTGGGTCAAAAACAGCAACTTAACGTAATGACCTCAACCAAAGGAACAAATTTCGAGAAACACGCCGACGATTTCTCGGCTATACTCTATTCGATGAAGGCGGTGAAGTAGAGAAGAGGTCGAGTTTAGTAAACGTCATTATGAGTGCCGAGGTCGAGGAAGACTGCCTTGCCATCTTTAGTGAACTGGAAAATTATCCTGAGATCATATTCGATCCGAAAACTCCAAAGGCCAGCCAGGTCGCCGGAGAGCTTGTGAGTGCGCAAGCTGGGTGTAAACGGTTCGTTTGTGAAGCGAGCGAGTTTTTCGCGAAAGCTCATTTCCCTCTCATGGTTTCCTGCGATTCGCTTTTTATAAACTCGTTTGAAGTTTGAGCTGAAGAAAACCTCAATCATTGAGAGCCTTCATCAGTTCATCGACATCGGAATATGCTTTTAGTTCCCCGCGCTCATATTCAAGCATACCCTGCTTGGCATTTGCGAGAATTTGGTCCCGACGAGCTTCAATCAGGTATTTTTCGAGCAGATCCCTCAGCTCTGTCTGCTCCTCGAAAGATAGTTGTTGAACTTCGTCAACTACTGCTGCAAAAGTCTGGTTCATATCAATATCCTTATGGAGCATTATAACACCCTAATCCAGCGTCGGTGCGTCCGCATGCGGCACAAAGCATTTACGGCAGCGCGCTTCGTATTTATCGCTTGCACCGACCTCGACTAGTGCCTCCAGTCACCTGGAGAATTTGTACAAACCGGAAGCATTCTCACGCAGAACCATTCGGGCAAGTTCGGATGCCCTTGAACTTGTTATCTCGCCGTCCCTAACCATTTCGGTCAATGCGATCGCGAGTGCTTCGCGTGCGACGTTTGACGTCAACCATGCCGATTCTTCCCAACCGATCTCGGGTGTGGCGGGCGAGGCGTCTGTCCCGAACAGAACCTTTTCAGGTTCGTATTCCAGCCAGGAGCGAAGAACTTTGCTCAGCGAAACCGGCGAAAGCAAGAATGTCTGCGCTGAAAAATCCGCATACACGTTGGGTTTCTCAAGCAAGAATGCCGTTTCATTTGTAAATGGATATCCGCCGTGAATGAGGACAAATTTAGTGGCACCAAAGGCCGGATCGTTTATCACCGATTCGAGGAGCAATGGATTACTCGTCCTCAAATTGAAAAAATGGCCACAGCCGCCTCCGGTGTGGATGTGAACGACAAGACCCAATCGTCCCGCCTCGCTTACGATGTAACGAAAAACGAAATCCTGAAACCTTTTATATTCATCAGCCGTCGGTTCACCGCCGCGATAATATTTTGCGAATACGGCCGCTGCATCTGCTTTGCGAACGTCATCAAACTCGAGTGATCTGTAATACGCGGCGACGAACTTGATCGCGACCGCACCGGTGGCCTTTTGACGTTCAAGTGTTCGCGTAACGACGTTTTTGAGATAGAGGTCAACGGTCGGTGGCATACGCCGCACATTTATCTCGGTCAGGAATCGCTTGAATAGTTTTTCTTCCTGTTCGAAGAAAAACCGACGGTCGGAATTGGTCTTCCGGGTCGAAAGCGTCTCGAACGGCAGAAGTAAAGGGTCGCCGTAGGAAACCCATCGAAAACGCGGCGGTTGCAATCCACGACCCATCGCAACGCGGTTGGCAAGCATTACGTCGATGTTCAGCTTGTTAAGAATCCAGGTCGGGTAATCGTCGCCTTTCTGCCGCATTATTGTCCGTTTGGCCGCAAGAAGTTCTTTCACGTGAGCTTCCTGCATATCGTAGTATCGATAGCCAAAAAGCTCCCGCCACGCTCCGACATAGATTGGATTGTCAACCCGAAGACGCACCGGAGGTGGTGAGACAAATTCAAGCCCGCCGCATCCAATCGCGTCGCCTTCGTCATCCGTCTCACCGGGATTTACGAAACGAACCACATGGGAATGGTTGTCGATGGCCTTAATGCTTCTCACCTCAGCCAAGATCTGCGGATCAGCCACGCTCTGACCTGACGACGGCACGAAGGACAAGCCGATCAGCAAACAGAATAATATCGAATAACTAATCAATGCTCTCATAATATTTTCCTCCGATCCTTCTAAACCGCGCTCAACCCGGCGTCGGGGCGTCCGCGTGGGGAACGAAACATCTGCGGCAGCGCGCCTCGTATTTGTCGCTCGCCCCGACCTCGACACGTTCCTCGGATTCGACAGTCCGTTGTGAATAGTTGGCCGTGGCTCCGCATTTGACGCAAATGGCATGGGTTTTAGTGATAAATTCGGCGATGGACAAAAGCTGCGGCATCGGCTCGAACGGCTTTCCGGTGTAATCCTGATCCAGTCCCGCAATGATGACACGCTTTCCATGTTCGGCAAGCTCATTGACCGCCGCGATGATATCCATGTCAAAAAACTGTGCCTCATCGATCCCGACGACCTGAGTTTCGGCCTTGATCTGTGACATCATTTCTTCGGTCGTGGCAACCGGTATCGAGACATGCTTCTGACCCGAGTGCGAGGCGATCTCTTCGAATGAATAACGTGCGTCGATGCCAGGCTTAAATACCTGGACTTTTTGCCGTGCGATCCGGGCGCGGGTCAGTCGCCTGATCAATTCTTCCGACTTGCCCGAAAACATCGACCCGGCGATCACTTCTATCCAACCGGTGCCGTTTTGCCGAACCTTGCGGCGTTCTTCTGCATTGTCGAACGCAAATTCTTCAACCATAAATTATCTTGATTTCCAGTTTGGAAATGTCTAAGAAGAAAAAAAGATTATCATTTGCCGCCGGATTTGTCATTTTCCGGACAGTTCGGGCGTTGCCAGTTTGTGATTCAACTTATTTCCGGAACTCCCAATTCTTCTTTGCGATCTTCGCGGCTTTGCGTGAGAAAAAGCAATTTAGCGCAAAGCCGCGAAGGACGCAAAGCAAGAAGAGAAGAAAAGTGGTGAACTTTAGCAGTTTAATGGAAACGTATCCACTACCGCAGTTCGGGTTTGCTAATGATTTCCTTTATCGCGTGAAAAACGTCCTCAACCGTTATCTTGTCGATGGTCTGATTTTTGACTATCTCAAGCTCATCCGTAAGCGGTAAATAGGTCGTCGGCGCCCGCTCATCGAGCAATAAAACAACAGGCACGCCGGAACAGGCAGCAAGATGGATAGGCCCGGTATCGTTGCCGACGAATGAGGAAAGCCGCGAAACGGCAGCAATAAATTCAGTAATGGTTAATCCATCGATGATCTGAGTGCCGCCCGGAAACAGTTTT
>JAYVER010000269.1:0-9632 GCA_043748725.1 Chloracidobacterium sp. | reverse complement strand
TCATAAGTTTACTCCTGTTTTGATTTACTAAATTAGGAAGAACATCATAGCAAACATGTTTCATAAATGCAACAGGAAAACAGTGAACAGTGAATAGTTAATAGTGAAAAGTTGAAAATGGTTCCGAAAACTGTTCGCTATTCGTTATAAACTATTCACTTACATCGTCTTCAACAGATGCTTTGCGATCACGATCCGCTGTATTTCGCTCGTGCCTTCACCGATGGTGCAGAGCTTTGAGTCACGCCAGTATTTTTCGGCCGGATAGTCTTTTGTATAGCCGTAGCCGCCGTGGATCTGGACACTCTCTTCGGAGACTCTAACTGCGGTTTCGGATGCGAAAAGCTTTGCCATCGCCGATTTTTGTGTCACGGGCTTGCCAGCGTCTTTGGTCGCAGCGGCCTGTAAGGTTAACAGGCGTGAGCACTCGATCTGCGTTGCCATGTCGGCGAGTTTGAACTGTATCGCCTGAAACTCGGCAATCGGCTTGCCGAATTGCTGACGTTCTTTGGCGTATTTGACGGCCGCTTCGTAGGCTCCCTGAGCGATGCCGACTGATAGAGCGGCAAGGGAGATACGTCCGCCGTCGAGTACCTTCATGGCTTGCATAAAGCCTTCTCCCTCGCTGCCGAGGCGGTTTTCATCAGACACATAGCAATCTTCAAAGACGACCGAGGCCGTTTCAGAGGCCCGCATTCCGACCTTGTTCTCCTTTTTGTCAGAGCGAAACCCCTCCATAGATTTGTCGAATATGAACGCCGAAATGCCGCGATTGCCTTTGGATTTGTCGGTAACGGCAACGGCGACGAGCGTCTGACAAGCGATGGCATGGGTGATGAAATTCTTGGAACCGTTGACCTTCCAACCGCCGTTCGAGCGGATTGCGTTTGTCCGGGTTCCCGAAGCGTCCGATCCCGCCTGCGATTCGGTCAGCCCCCAGGCTCCGAACGACTCGCCCTGCGTCAAAGGCACAAGATATTTCTGTTTCTGCTGCTCGCTGCCAAACGTGTAGATATGATTTGAGCAGAGCGAATTATGTGCGGCGACCGACAGCCCGACCGACCCGCAGACACGCCCAAGCTCCTCGATGATCGTCGCGTATTCGACATAACCCATCCCAGCACCGCCGTATTCCTCGGGAAAAAGAATGCCCATCAGCCCAAGCTCGGCGAGTTTCGGACGGAGTTCCTCAGGAAAATGCTGAGCCTCGTCCCACTCCATGACATGCGGTTTGATCTCGCTCTCCGCAAACTCGCGGATGCTGTGTTTGATCTGTAATTGTTCTTCCGTTAGTTCAAAATTCATAATTTAAGGTTATTAGATTTGATTATATAAGAATAACTATATTTTATCGGTGTCAATCAACTAAAACAAATCACTCGTTTCAGAATTTTAAAATATTTTCAAATTCCTTGTTACTTCTGGCCAGCAGTAGTATTCTTTTTTTGAACCTTGATCCGCATGCTTCCAAAGGAGATACCGATGAAACGAATTGCAGCCCATCTTTTCCTTCTAACTTTTTTCAGCGCGACGGCTTATTTCCAAACCGAAGTAAAACCTGCGGTAACGAGTTCTTATGCAGTCTCCGGCCAGCCTGTGTTGGAGATTAAATGGGCAGACAATGCGATTTTAGCCTATCAAAAAATCGGTCCGGGTGGATGGTTCGGGGCCCCGCAAATGATTCCGGGTTGGAAACCCACTGCCGAGTTTCCATATCCGAGTGCCGTTCAGGTCTCGTCCGGTATTGAAGATGCTAAAGTAAAGGTTCACATAAGTGTTTTAATAGGGCCTCATCTCAAAAGTGAGATTACCGTAGGCGATTATTTAGTTCGCATGAATGAGCGGACGGTTATAACAGAATTAAACAAATTTGGGATTGTTCCATTCGAAATTACATTGGTTCGAGCTCCCGCAACATTTGCTCAGCTTCCGAATGTTGTGAATAAAACGACTTCGATACAAGTAAGCCTTGAACCGCGCGTTTCTAATCTTCCAGGTTTTAGCGCAAGGTTTCTAAATAATTCGTCAAAATCGGTGAGAAATGTCTCGTTTGGAGCATACTTCAACGGTAAGGAGTTAATAACCACCGGGCCGAAGGGTAATGAGGGCTCCAGTTTGATCGAACCGGGCCAAACATACGAATATTCTCCGTTTCCTTGCCCCCTTGAAAACAATCTCACCTCCAGCGGGGAAGCGCCAGGGTGTGATAAAAATTATGTTTTCATGGTAACGTCCGTAGTTTTTGCGGATGGCACATATGAAGGCGAAAAAGCACATGTCGCTCAGTTCAAGGCATATTCTCTTGGTGAGAGTGTACAAGTGAAACGAATACTGGTTGTATTGCAGTCTAAGTTTGAAACGATTGACGAAATGGATAAAGCGATCTCAGCTATCGTTACAACTGTCGACGATTCGACTTGCACCGAAATCGCGAGCGGGAATCCAGGATTGTACAAAGCGGAAACGAGAGGGATTAAGGGCGCGGCAGAAGCGGCCTCGGTTCGTACTCAAAAATCGTTCATTAAAGAATTCGCGGCCAAAAGGCTTGAGTCGCACGGGAGTATCGATGCTCTACAGCCTTGGATAGCTTTGTCAATTGATCGCTATCAAAAATGGATCGAGGCCCTTTCACGTTAAAGTCACATGGTATTTAATAAAAATATCCTGCTGACTGACGACGCGATTCGTGAAATCCTAAACGAGACCAAGACCATCGCGGTGCTCGGCATCAAGCCCGAAACGCACGCCAATCAGCCTGCGTTTTACGTCTCAAAATACATGGCCGACGCCGGTTACGACATCATTCCTGTGCCGGTTTATTACCCGGATGTGACGGAAATATTAGGCAAGCCGGTCTATCGCGATCTGACAAAGGTGCCGGGCGAGATCGATCTGCTGAACGTCTTTCGCCGCAGCGAGGACATTCCAAAACACACGCTCGACATATTGACTAAAAAGCCAAAGGCCGTCTGGTTTCAGCTAGGGATTCGCAACGATGAGGTTGCCGAACGGCTCGCCGAGGCAGGAATAAAGGTCGTCCAGGACCTGTGCCTGATGGTCGAGCACCGGGCTTTGCTGGGGAAGTGATTTGAACAGGATGGACAGGATAAATAGGATATTAAAGCTAATATATCCCTTTTATCTCCTTCATCCCTGTTAGCTTTTGCCTGACCGTGCGGGCTTCTGCATTGGAGAGCGGAATTGATTGACCTCTTCGGGTGTGAGCTTGCGAGATTCGCCAACTTTCAGCCATCTTTCGGCGATGTATCCGATCGCTATTCGCTTGAGCTTGACCACCGAGTGGCCGATGGCGTCGAACATCTTGCGGATCTGCTGATTGTGCCCCTCGTAGAGCGTGACCTCGTACCAGCCGTTTTTGTCGGTCGATTTTAGCTCTTTTATCTCAGCCGGAGCGGTCCTGAAACCGTCTTCGAGCACGAGCCCGCGACGGAGTTTGTTTAACGCAACGGTCGTCGGCAGGCCCTTGACCTTGACATCATAAATCTTTGGCACGGACTTTGATGAGGTAATAAAATTGGTAAATTGCCCGTCGTTGGTGAGAATGATGAGGCCCGTCGTGTTGTAATCGAGGCGTCCGACGGGGTGCAGTTTGCCGTGGCCTTTGACCAGATCGACGACGAGCTTGCGGCCCTCGGGGTCGGCCGCACTCGACAGGTAGCCTTTCGGTTTGTTGAGCAGGATATAGACGTTCTCACGGTTTTTGAGCGTGGGGTTGATGAGGCGGCCACGGACTTTGATGTGGTCTTTGTCGGGGTCGGCCTTGGTGCCAAGCTCGGTTACGATGGCGCCGTTGACCGACACCTCGCCGGCTTTGATAAGCTCCTCGGACGCACGCCGCGAGGCGATACCGGCCTGTGCGATCAGTTTTTGTAGTCTTTCGTTCACAGAACTATCTTACCGCAGAGACGCCGAGACGCGGAGGAGGGAAGTGATTTGGTTTTGAATTGCTCTGACTCAGTGACTCACTGACTCGGTGCCTCAATTCACCAGATCCTCAAAATCTTCGATGCTAGGAAGTTCCGAAAGATCCTTGAGCCCGAACTGGATAAGGAAATCCTTAGACGTGCCATACTGCATCGGGCGCCCGACGGCTTCTTTGCGGCCACGGGCTACGATCAGGCGTTTGTCGAGGAGTGTTTTTATTGCCGACGCCGACTGCACGCCGCGAATTTCTAATATCTCCGGAACGGTGACGGGCTGTTTGTAGGCGATGACAGCAAGCGTCTCCAGGGAAGCGAGCGAGAGCTTTGCCGACGGGCGTGTTTTCAGGAATCGACGAACTTCCTCGTGAAACTCGGTGCGCGTGGATATCTGCCATCCGCCCGCGATCTCGCGTATCTGCAAACCGCTGTCACGCGATTCGTATTCTCTTTTTAGCTCTTCGACGGCTGCTTCGATACTCTCCCGCTCTTCTTCCAGAACCTCGGCGAGCAGCTTGGTCGTGATCGGCTCGTCGGCGACGAAAATGAGGGCTTCGGCGAGAGCCATAAGCTCGGCAGGGATCCGAGCTTGCTTTTCTATAACTTCCAAATCCATAAAAAAATAAACAACAGATTAACACAGATGAACACGGATAAGAATTCAGCAAATCCGTGTCGATCTGTGTTAATAGGTTGTTAAACCTTCTTCAAAATGATGTCGCCAAACGTCTTGTTTTGCAGCAACTTAACGCCTTCGGTGCGGACTATCTCAAGCACGGCAATGAAGGCCGTCACGAGTTCGCGTTTTGAGTGCATTTCCTCGAAAAACTTTAGCAAATTGACCTCGCCCGTTTCTAATATCCGCCGTTTGAGATTCTTTATCATGTCCGCGAGCGAAATTTCCTCGCGTTCGATCTCCAACTTGATCTCGTCAACATGGCGGGCGGCGATCTTTTGAAATACGGTCAGCAGGTCGAAGACCGAAGCGTCCGTTTCGGCGTTGTTTTCGTCCGATTCGATCTGGCCACGCGGAAAGACGGCCTGCTCGATGGTCGAGCGTTCATAGAGCATCCCGGCGGCGGTCTTAAATTTTTCGTATTCGAGCAGACGGTCGACCAGCTCCCGTCGCGGATCGTCCAACTCTTCGTCGTCCAAGACGGTCGGGTCGCGCGGCAGCAGCATTTTCGATTTGATCTCGATCAGCGTCGCCGCCATGACGAGAAAATCGGCTGCGACGGCGATGTCGAGACGCTTCATCAGCCGGATATATTCGAGATATTTCTCAGTTATCCGGGCAATCGGAATGTCGAAGATGTCGGCCTGTTCCTGCTTGATGAGATACAAAAGCAGATCGAGCGGCCCGGCAAATTCGCCGAGCTTTATCTGAAGCATCTCCGCCCCGCCGGACATGATCTCGGCGGTACTTTCACGAAAATCGAAGGTGAATTGTTCGTGATCTTCAGTCAAAGTTCTTCGTCGGCTTCGACGGCGTGTCGTTTAAGGTCTTCGAGGCTGACAACGGTCAAGGCGGCTTCGTGCGTTGCTTCGAGATACACCTGCGGAGCCATGTCGGCCTGCAAAGCCTCACGCCATCGGAGCATGCAGAGGCACCATTTATCGCCATCCCGCAACCCCGGAAACGCATACTGCGGCATGGGCGTCGATAGATCGTTCCCGGCAGCCTTTGAAAAAGTAAGAAATGCGTCGGTTGCCTTAATGCATACCGTGTGCCGGCCCGTGTCATCGGCTCCCGTGCGGCAATAACCATCACGGTAAAAACCCGTCATGGGGTCGGTGCAGCAGCTTTTCAGTTCGCCGCCGAGGACATTTTTGGGCTGGGGATGATGTCCATTCCCGTTTCCGTTTGTGTAACTCATAAATTAGTTGCGGACCTCACGATGGGCGACCTCGATCAACAGTTTCAAGGCCGCGTTGACAGAAGCGGAATCAGGAAACGCTTTGTGAACCTCTGGTTCGAGCAATACAATGTTCGATCCTTCACGATAACGCTCGACGTATTTTCCTCGCACCTCATTCTTTAAGGTCGACAAATCATATTCTGCGCGTATGGCATCAGTTAATTCATCTTTCTTCATGGTATTTTCGCTCGCTTGGTGTAACTTCTCTCGCGCTTATCAGTCTAACAATTTTTTCGTCATCGGTGTGACAGACAAATAACAATCGATTTTTCTCGGAATGTCCGATAATGATAAAGCGTCTTTCATCGAGAGAGTGATCTGGGTCGTCAAAGGTTCGCGAGAACGGATCATTGAATACGGTGTCTCGCTTCTTCAAAGGTCACTTTGTGTTTAGAGAGGTTGAGTTTGCTTTTTTTTGGATTCCACTCGAAGATCATTCGTCTTTGCTTAACCTTTGATGATATTTAACGCAATTTCCACCGGTCTGGCCAAAACGGCTCTATCGCCGACCTCGACTATTGGCCTCTGAATGATGCCGGGATTCGTGACCATCGCTTTAATGACCTCGGCGTCAGGCGTGCCGGCTGAGATGCCGAGTTCTTTAACAACGGAATCAGCAAGCCGCAAAAACTTATACGGCCGCAGACCTGTTTTTTTGAGTAGTGCGGTCAGCTTTTGTTCAGAAAAAGGTTCAATGAAGTAATTGACCTTGTCGTAATCAATGCCGTTTTCACGAAACAGCGCAGCCAGATTGCGGCACGTCGTTCAGGTCGGTTTTTCGTAAACGGTGATCTTTTTTTTCATATCGATACCTCGGCAAAGTCTCCGGCGCGAGTTTCCAGCAGATTCTGCGATTCTTCGTAAGTGAAAACTCTCGACTTCGTGACAAAACGCTCCCCGAGCGGAATCTCAAGCGAAAAACTCGCACCCCGGCCGGGTACGACGTCGATTGTCAATTCGGTGTGCTGCCAGAACTCGAACTGGTCTTTGGCCATGTAAAAATCGCAACCGGCGATCTCACCGAGCCACACATCGCTCGAACCAACGATAAAATCTCCCTTTTGAAAACACATCGGCGAAGACCCGTCACAGCATCCGCCGCTCTGATGAAACATCAAATCACCGTGCCTAGCGCGAAGCTGATCGACGACCTTTATCGCTTCGTCAGTGATCTTTACTCTTGGAATTTCACTCATACGAAAAAAATTAACCGCAGATGGACGCAAATGAACACAGATTATTTTGAGTCTGATCCGCGTTCATCTCAGGTTAATCCGCGGCTAATAATCTTTTAGAAAAATCCCATCGCCTTTTTGTCGTAGGAAATGAGCATGTTCTTATTGTTGCGGTAATGGTCGAGCATCATTTTGTGATTCTCGCGTCCGAAGCCCGATTTTTTGTAGCCGCCAAATGGGGCGTGTGCCGGGTAATTATGATAGCAATTGACCCACACGCGACCGGCTTTGATCGCTCGCGGCACCTGGTAAAGCTGATGAGCATCGCGCGTCCATACGCCGGCGCCGAGGCCGTAAAGCGTGTCGTTGGCGATCTCGATCGCGTCAGCCTCGTCCTTAAAAGTCGTAACGGACGCAACCGGGCCGAAGATCTCTTCCTGAAATACACGCATTTTGTTGTGGCCTTTCAAAAGTGTCGGCTGAATATAAAATCCTTTGTCCAAACCGCCGTCCAGTTCGCAAACGTCACCGCCGCAGAGAACCTCGGCTCCCTCGTCCTTGCCGATCTGAATGTAGTTCCTGATCTTCTCCCACTGATCCTGACTCGCCTGGGCGCCCATCATCGTTTCCGGGTCGAGCGGATGTCCCATTTTGATCGCTTTTGTACGCTCGACAATCCGTTCGATAAATTTATCGGCGATGCTTTCCTGCACCAAAATTCTTGACGGGCAGGTACAAACTTCACCCTGATTCAAGGCAAACAAGGCCGCGCCCTCCAGACATTTATCAAAGAAATCATCATCGGCATCCATCACGCTTTCAAAGAAAACATTCGGCGATTTGCCGCCTAATTCCAAAGTCACGGGAATCAGATTTTGCGACGCGTACTGCATTATCAAACGCCCGGTCGTTGTCTCGCCCGTGAACGCCACTTTTGCAATTCTTTCAGATGTCGCCAACGGTTTTCCGGCTTCGGGACCGAAACCATTGACGACATTTAGAACGCCCGGCGGCAGTATGTCCTGAATCAATTCCATCAAAACCATAATGCTTGCGGGAGTTTGCTCGGCGGGCTTGACGATGGTGCAATTTCCCGCTGCAAGTGCCGGAGCCATTTTCCAGGTCGCCATAAGAATCGGAAAATTCCACGGAATAATTTGTGCGACCACGCCAAGCGGCTCCTTGATATTGACTGAAAGCGTGTTGGAATCGAGCTCGGTTGCTCCGCCCTCTTCGGCTCGAATCACCCCCGCAAAATAGCGAAAATGGTCAATTGCCAGCGGCAGATCCGCCGCCATAGTCTCGCGGATCGGCTTGCCGTTATCCCAGGTTTCGGCGCGTGCCAGGGTTTCTAGATTTTTCTCCATGACGTCGGCGATCTTCCATAAAAGATTGCTCCGCGTGGTCGCCGAGGTATTGTTCCATGTCGGGGCCGCCTTGTGGGCCGCATCGAGCGCGAGTTCTACATCGGCCCCGGTCGAACGGGCTATTTTGGTGAACGGTTTGCCGTCAACCGGCGAAGTATTCTCAAAATATTCACCGCGGGTCGGGGCGACCCATTCGCCGCCAATAAAGTTTTCGTACTGCTCCTTGAATTTCGGAATGTCGTAGGTTCTCTGTACAGCGTCCATCGTAATTTACTCCTTAAAAATAAACTTTAACGGTTAAAACGGGTGCTTTTTAACCGGGTGTTTTCGTAATTATTAGCATGGCTGATTTTACCACTTTGGCGGATAAACTGCTAAGCAAAAACGATTCTAGGCAATGCCCATTCGTTCGTACACGGTTCGCAAGGTTTGGCTAGCGATCTGTCTGGCTTTTTCGGCGCCCGATTGAAGAATGCATTGCAGATCTTCGTCCGAATAGTCCCTGACGCGTTCCTGGAACGGTCGCAAAAATTCGACTGTTGCGTTGGCGAGTTCCGCCTTAAATTGGCCGTATCCTTTGCCTTCGAAGTGTTCTACGCACTCATCGGCCGATTTTCCGGTCAGCAGCTGAAATATTGTGAGCAAATTCGTGATCGCCGGACGCGATTCGTCAAAATTGATCTCGGTGCCGCTGTCGGTCACGGCCTTTTTGATCTTTTTTATGATCGTGTCAGCGTCGTCGAGCAGAAAGATCGAGCCGCCTAAGTCTTCGTCCGACTTGGACATTTTCTTTGTCGGGTCCTGCAATGATTGAATTTTTGCACCGACCGGTGGGATAAATGCCTCGGGTATTACAAATGTCTCGCCAAAATCGCGGTTAAAACGCTCAGCCAGATCACGCGTCAGTTCAAGATGCTGTTTCTGATCCTGGCCGATAGGCACAAGATCGGTTTGATAAAGCAAAATGTCAGACGCCATCAGCACCGGATAGGTGAAGAGGCCGACGCCCGCCCTCTGCGTTACTCTTCCTTCCAATCTGTCAAGCAATCTATTCCATGATTCTTGGGCGGAAAGAGTTAAATCAGTGATTTGAAATAACTCGTTCCCCATTTCATTCAACGCCTCTCGTAGCCGATCGAGGTCTTCTGTCGTTTTAAGATTTCTTATCCACGTTGCGTCTGACTTCTCCTTAAACTGCGTCATACGCTGAAGTTCACCCATTCGAGCTCT
>JAYVER010000268.1:0-9635 GCA_043748725.1 Chloracidobacterium sp. | reverse complement strand
CCGGATCCTGACGCAGCGAACCGCGTAGTGCCTCGGCAAATGAACGCGTATCGACGTCCACCTCTCGCTGGGTTATGAACGATTCCTTGTCTTTATGCAGAAATTCGATCGGGTCTTCGACGGTGACAATATGGCAATTTCGCGACTGATTAATGTGATCGACGATGGCCGAAAGCGTCGTCGATTTGCCCGAACCGGTCGTGCCCGTGACGAGTATCAGGCCGCGATTTTCGTTGGCAACCGTATTCAATATCGGCGGCAGACCAAGTTCCGCAAACGAACGTACCGTATCCGAAATCATGCGGGCGACGATGCCGATCGAGTTACGCTGCTGAAAAATATTGACGCGAAAACGCCCCAGACCCGACACGCCGTACCCGATATCAACCTCATAGGCCTCTTTAAAATGTAGTTTTTGACGGTTCGACATCATCGAAAACGCCATTTCGAGTGTTTCGTCCTGCGTCAGACGGCTGACACCCGACAGCGGCTTTAGCTCGCCCGTAACTCGAATAACCGGAAACGAACCGGCACGCAAGTGCAGATCGGAGGCGCCAAAGCTCATCGCCATTCGCAGAAGATCGTCGATTCGGGTTGCCATAAATGAAGAAAACTAAAGGAGTTTCAGCCTGATCGGGTTCTGCGTGAAATATATACAACACGCTTGGCAGCAGAAACTGTTCTAGTCCAAGTTTAACCCGTATCAAACAGCGAGGTCAATCAATTTTTTAGCCTTGCTCCGCTTGCTTCACCTGAAGCAGACGTTATTTTGAATTTGCCGCCATTCGATTAAAATTTTCGTGAAGCTTATCCACTTGGCTTTTTGAAAGCAGCGTGCGTGGATTTTCCTCTCCGTGCGAGTTTCGCAGATTATTGTAGCTTTCCACCAGGAGCGGCTCGCCCTCGATGTATTCCATCACCAGAAACGGCGCCCCCTCGTCGGTTACGCCGCCGTCTAAAAGCTTTGCGATATTGTGGGCGGCAATTTCAGCACCATCGACACCGTCTCCGACAAATCCATCCCATCAGGCCAGTTCGATTTTGTATAGTATGTTCAATTTGCTAAATTCAGCTTTTGCAAAATTTCACGGAAGCGCGACTCATCGCGCAAGTTATCAAAAATCGGCTCGGCTTTGACAAACGCCATCACAAACGATCTGCCCTGAAAAGCCTTTTCGAGATTGTCAAGGGCTTTTTTCTGGTCGCCTAAAAAAGCGTAGATTTTGGCGTTGTCGTAATTTGTGTCGGCGTCGGTGGTTGAATCGTCAAGACGTCGGGCAAGAAACTCGCGGATGTCGCCGCTTTTATATTTTCCCCTCTGAGTGGCTAAACTCGTTTCGATTCGTTCTTGTTGGTCGGCAGACTGATTTGCGAAGCTGTTGTTGATTTTATCCGATTTCAATTTTTCCTCAACCGCTGCATTTGGTTCGCCTGTCTGCAAATAAATGTCGGAAAGATAATCGTGCGCGAAAACAAAATCCGGATAAATTTCCAACGATTCTTGGCAATATTTTTGAGCCTCGCCGTATTCGTGATTGAAATAGAAGAATTGTCCGAGGTCGCCGAGAAAATTATACGATAACGGATTTATTTCAAGCGCTCGAGTGAATTCGACTTTGGCTTCCGCGTTTTTGCCTTCGATTTCCAACAAAGTCGCATACCAATGATGCGCTGTCGAATAACCGTTGTTTAAGGCGATTGATTTTTTGAATTCGACTTCGGCTTCCGGCCAATTCCATTTATGAAACATCTGCAAAAAGCCAAGCGTCGCGTGGGCCTCGGCGAGATTCGGGTCAATTTCGATGGCTTTTTCAATCACTTGAAAAGCCTCGTTCGACGCGGTCAAATCTGTTGCCAGTCGGTCCGCCAAGCCGACGTAGGCGAGCGCGAAATTCGGGTCTTTATCAATCGCGTTTCGAAACAGGCGTTCGGCTTCGATCATGCCCGCCACGCTGCGTTTATTCCATTCAAAACGGCCTTTTTGATAAAGTTGATAGGCATCCGCACTTTCCGTATAAGTTTTGGTTAAGTTTTTTTGTTCGTCGCCACTTAGATTCAGAGCCAGAGCGTCAACTACTTGCAAGACAATTTCATCTTCGACTTTTAATTCGTCGCGCAGAGGCTTTTCAAACTGTCCCGACCAAATTGTTTTGTTATCGCTTGATTTCAGCAAACGCATGGTAACGCGCAGTTGATTGTCGGCGCGGTAAATCGTGCCTTCCAAAACAGCGTCAACATTTAACTTTTGGGCCACTTGAGCGAAATCAGTCTCCTGATTTTCAAAGGCGGAAACTGCGCTTGTCGGGCGCACGGTCAGGCTTTTGAGATTGCTTAGACGGGTTATCAAAACATCGGCTAACCCCAATCCCTGATGCTCGTTTTCCCTGGCGGCGTTAATCGTTTTGAACGGCAAAACGGCAAGCGACCGGATGTTTGAAACCGAGCCGGCAACCAGGTTGTTTTCATATCGGCGGAACGAAAAGCCGCCGATTAAGGCGACCGACAAAATTACCGCCATAGCCAAGACATGTCGGGGAGACAGAAAAATACCGGTCGCGGTTTTTTTGTCAACGGCGGTTTGCTGGCCGGTAACGTCTTCGATCAATGTTCTGCTAAAGCTGTGCCGTTCAACGATGACCGGGTGGTCATCTACATCGTGCACCTTGCCTGTGAAGCGGTAGCCGCGGCGCGGGACGGTTTGGATCAATTCGGTTTCACCGAGATCCTTCAGCGTTTTTCTCAGAAGATAGATATTATGGGTAAGGTTGGTCTCCTCGACAAACGAATCATGCCACACCGACCGCCATATCTCATCTTTGGTGACGAGATCGCCCGACCTGTCAACCAGCAGACAAAGAAGATCAACAGCCTTTAGTGGAAGCTGAACGGGCGTATCGGTATGCCATAAAAACTTCTTTTCCAGATCCAACCGGAATTTGCCGAATTCGCGTAAATGATTGTGTTCTTTGATCATACAAGCCTCTCATATAAAAACCACAAAAAACTGAGGAAAATATCAAGACTATTTTCCACAGCCAAAGTTAAATGACCATATCAACGAAGCAACGTTGAAAAAAGGTCTTGGCTGGAGCATCGGTCGGTAAGCTGTATGTTTCAGTCAAGGCCAATTGTAAATCAAAAAATGCAAAATGCAAAGAAAATTTCGATCACGACCGAAAGCCACGAAATTTTTATCATGCGTATAGCCGACGGCAGTCGCGCATTCGGACATTGCGCCCATTGCGGCCGAGAGGTCGAAATACTGACACTCGATCAGGCGGTTTCGTTTTCGGGACTAAATACCCGGGAATTGGTGCACCTTGCCGACACAGAAAAGATACACCCGATCGAAACCGAAAGCGGACACATGCTTATCTGTTACGAGTCGGCAGCCCATGTTAAAGCACTAAATAGGAGTAAGCAATGAAAAGGTATTTTAGACACACAATACTGGTTTTGACCGTGGTGATCTTGTTCGCCGCGGCGATTTCAGCCCAGACGACGGAGATCACGTATCAGGGACAACTGCAAAGCTCGGCGGCACCGGCAAACGGCAGCTTCGATTTTGAGTTTCTGCTTTTTGACGCTTTGTCGGGCGGAGCTCAGATCGGCTCTACGCTTACGAGAAACGGCGTTGCCGTCGCTAACGGTATATTTTCGGTAAAACTTGATTTTGGCTCGAATTTTCCGGGTGCAAACCGCTTTCTTGAGATCCACGTAATACAAACCGGCGGCGGAGCGTTTACACCACTCACGCCGCGGCAAGCGGTATCGAGTGCGCCTTATTCGGTCAAGAGTCTCACAGCCGACAATGCGACCAACGCGGCCAATGCAACGAATGCGGCAAACGCCACGAATGCCGCTAACGCAACCAACGCTACAAACGCCGTAAACTCGACAACTTTTTCCGGAAATCTAGCGGGAGATGTTACCGGGACGCAGAGTGCGACGCTCGTTACTACGGTCGGCGGGCAATCGGCGGCAAACGTGGGAGGCGCCGTGCAGTTAGCCAACGCCGCGACCTCAACCAACACGCCGAACACGCTGGTCAGACGCGATGCTTCGGGCAATTTCATTGCCGGCACCATTACCGGAAATTTAATCGGTAACGCTTCTACGGCCACCAATGCGACGAACGCGACGACTGCCACGAATGCGACACAGCTCGGTGGCGTGGCGGCGGCTCAATATGTCGTCACCGGCGATGCGCGGTTGAGCGATTCGCGGACGCCGACAAGTGGCAGCCCAAACTACATCCAGAACGCAAATGTGCAGCAACCAAGTTCAAACTTCAACATCACGGGCAATGGGACGGCGGGCGGGACGCTTTCGGGCAATGCGGTCGATGCGACGACGCAATACAACATAGGCGGCAGTCGGGTGTTGAGCATTGGCGGAGCGAGCAACTTCTTTGCGGGCGTCAGCACTGGGCTGAACAACACGACGGGCGGCAGCAATTCGTTTGTTGGCACGAACGCAGGGCTGAACAACACGACTGGCAGCAGCAACTCGTTTGTTGGCGCTAACGCTGGCCTCAACAATATGACGGGCAGCTTCAACTCGTTTGTTGGCTCACAGGCAGGGCAGAACAACGCGACGGGCGGCAGCAACTCATTCTTCGGCTTACAGGCGGGCTTAAACAACACGACGGGCAACAACAACTCGTTTGTTGGCTCACAAGCAGGCTTCTTCAACACGACAGGCGTTTCCAATTCGTTTTTCGGGCATGCTGCCGGATTATCCAACACGACAGGCGTTGACAACTCGTTTTTCGGGCGTCTCGCCGGAAACTCCAACACGACGGGCGGTGGCAACTCGTTTTTCGGGCTTAGTTCCGGATTCGCCAACACGACAGGCGCTTCCAACTCGTTTTTCGGGCGTTCTGCCGGATTCGCCAACACAACAGGCGTTTCCAATTCGTTTTTCGGGCACGATGCCGGACAAACCAACACGACAGGCTTGGGCAACTCGTTTTTCGGGCGTAATGTCGGATTCTCTAACACTACAGGCTCTAACAACACTATCATCGGCAATAACGCAGATGTCGATTCCGGGAATCTGACTTTTGCGACCGCCGTCGGAGCGGGTGCTGTCGTTTCTACGAGCAACGCCGTCGTGCTGGGCAGAACTACGGATTTCGTCGGCATTGGGACAACCGCACCGACGGCAAAGTTGACTGTCGCCGGCAGCGGAGCATTCAATGCATCGACTGCGGCGCGTTTCGACCTCTTCAATTCAGTTGCGGCAGTCGGTTATCTACAACACGTTACGGACACAGGGCTGTGGCAACTGGCCACTACCGATGGCCAAACCAAAATGGTGGTTGCCTCATCTGGCAATGTCGGCATCGCCAACGCCGCTCCGACGCAGACACTGGACGTGAATGGGCGGGCGCGTGTCAGATCGATTCCGGTGTTCGCTTCGATCGCCTCAGTCTGTTTTAATGGGGCCGGCGATCTGCTGCAATGCGGAGCTTCGAGCCTGAAATGGAAAACAAACATCCAATCCTACCGCAGCGGGCTTGACGTTATTCAGCGTCTGCGCCCGATCAGTTTTAACTGGAAAGAGGACGGACGGCCCGACATCGGGCTCGGCGCGGAAGATGTGGCAAAAGTCGCCCCGTCATTCGCCTATACCAACAGCAAAGGCGAAGTCGAAGGCGTAAAATACGAACGCCTGAACATCCTGCTTATAAACGCCGTCAATGAACAACAGGCACAAATCGAAGAATTGCAAAAGCAAAATGCCAACCTGAGCGAGACCATTAAACGCCAGCAGACGGATTTTGCGGCCCTTAAGCAAGTGGTTTGTTCGCAAAACCCGAGAGTGGGGATGTGCAAGCCTAAAAATTAGCGCGGAATTTACTTATAAAGGCGGCGGTCATTGGTTGATTTGCCGACAATCGCTCGGAGAAAGTTTGAAGGAGAAATAATATGAGTTGCGGTGAAATAAGAATAACGGTAATCGGTGTGTTGATTTCGGTTTTCGGATTCGTGCAATTCGCACAGGCTCAGGTCTGCACGCCCGCGCCCGTCGGGTTGGTTTCGTGGTTTCAGGCGGACGGCAACGCGCTGGATTCACGCTCGCGCAACAACGGCACGCTGCAAAACGGTGCGACCTTCGCGGCGGGGCAAGTCGGGCAGGCGTTCAGCTTCGATGGTATCGACGACGAAATTATAGTTCCGGACGCCGCCAATCTAAGCCCGCAAATCCCCGCTAACGGTGAACTCACAGTTAGCGCGTGGGTCAATCTTAGCGCTTTGCCGTCAACGCTTTCCGCAACTGTTCTTAGCAAAGGTGAAGGTGACGCTAATGCCGGAGCATTTGAATATGAACTCGGTATTAGCCCAAGCGGACAGGTCTTCTTCGTTTTTCAGAACTTCAGAGGAGGTGGGATTTCCGTTGCGATAGGAACACCGGCGGGTGGATTTACTCTCAATCAATGGCACTTAGTAACCGGCACAATGAAACGTGATTTGTTCACCAGAATTTACGTTGATGGAAACCTTTTGAACGAAAGCAGCAGCTTCGATTTTTCTTTGCCGCCAATGGACACAACATCGCCCATTCACATCGGCCGGAGAAGCGACGGAAGACCTTTGAACGGACTAGTTGACGAAGTACAGATTTATAGTCGAGTACTCTCCACATCGGAAATTCAAGCAATTTTCAACGCCGGAACAGCCGGAGAATGCAAACCGACGGCGACGCTTGCGCCTTCGGGCTTAGTCGCTTGGCTGGCTGGCGACGGCAATCCGAATGATATTTCCGGCAGCGGCAACGACGGAACTTTGCAAAGCGGCGCGGGCTTTGCGGTTGGCAGAGTCGGACAGAGTTTTACTTTCGACGGCGTAGATGATTTTGTTCAACTTCCGAACGGCGCGGCACTCAATCCGTCCTCGATAACGGTCGAAAGCTGGATAAATCCGCAACCTGTTTTGCTCGGAACTATCTTTGCCAGCCGCGACCCTCTTGCGAGCGAAGGGTTTACAGTTGTCGTGGGAACTGATGGCTCGTTAGCCGTAAATATCCGAGTGGTTGGTAATCCGAATTCTTCGCCGTCGTTTGTTTCATCCGCTCCGAACACAATTCAGTTCGGGCAATTTCAGCACATCGCCGTCACTTACGACGAGAGCGGCGTCGGAACGCTCACGGCATACGTCAACGGCGCAATCGTTCCTTTGAGCGGGACGGTGATGCTCGGCGGGCCGATTCGACCCGCTTCGAGTCATTTTATCGGGCAGCGACAAACGGGAGGTTCAGAGCCGAGAAACTACCAAGGCATGATTGACGAACTTTCAATTTACAACCGCGCTTTGACGCAAGATGAGATCACGTCAATCGTCAACGCCGGACTCGCCGGAAAACTCAAAACGGTGACGACCGCCGGAACAACCGCGACAGTCGGCGACGCGACCATAACTTTTGGGAGTTCAGCAACGCGGACGACGCAGGAAATTCCTCTCGATATGAACCTGTTTCCCACGCTTCCCGTGGGTACAAACACCGGGCTTAATTATGACATCGCCGCAGATACGAGCGTCAGCAATCCGGCCATATGTTTTAATCTGCCGTCTTTCACCACAACTCAGTTTGCCAACCTAAGGATTTTTCATTTCGAAGCAGGGGTATGGCAAAACCGCACGGCTGGGTCGAACACTTTCCCCGCACTTTGCACGGCCGGACTGACCTCGCTCTCGCCGTTTGCCATTGCTCAAGGCCCTGCCGCTACGCCAACGCCAACACCGACGCCAACTCCTACACCGACTCCAACGCCGACGCCAACACCAACGCCAACGCCTACGCCTACGCCGACGCCAACGCCAACTCCGACGCCGACCCCAACGCCTACGCCTACGCCTACGCCTACGCCAACGCCAACTCCGACGCCGACACCAACACCTACTCCGACGCCGACTCCAACTCCAACTCCGACTCCAACTCCTACGCCGACGCCGACGCCAACACCGACGTCGACACCGACGCCGACACCGACGCCAACACCGACGCCAACACCGACTCCGACTCCGACGCCGGCTCCATCGAGTTTTGCGGCTACTAACGTGGACGGAATCGAAGGCGACAGTGGACAGAGAGCATTTAGATTTTCAATACTCAGGTTCGGCGGCACGACGCTTGTTTCGACGGTCTGTTACAACACGATTGACGGCACGGCCATTGCACCGGTGGATTACACGGCGCTTGTCGCCGGCCCGGCCAATTGTGTCGTGTTTGCACCGGGCGATACGGTGAGGGATGTAATAGTCTTTGTCAACGGCGACTTTTTGTTCGAGCCGAATGAGACGTTCTTCCTGCATCTGATCAGTGCAACTGGGGGGACGGTCTCGACGACCGACGGCGTTGGAACTATCCTCAACGACGATGTTGGCGGCCCGCCGCCACCACCGCCGGGCGGCAATCCTGAGGGCGATATTAATCGAGCGGCACTGAATACGCCGGGACCGGGCGACGGTTTTGTGGATGTCCGCGACGGTGCTCAGTTCGACCGGTTTGCCGATGGCCGCGACTGCCCACAGACGACGCCAAACGAATACCAACGCTGGGATGACGGCCCGCTGGCGACATTGGGTGATGGGCGGACGACCTCGTCCGACCGGACACAGCTTGACCGGTACATCGGCGGACTCGACGCTCTCAGACCGGCAGGCGGCCCGACGGCACCGATCACCGTAACCTGTACGGCAGCAGCAGTAGCAGTTGCAGCAGCACCGGAGAACGATACTGTCGCTGCCGCTGCCCGTGTAACCCGGCTAGTCTCGGTAAGCGGCGACGCCGGCACGGATGTGACGGTGTTTGTTGAGTCCGACGCTCAGGGCAATGAAGTTGCAACGCAGTACAGCCTCAACTTCAACCCGCGGGTGGTGAGCCTAAGCGGTGTCAGCGGCACTAACCCGGATGTCACCTTAGGTGCGGGTGCTCCGGCGGGAACGACTATAACAGTCAATGCTGCCCAGGCAGCCAATGGACACATCGGCATCGTCGAGAACTTCAACGGAGCAGGCACCGGAGCGGTCACGGCGGGCACAAAACGCATCGCGGCGATTCGTTTCCACATCCTCGCGGATGCCCCAACCGGAGCTTCCGCCGTGATCTTCGACGACGGAGCGATCGCAGAGGTTACCTCCGACACCTACGGCATAGGGCTTGGCACGACGTTCGATCAAAACGGCGTGGTAAACGTCCTCAACCCGAATGTCTCGGGCATCGAGGTCTCAGGCCGCGTGAGAACCCCGGACGGCCGGGGTCTCAGAAACGCCACAGTGACGCTTGTAGATCAAAACGGCATCGCCCACTCGGTGTCGACCAGTAGTTTCGGCTACTACACCTTCACAGAAGTCACCGCCGGCAGACCTACACGATCGGCGTCGCATCGCGACTCTATCGCTTTGCCACCCGCGAATTGCACGTCACCGACAGCCTGACGGATGTTGATTTCGTTGGACTGGAATGATGTTAATCTACCAGTCAACTTTGGGCGGCTTTCGGGCCGCCTTTTTTTGTGTTAGACGGGGTAATTCGACACCTTAGCCCGAAGCATCGTAAAATCTAACTCTCACATGGATCAAACAGGAAAAATTATACGGGTCGAGCCGGCGTTTGCGATTCCGGGCGGG
>JAYVER010000267.1:0-25938 GCA_043748725.1 Chloracidobacterium sp. | reverse complement strand
AAAACTCGCAATTCCTGGTCGAGGCCACCGGAAAACTCAATAAAGACGGGAAGTTAGAAAAGAAAACATTCCGATTTACGAGAGCCGTGAGTAACGATCCGAAGATGGTTGACGTCGTAAAGCAATCGATCGAGGCTTTCAACGACAGCGGTTTTCTGAAATACCTCAAGGATTTGAGTGGAAAGGATATTAATCTATCGATAAAACAGGATCAGACCGTCATCGCGGCGACCGTCCAGTCGGAATTAGACCGTGACACGCTTGCGTCCTCAGTTGCAAGTGCTTTGAAACTCGGCATCGGATTTGCACAGGACAAGAAAAAGAAAGAAATTGCCCAGATGCAAGCCGAAAATAATCCGGAAAAAGCACAGGATCTGCAAAATGAAATTGACGATTTGGCTTTACTGGATAACACGCAGGTTACGTCTGACGGCAAAAAGCTGATCGTTACCTTTAATGTTCAAAAGACGATAGTGCAGCAAATGATCCAGCGTAAGCTCGCCGAACAGGCCAAAGAGCCACGCCAGCCGAACGGCAACGCGGTCACCAAACCGAACGACAATTCGGCCCAAAAATAAGAATTGAGCAACCGTAAAAATAACAACTCCGCTCTCATTCTCGCTACCCTGGGCGTGTACCTAGGCCTTGTGTTGGTCGGTGCAACGCCGCAAGTCTTGGCTCAGGCGGCGATGACGAAGCAGTTCAATGTCCGCGACGAGATCGAGCATAAGGACGATCTTGACAAAAAACCCGACGACGAACGCACACCGGTTACCGCCTCGGTTCAAATCTATCTTGAGGATGTCGAATACTTTCTTGCCAGTCTCGGACGGCTACGAAGTAGCGGTAAATTTGACCCTACGAAGGACACTTTCGACGTCGCCCAAAACACCTTATTGCCGTGTGTTGACAGTAATCTCGCGGGACGTTATACGCCGATCCATTTCGTCAGCACAAGTGAATCTGCGCGGCACGCCCTCCAGTATTTCAGCCGCAACATGGTTTTTGGCTATTCGCATGGCGACTGCGTAGCCAATAACGAATTCAACGGGATTAGGGCAGCGGATTCACGATCCACTTTTGGTCTCGACGATAAGGCCTTTACGGTCAATGTTAGCGTCAAAAAGCAGTCCTCTGTGCGAGCTCTTGATCTTTTACGCGATTTGGAGAGCACACTCAAACTTTATTCCCTCGTAGAAAATACTAAACTCCGTCAAAAGATTATCGATAACACGACCTTCCGATCGGACAACGATCAGGTATTTGTGATAACACGCCTGCCTCGCGGCTCTCTTGACTCGTTGCTTGCATTAAACGCAAAGTAGCGGCGAGATCGTATCTCATACAATCCAACCTCGCCATTTTCATAGGTATTTATTTTGTAAGAGTTGCGCTGGATGGTGCAATCGTTCAGAGTACAAACTTTAGTTTGCTTCTTCTTTGAAGCAAAAGCACGCTAAAGCGTGAACTCTGAACCAACGAGGAAATCATGGCTGTAAACAGTTTCGCAGATAAATTAGTAAAGAAAATTTTTGGGTCGAGCAGCGACATTTTTTTGAAAAATGTTAAACCGACCGTTGTACAGATAAACGATTGGGAACCGAAGGTTCAGGCGATGTCCGACGAGGATTTGCAGGCGCAGACGCCGAAATTCAAAGCGATCATCGTCAAGGCTCTCGACGGCATCGACGACAAGGAAGAACGCCGCAAAGCCGAGCAGGAAATCCTGCACGAGATATTGCCCGAGTCTTTCGCCACGGTTCGCGAGGCTTCAAAACGCGTAACTGGAATGCGGCATTTCGATGTGCAGATGATTGGCGGCATCGCGCTCCATCAGGGCCGCATTGCCGAGATGCGCACCGGTGAAGGCAAAACGCTCGTCGCGACCTTGCCGTCCTATCTCAACGGCCTGACCGGGCGGGGCGTTAACGTCGTCACGGTCAACGATTATCTTGCCTCGCGCGACGCCGAATGGATGGGCAAAATCCATAAATTTCTCGGGCTTTCGGTCGGCGTCATCCAGAACGATCAGGACGATGTTGAGCGAAAAGACGCCTATGCCTGCGACATCACCTACGGCACGAATAACGAATTCGGCTTCGATTATCTGCGGGATAATATGAAGTTCGATGTCGAGTCACTGGTTCAGCGGGACCATTATTTCGCGGTCATCGACGAGGTCGATTCGATCCTCATCGATGAGGCTCGGACGCCGCTAATCATTTCCGGTGCTTCGGACGAGGCGACCGATAAATATTACACCGCCAACGAGATCATCCCGCGTCTCGAGCTCGGCCACAAGGACGAAGAAACCAAGGTCACGACTGGCGATTATCTCGTCGACGAAAAGAACCATTCCGCCGTGCTGACCGAAGCGGGCGTTTCGAAAGCCGAAAAGCTGCTCGGCGTTTCCAATCTGTATGATCCGGCAAATATGGATCTTTTGCACTGCGTCGAGCAGTCGTTGAAGGCCCATATGCTCTACAAGGCCGATCATCATTACGTTGTGCAGGAAGGCGAAGTCATCATTGTTGACGATTTCACCGGCCGTCTGATGGCCGGACGACGCTGGTCGGACGGTTTGCATCAGGCTGTCGAGGCCAAAGAGGGCGTCAAGATCGAGCGTGAAAATCAAACGCTTGCGACCATCACGCTGCAAAATTATTTCCGCATGTACGAAAAGCTGTCCGGCATGACCGGTACGGCCGAAACGGAAGCCGAAGAGTTTGGCACAGTTTACGGCCTCGACGTTGTCCAAATCCCGACCAATATGCCGATGATCCGCACGGATTCGTCCGATATGATCTATCGCACGCTGCCCGAAAAATGGGATGCGACGATCGAGGAGATACAGGAGCTGCACGGTCGCGGCCAGCCCGTTCTGGTCGGTACGGTATCGGTCGAGAATTCGGAGCTGGTTGCTGAAAAATTAAAAACCATTGGCGTTCCGCATAAGGTTCTAAACGCCAAATATCACGAACAGGAAGCCGAGATCATTGCTCAGGCCGGACGCAAAGGCGCCGTCACCATCGCGACCAACATGGCCGGTCGCGGAACCGATATTCTGCTCGGCGGCAATCCGGAATCGCTTGCACGCGATTACCTGAAACGCCAGGAGATCAACCCGGACGAAGCGACATCTGAGCACTTTAAAACAGAGCTGCGCAAGGCAAAAGCCGTTGTTGCCGAGGAACATAAAGAGGTCGTCGCGGCGGGCGGCCTGCACATCTTAGGTACCGAGCGGCACGAATCGCGTCGTATCGACAACCAGCTTCGCGGACGCGCCGGACGTCAGGGCGATCCGGGCTCGACACGGTTCGTTCTTTCATTGGAAGACGATTTGATGCGCATCTTCGCGGGCGACAAGGTCCGCTCGATGATGGAATGGCTCGGCATGGAAAAGGGTGTCGCCATCGAGTCGAAAACCGTTTCAAAACAAATCGAGCGTGCCCAAAAGGCTGTCGAGGCACGCAATTTTGAGACTCGCAAACACGTCCTCAAATACGACGACGTTATGAACCGCCAACGCGAAACTATTTACGGCCTGCGTCGGCAGTTGATGTTCGAGCCGGAGCATCGCGAGTATTTATTAGGCGAAAACGGCGTGGCAAAAGATCTGCTCCACGATCTGACGCACAGCTTTCTTTCGATGGAATTGGGGCCGGAGAAATGGGAGATCGACACCTACGCCGCCGAGATCGAGAACATTTACGCTCTCGATCCGGCAAAGGACGCGGACGTTGATTTCCGACGGATGACGCCCGACGAGATTGAAGATGCGATCTGGCAAAAAGCGATAGCCAATTACGAGGCAAAGGAAAAAATCGCAGGCGACGAGAGCTTACGTGCCTACGAGCGTTACATTATGCTCAACATCATCGACTCGCAGTGGAAAGACCACCTGCTCTCGATCGATCAGGTCAAACAGGGCATCGGCCTCGACGGCTACGGCCAGAAAAACCCGCTCGTCGAGTACAAAAAACAGTCGTTCGATATGTTTCAGGACATGCTCGACCGCATCGACACCAACACCACAAAGGCACTGATGCACCTCGAGATCGTCGTCAAAGACGAGCAGGAAGAGATCGAACGCCTCGAGCGTCTCGAAATGCAGCGTGCCCGCCGCCAAGCCGCCGGCATGGCATTCACCGGCGCGATGGCGGGAGCCGAAGTCGCCGGTGCCGAAGCCGCCCGCCACACGCCCTTCGTCCGCGACACACCCAAGATGAGGCCAAATGAGCCCTGCTATTGTGGCTCAAGCAAAAAGTTCAAAAAATGCCACGGTGCGGGAGGATAAGGAACGCGGACATTCCTGTCCGGATTAGAAAAAGGCGGCTCCGGCCGCCTTTTTCATTGCCTGTGATGGTAGACTAAAACTGGCATGCGATCCCTCATACATTTGGTCATATTGGTATTCTTTCTTGGCACGGTTTCGTCAACGACACTCGCCCAAGAGAAACCTAGCGAGTTTACGCCTTCTGAAACTCGCGAGATTCGCGCCTTCGCTAAGAGATTCGAACGTCGGTTGCTACAGACAAAAGACATTCGCCCCCTAATGAAAGAATTCTTTGTTAAGGATTTTATCGCTCGGGGCCTTCAGAACGAGTACTTTGTTTTTTCCGATAGCAGTCTGCTGCGGTCGAGACGCATGTCCGATATCAAACGATTCTACATTGGTCTTACAAATTGGATGTATTTGTTAGAACTAAACGGTAATGGCGGCCCTTCTGATCCGCCGAGTACTGGCGATAACTTCAATGACTTCCTTCAACTTCTTCCTAAGTGTGTTCAGCCCGAGATTAAGAAGCATAAAGACCTTTGGCCTCTTTTAGAGAATTTTCCCGAAACGGTCAGGCCCGACGACGCGAACGCGAAGGTGAAAATGGATCAGTATTTTGTTGAACTCCTGCCCTTGCTGGAAAAGACTGCCCGACTAATGCAACGCCATGCGATAGCAACGCACCCATGGACGACAAAGGCGCGGCAAGCGGCTATCAAAAGCGCGGGGGAGTATATGCACGCTTACCAGCCCGGCAAATACGCTTGCGATAACGATTGCTACGGATATCCAAAAGAAACGAGGATTTCCTACGTCAACATTCCACTATATCAACTTATTCTTACAAAGATCGATAATCGGTTCAAGGTTTTGGATTTTGAATTTTATGTGGACTAGATTCATTTCCGCTTGCCGTTAGGAGCGCCTCCAACGACATAGAACAAGCTAACCAAAAAGCCTCCGCACTTTAGATATTCTCACTGTTGTCTTATATTCTTGCAGTGCACTATTAGATACAAGCAGAACACTTTTATATACTCTTCCTATTGTTCTACAGACACGCTCTGTTAGTTTACGTACACGTTTTAACGGTTTACAACATACATGTTATGCTTTACACTATCGAATTGGGGTTTTACATAATCACACCCGCAATATGCTTATACTTAACTTCCAACGTGTTTTTGCCCTTCGCGGGATCAGTAATCCGTACACACAGCTCGTTAAGATCGGTATTTCGCGGCCGACTGCGTCAAACTTGCTCGATAACAGGGTCAACAGTATTCAGGGAAAGCACTTGGAAAAGATATGCGAGTACCTCCGCTGCGAACCCAACGACCTGTATGAGTGGCGCCCCGACCGCGACACGCTTAACGCCGAGGAACATCCGCTGAAAGGGCTTCGCCGCGATGACAAGGCCGAGGCGTTTCGTGCCATGATCCGGAACATCCCGCTCGACAAGATCGATCAGGCCCAAGCGATGCTCTCCGAACTGCAAAACGGCGAATAACAAAAGGCAAGACCGAACGCGGGTCCGATCTTGCCTTTTATAGACTGCTTCCCCTTAAATACTATGGTATCCGGGTTCCCTGTGTCGCCCAAGCCTGCCAATGGCCGTCGCGTTTGATCCATGTATCCGTAAAACGGACCCTCAGATCAAAGGGCACTCCTTTATCATCTTTTCCTTTGACGTGGTTGACGCCGGTGACGATGGCGGTGTTGCCATCGACGCGGATGTTTAGCTCCGAAAGCTCATTCCAGTCGTCGCCGGATGCCTTCATGGCGTCGGCGATGTCCTCCGCCTTATTCGTCAAAGCCGCGTTCCGGCTGCTGATGCTGGTGTAGTCAGAGGCAAAGTTCTTTTCGAACCAATCCTTGTCGCGTTTCAACCCCGCGTTATTCCAGTCCTGTTCCAGATAGCCCAGCGTCATATAATCGTCCATAACACCGCCGCCCGTATTACTGACAACCTGCCATTTGCCGCCGCGTTTCTCGATAAAATGTACGCTGCGGGTCCACGATGTCTCCGGCTTTCCGCCGGTTCCGTTTGGCGTCCAGACGATATTCCGATGCGTGATCGTACCGCTGTTCGGCGTGCACGAGATCATGTAGCCGTCATGCGTTACTTTATCAGCCATCGCCGGATTGGCCTTGTTCCTCTCAAAGGTCTTCATCGTGTTGTCGATGGTCGCAGCCTTGCCCAGACCGGCGGGCATCCCGACATAATCGTCCGCATAGATATTCATGAGCGCAGCCTTGTCGCCCGTTTCGCCGGCCATTCCCCACGCCCGGTCAAAAGCCTCAAGCGCCTTTTTGTCCGCGTCGCTGCATTGGCCAAACGCCGCCGCAAATGTCGCGGAAACCAGTATTAACATTCCTAAAATGTGTCTCATCGTGATTCTCCTTTCTAGTAATTTAGTGCAAAAGCAAGATAGGCTTGTTTCGACTGTCGCCGCACTTGTTCAATGACAGTCACCATAAAGTTTTGTCCGCTACTTGCATAAACGGGATATCGACCCAAAAAGGGTCATCGTCCGCAAAGAATTTTCAGTCAAATGAATATAGGAAGGTATCTTGCATGGCTTTTTAAGACAGCTAAACGAACAAATGCAATTGCGTCGGGATGCCCCCAACGCGATTGCATTCGTCGCTTCAACCACAAAATCTGACATTATAGACACACTCGTCTATTAAAGCCAACTATTTGTTTGCCGGAGCCTTATTATCTGCTTTCTTTTCTTCGGCCTTCTTATCATCGGCCTTAGCGGGTGCGGCTCCCGCTTCGATCTTGGTCGCCTGGCCGCTGTGCTGCTTCCACGCCCCGCTCTTATCCTTGCCCCAGACTTGCGTCACGCGATAGTCACCGTCGATTGCCTTGCCCTTTTGCGTCGCTTTAAAAGTCGCTTTCGCGATCACGACCGCGCCTGTAACCTCAGGATTAAAGCGAACATTGATGTCGTTGTATGCAAAAGACGAGAATTTTACATCGCCAGACTTCATGGCGGCGATCCGTTCGGCCTTGCTCTGAACCATGCCGTCCTGAGTGACGAGCATATAGTCGTCGCCGTAGATCTTGTCCATCGCATCGGCGTCATTCTTGGCAAGTGACTCTGCCGCGCCATTGATCAGCTTCTTAAGATCAGCCTCGGCGGCGGTTTTATCAGCTGCCGGAGCTGTTGCGGTATTAGCATTATTGGCGGGTTTATTTGCCGCGTTATTTGCTGTATTATTTGCCGCCGGGGCGTCGCACGACGTGAACATAAACGGTGCCGCGATCAGCATCGATATAGTCAAAAATAGATTTTTCATTTTCCTTCTCCTCTAAGAAAAAAAGATGCATGGCCGGTGAGCAAATCGAGCCGTCGCCGCATCTGTTGGCGACCGCCCGCTCAGCGCATAAATACTTGGGATTATTTGGGTAAACGTGTATACTTATACGCCTGTTCGCGGTACTAGTCAAGAGAAATTCGCATACGTATGGAGTTCCAACTTTAGTTGGCTATTCGCTAAAATAAGAAGCGTGCTGTAGCAGGGACTCCAAACTGTTACTTGATCCTTTTCAGATTTCCCTGTCCGCTGATCTGACGGTTTCCGGCTACTTTTTCCATTTGTGACATTGCTCGGAGGAGATTTTCGCCAAGGACTTTGCGGATTTCGGCCTCGGTGTAGCCGCGTTTTAGCATTTCGTAGGTTATCAGCGGCAGGTCTTCGGCGCCGTTCATGCCGGCGGGCAGGAACGGTACGCCGTCGAAATCCGAGCCGACGCCGACGTGATCAATCCCGGCTACTTGTTTGATGTGGTCGATGTGATCGACGACCCGAGTGTAAGGAGTTACATATATCGGATTTGCATCCATCAGCCTGGCCATCGCGGCGTTTAACGCCTTTGGATCGTTTTTATACTGTGCCTGAAGACCGTTGATCTGCGGTTTGAGACGGGCGGAACGCTCGTTTTCCTCTTTGTTTGTCCGAGCGTCGAGAAATGAGGGGTAGAAATTTACCATTATCACGCCGCCGTTTTTGGTGACACGCTTTAGGACGGCGTCTGAAATGTTTCGGGTGTGGTCGTTCAATGCTCGTGCCGATGAATGCGAAGCGATTATCGGTGCGGTCGAGACGTCCAGGACGTCATTCATAACCTTTTCGGAAACGTGCGAGATATCGATAAACATGCCCAGACGGTTCATCTCGCGAACGACCTCTTTGCCAAATTCGGAAAGGCCGTTATTCTTCGGGGTGTCGTGATGAGCGTCGGCCCAATCATGCGTGACGTTATGCGTCAGCGTCATATACCTGACGCCGAGCCGGTAGAATTCACGGAGCGCCGACAACGAATTCTCGATTGCGTAACCGCCCTCGATGCCCATCAGTACACACATTTTGCCTTGGCGCTTCGCCTGTCTTATCTCCGCCGCTGTCGTGCACATCGTCAACTGCTGAGGATGCCTTTCGGCCTGACGGTATGTGGCGTCGATCATATCGATAGCCCGCGGCATCGCACGGCCCGCTTTCCACGTATCGCCGCCGACGTAGATCGAGAAGAATTCGCCGGTAATGCCGCCCGCCTTAAAGCGGGCAAGATCAGAGTGATACGGCGTGCCGTCAGTCACGTGGATCAGTCCCGTGCTGGCTGTCGCCAAGTCAAAATCGTCATCCGTCAACGGCGAAGGAATATCGTTATGCCCGTCAACAACGATCGCCTTGCGATGGATCTGCAAGGCGCGTTCCCAAAGCTTCGGATCGGCGTCCTTTGGCATTGTTTGAGCAAATGCCGCGAAACTAAAGGACAACACCAGCAAAATTACAGTTACTTTTTTCATATTTTTTTGGATAATTGGTCTGATTTGCGAGTAGTTTAGCCTGTTTTGTTTAAATCGTGAAATTGAGGGGTCGAAACACCTTGAGGCTCTGAGTTCAGAGCGCGCGATTCATAGCGTTCTTATTCCCGTTCCGGGTGCGCGATCTTATCGCGTATAGATTAGCGTCGTAAATAAAGGAACGCGATGAATCGCGCACTCTGAACGACCTGAAAAAAAGATAGCCATGACTCGTCTACAAATGATAATATGAAGTAGGCGTTAAAAATGTTTTAACATGTCTGTGTTACTCCGCCATCAGTAAATCTTCAAGATTAGCCTGTTTTCAATTCGTTTATATAGGATGTTTCTGCGTTGACCACGCAATATTACATCTCACTTATGACAGATGCTTTTTGATTTGTCTTAAGCCGCCGTTTATGGCAAAAAAATCGCCAATCGACAAGACCGAACAAGCTGTGGAAAAATACTCCTTGCATCCCTCCCGAATGGCTTCCGAGACGGTTGTTAGCCAATACGAAAATGGAAGCGATGAGAGTACGTTTCGCAGTTTTATTGAGAACTTGCCTGTCATGTTCTATGCGGTCGAGCCTACATCTCCGCACACTCCGATCTATATCAGCAAGACGGTCGAGAAATTTGGCTATCTCTATGAAGATTGGATGACCGATCCGGATATCTGGGTTCGCGTTATTCACGAAGAGGATCGCGACCACATCCTAACCGCGACGAGAAATGCGATGGCTGCGGGCGAGGGTATCGATTTTGAGTATCGCATCGTGGGCAAGGACGGAACGCTGTTCTGGGTCCGCGACAGAAGCTGTTTTATTAAGGACAAAGCCGGCAAGCCGATCTGCTGGCAAGGCGTTATCCTGGATGTCACCGATCGTAAACTGGCCGTGCTCGAACTGCAAAAACGCGAGCTGCTGTACCGCACGCTCGCCCGCACAATTCCGAAAACAGCAGTGCTGCTCTTTGACCACGATCTCCGATATACGCTGGCTGACGGCGAACAATTAAAAAATCATGATTGGACGTCGGAAATGTTCGAAGACCGCACTCTGTGGGAAGTTTTCTCGCCCGAGATCGCAGCCGAATGGTCAGACTATTACGAACGCGCATTGAGAGGCGAGCATTTTAACATCGATGTCGAAAGCGGAGATCGCGCGTTGCGAATAAGCGTTCTTCCCGTCCGCGACGAAACCTCTGAAATATTTGCCGGCATGGTTACATGGCAGGATGTAACCGAACAGAAGAGGACCACCGACGCTCTGATAGAAAGTGAGACCCGTTACCGCCAGCTTTTCGAAAATGCGAGTGACATCATTTACGTCCATGACCTTGATGGCAATTACATCTCGATAAATCAGGCTGCGGAACAGATCATTGGCTACACGCGGGAAGAAGTTCTGTCAATGAATATGACAGATATCATCGCCCCCGAGCATCTGAAACTGATAAGGCGAAAGCTCTCAATGAAAATCGTCGATCCCACAAGCCAAACCGTCTACGAGGTTAACTGCATTAAGAAAGACGGGACCCGGTTCGCTCTCGAGGTGAACAGCAGCATAATCACTAAAGACGGTGTCGCGGTCGCGGTTCAGGGGATCGCCCGCGATATTACGACGCGCAAACGAGCCGAAGAGACTAAACGTAAAAGCGAAGAGCGTTACCGCGACCTCTTTGAAAATGCCAACGACCTGATTTATACCCACGATTTGAATGGCAATTTTACATCGCTAAACCGCGCGGGTGAGGTCATTACGGGTTACTCGCGGGAAGAAATACTGAAAATGAATCTTGGACAGATCGTTGCCCCCGAGTTTATCGAGATTGCAAGGACGATGACCGTAAGAAAAGTTACGGGAGAGCGTCCAACGACTGACGAACTTAAGATAATCGCGAAAGACGGCCGCCGCGTGACGTTGGAGCTCAGCATCCGCCTGATCGTATCCGACGGACTTCCCGTGGGCGTGCAGGGAATCGGACGCGACATTACGGCCCGGCGGCAAACCGAAGTCTCTCTCCACAATACGCTCTCGCTATTTGCTTCTACCTTCGAATCGACCGCCGATGGCATCGTCGTTATGAGCCTCGACCGGAATATTGTCACCTGCAATAAGAAATTCATTGAAATGTGGCAAATCGATCCCGTAATTATCGAAACCAAGGACGGCGACAGGCTCGTTGAGCACATCGTTGAACAAATGGCCGAGACCGAAGGATTTGTCGAGAATCTGGATCTAATCTACGCCGACCCGATGTCAACTTTGAACGAGGTCGTGAAACTAAAGGACGGCCGCATCTACGAACGGTATTCCCAGCCGCAGTTTATGGAGGGCGTTCCGGTCGGCCGCGTTTGCTGCTTCCGCGATATAACGGAGCGAAATCAGGCCGAAGAAAAACTGCGTTATTATGCCCTACACGACACGCTGACCGATTTGCCAAACCGCGTGGCGTTCATGAATCATCTGAAACAAGCTGTCGAGCGGTCAAGCGGCAATAACAATGCGAAGTTCGCCGTCCTGTTTCTCGATCTGGATCGTTTCAAGCTGATAAACGACAGTCTCGGCCACGCGGTCGGCGACAAATTATTGATCGCGATTTCAGAACGTCTTATTGCATGTGTGCGTCCCGGCGACGTTGTCGCACGCTTAGGCGGCGATGAATTTACGATTCTGCTCAACCGCAGCGGCGAAATGGGCGAGGTGACAAAGATCGCCGAACGTCTGCAGAGCAGAATCTCGGAGCCGTTCAAGATCGATAATTATGAGGTCTTTACGACTGCCAGTATCGGAGTAGTCGTCTCAAGCAATGTGGAACGTCAAGCCGAAGATTTCTTGCGCGACGCCGACGCCGCAATGTACCGTGCAAAAGAATCGGGCAAGGCGCGTTACGAGATATTTGACCAGGAGATGCATGTCCGCAACATGAATCTGCTGCAAGTCGAGACCGATCTTCGTCACGCAGTTGAACGCAATGAATTTGAGGTTTTGTACCAGCCGATCGTCGATCTCGCGACCGGCCGAGTGCAGGAATTTGAGGCACTGATCCGGTGGCGGCATCCATTACACGGCCTCGTCACGCCGGGTGAATTTGTCAGCGTCGCCGAAGAAACCGGCCTCATAATTCCTATCGGTAAATGGATCCTGGAAGAATCGTGCCGGCAAACCGCCGACTGGCAGCAGAGATATTCATTCCCGCTCTCGATCAGCGTCAATCTTTCGGCAAAACAATTGATGCACCCGACGCTCACTTCGCAGGTAAAGGACGTCCTATTCACCACCGGTCTCGACGCCAGCCAATTAAAGCTCGAGGTAACGGAAAGCACGGTCATGGAACACAGCGAGAAAGCTCTCAAAGTGCTGTGCGAGCTCGACGAGCTTGGCGTCGAGCTGTCAACCGATGATTTTGGTACAGGCTATTCCAGCCTGAGCTATTTGCAGCGGTTCCCGTTCGAGCGTCTCAAGATCGACCGCTCGTTTATTAAAATAATGGGTGACGACAAAAAAAGCGGAGCTATCGTAAAGACAATCCTGATGCTCGGCGAAAATCTCAATATCGAGGTCGTCGCTGAGGGCATCGAAACAAGACAGCAACTCGAATTATTACGCATCCTCGGCTGCAAAACGGGTCAGGGATACCTTTTTTCACGTCCCGTCGACGCCGCAACCGCCGAAGAATTTTTGCGTAATGGCACCGATCTATCAAACTTCGATTCGCAACTGGCTTTCGGCGACCCCGGCCCGTTGATCGAAGTTAGTGATGTACAATAGACCAAGGTCGAATCATTTGCCGCTGACGCTTTTCACATCACGCGGTTTGGCGTTTTTCACATATTTATCGAACCAATTGACCATCTCGAAGAGCACCTGCTCGGTCGATTCTTTGGCGGCGTACCCATGCGCTTCGAGCGGGAGCATGACGAGTTTCGCCGTGCCGCCGAGGCCGCTCATGGCCGCGAAGAGGCGCTCGGACTGGATCGGGAATGTGCCTTGGTTGCTGTCGGCTTCGCCGTGGATCATCAGGAGCGGGTCTTTGATCTTATCGGCGTAAAAGAAAGGCGAAACCTTTTCATAGAGTTCCGGAGCCTCCCAGAAATTGCGGCGTTCCGATTGAAATCCGAAGGGCGTCAGCGTCCGGTTGTAAGCACCGCTGCGGGCGATGCCGGCGCGAAACATCTGTGAATGCGCAAGCAGATTGGCGGTCATAAATGCACCATAGCTGTGTCCGACGACGCCAACGCGCATCCGATCGACAACGCCCAACTCGACGCCTTTGTCGATAGCCGCCTGAGCGGAATCGACGAGCTGTTTAACGAATGTGTCATTGACCGTCAGCGGATCGCCGACAATAGGCATCGTCGTATTATCCATCACGGCGTAGCCCTCTAGCAGAAAAAATAAATGTGAGTAGCCGCTGATCTGAGTAAACCGGCTTGTCGAACCTGAAACCTGCCCCGCCGTCGAATTATCGGTAAATTCCAGCGGATACGCCCAAACAACCGTCGGTAGACGCGTTCCCTCTTTATAGCCCGGCGGCAAGTAGAGCGTGAACGAGAGATCAACGCCGTCGGCCCGTTTGTATTTGACGAGTTGCTTCTTTATGCCGCGTAGCTGCGGCGTCGGTTCTTTGAATTCCGTCAGTTTTCGGTCCAAGACGGCAAGGCACTGTGTATTGGGCAGACAGACCTGATGAAGATGCAGGTTTGGCGGCTCAGCGCTCGACTCTTTTCGACTTATAAATTGCGAACCAATATCGTCGCTTATTGCGACAACAGTTTCGTATTCGTCCTTGCTCGAACGAAATATCTCGTCTGTTTTCATTGTTTTGAGGTTCATTCGCCTGAGAAATGGGCGGTCTCCGTCAGGTGACGCACCCGTTCCGGCAAGAAATATATCGTCGCCATTCTGCCGTATTACGTTTGAGCCGTTTGCGAGTTGTTTTGTCACCGGATTACCGGGGTCTTTGTACCGGTCGTTTACATTTAGATCGGAGATCATTTTGATGTCCGTAGGATTTCGGTAGTCAGTCATGAAAACACGCCGATGCTGAGTGTCGCGATTGACGTCGGTAAACCACATCAAGCCGTCTTTCTCGCCAAATTGCCGTCCCTGATAACGGTTTTCGACCTTCAAAAGCTCGGTCGCCGATCCCGCAAACGGAGCGGCAAATTTCATCAGCTTATCTCGCGGCGTTACTTTCTTACGCGGGTCGCCGCCATCCAGAGCCTCGGCCCACATCAAGGTTGACGGCTCGGTCGGTATCCAATTAATTGCTCGTGGGCCGGTTTGCACACCCTGAACGGGCAGATTATCCTGCAGCGGAATATTCGCGACCGTGGCGACCGATTTGCCGCTCATATCCCAAACTTCGACCTTTCGCGGAAATCGCTCATACGGATATTGGTAAGAGAATGGCCGCTCGATACGCTGAACGAGGACGTATTTTCCGTCGGGTGAGAAATCCGCGTTGTCATTGATCGCGGGTGAGCCGATCTCGCGTATCTTGCCGCTGATGTCGATCAAAGCGATCTGGGAAGTGCAGTAATATTCGAACAAACGCTCGTCATTCGGGCTTTTGAGCAGGTCTTCAAATGTCTGAACTGCGCCCGTGCGGCCGGAGGTTTCCTGAATATTCGGCTCGGTCGGCGTGAGATTTTGATCCGCCGGCGCGGGGCCGCGTTTTGCGGGCACGAGCATCGCCGAGATCGTATGCGAGTCTTCCCAACTAATGCCGCCTAATGTCGTGTTGAGACTAACGTTTTTTATTTTCTGCGCTTTGCCCGTGGCCGTATCGACGATCCACAGCTCGATGCCGGCGGGTGTTTGATTAGCGACCGCAATGTGTTTTCCGTCCGGAGCCCACTGCGTTGCGAACAATTGTGCTCCCGGCGGAAACACGACCTGCGTCTCTTTCCCATCCGACACATTTTTTAACGTCAGTTTGAGCGAATACGGCTGCCGATGCTGCCCGTTGGTGTTTGGATTAATACGAAGCCCCGCGATCCGCAGCATCGGCTGTGCAAGCTCGGAGATCGGCGGATATCGCAGCGGCTCAAGCAGCGCGATCTTGTCATGCGTCGGCGAAACAGACGTATTTGGTATCGCCGGAGCGTTCAACACGTCCATTATCTCCTTCGGCGGCTGTTTGTACGAGCCTTGCGCAAATGCGAAGACCGGGATTATCAGTATTACGATGATCAGAATTATTTTTTTCATTGTTATAAACTCCAGGTGTCGGTTTGACTAAGCGTTTTTGCACGTTTTGCGGCGAGTATCTTACTCCGTGTACACAGGTGTTTTTGTCTGGCCCCCCTCCTTACGAAGGAGGGGTGGATGCCGCTTCGGCAGACGGGGTGGTTCTCTCCTATGCGCGCAGTATGCAAGCCCCGCCTCGTAAGAGCCCAGTCGCTACCGCTCCCGGTTCTGACCCTGACTCCTCAATTCTTTCTTAAACTATCTATAATTTTCCCCGCGATCATTGGAATCACTTCTTTTTCGTTCGAATGATTTTCTGTAAAGACGACGAGCACAAATTTCAGTCCGTCGGCCGTCTCGATATAGGCCGCGTCGTGCCTTGATTTGCTCGTCCAGCCGGCTTTTGACCACAGTCTGGCGTCTGTCATCTTCCTGTCTATCAATAATTTACCCGTAAAATCATGTGCCTGGTCATCATCGCCTTTTCTATCGGAAAAAGGATCGCGTTTTAAGAGCGTCATCATCTGATATGTTCGCGTCGGGGTCGCGATGCGGCCTGTCACGATTTCGGCGAGCAGACGCGCTGTTGCGTTGGTCGTGAGCGCGTTGCGATTCTCGCTTTTGTAATTTCGCGATTGCTGCTCGATGCCGTAGGCGTCCTCGCAAAATGTCTTTTGGTTGACGTTGATATTTGTGTAACCCATTGCCGCAAAATAGCGGTTGACGCGATTTCGTTTATATTGCCAGGCTTCAAACTGCTTAGGCGGCAATTCGGCCCCGCTCGATGTTTCGGTTATCACGTCCAAAATATATTGCGTCGCCTCGTTAGATGAATCGACTATCATGTCGCGAACGCCGCGTGTCAGCTCGGGCGTCATCGTTACCTGGCCGTCCTCAAGCTGTCGCTCCAAAGCCGCGAGATAGAACATCTTGACCACGCTCGCAGGATAAATGCGTGAGCCGCCGCGAACCTCAGCCATCTGAAATTTGTTGGGATCGCTCAGGTCGATCAAGGTGGCGGCAATTTCTTCGGGCTTCAAGCCCTTTGAAGAGACGACATCGCTAACCGCCATATTCAAAATGTTCTGGAGTGGGACCGAGTTCTCGATAACCGGCGGCTTGTACGCTTTAGGAACAATAATCTCACCGCCTTTCACTTTTTTTTGGCCCAAAAATACAATGGATAACGTCAAAATCAGGCCAAGACTAAAAACGATCCGTTTAAATACGATCATCAGATAACCTCTCAATTCTTTACGTGCTACGGTTTTAAGAGTATAAACGAAAAGCGGCGCGAAATACCAAGCGGCAGCATTCCGAACACAATGAGCGAAGAAAAACTGATACGAGGCATCGGACGCTGGGACCTGACGGCGATAACCATCAACTCGATAATCGGTGCCGGGATATTTGGCCTGCCGTCCAAAGTCGCCGCATTGATCGGCAGCTACAGCATTTTTGCGTTCATATTCTGCGCCGTCATCATCGCGGTGATCGTGTTGTGTTTTGCCGAGGTCAGCAGCCGGTTTCACGAGACCGGCGGCATGTATCTCTATGCAAAGACAGCGTTTGGCTCGGTCGCCGGTTTTGAGATAGGCTGGCTGGCATGGATCGTGCGGATTGTCACATTCGCCGCCAACTGCAACCTGATGCTCGCGTATATAGGATTTTTCGTGCCCGGCGCTAACGAAGGAAGCTTACGGATCAGCATTATCTTATTCGTCGTGCTCGCGTTTACGTTTGTAAATTTCATCGGCGTCCGCCCATCGGCGATATTGACGAATATCTTCACATTCGGCAAAGTCATACCGCTGCTGGTTTTCGCGGCGGTCGGACTGTTTTATATACAGCCTGCGAATTTTCATTTTGACGCGGTTCCGACGTACAGCACGTTTGCTTCGGCGGTATTGCTGACGATATACGCATTCGTCGGCTTTGAAAATACCGTTGTCACCGCCGGCGAGACCAAAAATCCGCAGCGAAATGTTCCGTTCGCCATTTTAACGGGAATGCTGATCGTGGTAACGATCTACCTGCTCGTACAGACTGTCTCTGTCGGCACGTTGCCTGAAATCGCCAAATCCGAACGCCCGCTCGCCGACGCCGCTGTCGTATTCATGGGCCCGTATGGGGCCGGATTCATAACGCTCGGTGCAATAATCTCGATCCTCGGCAATCTGAACAGCGGCTTTCTCGTCGGCTCGCGAATGCCCTTTGCCATCGCCGAGCAAGGCGAACTGCCGTCAATAATTGCTGGAACCCACTCGCGGTTTCGCACGCCGCATGTGTCGATAGCAATTACAGCCATCGCGATTCTTGTGTTCACCATTCAATCGTCGTTTGTCACCGCTCTGACCATCAGCACGATCACCCGCCTTATTGTCTACGCCGCGACATGCGGTGCGTTGCCGGTGTTTAGAGGGCGTAAGGATTTGCCAAAGGCGGAGTTTTCGGCTCCGCTCGGCATTGCGGCGCCCGTTTTGTCGTTGCTGCTAATCGTTTGGCTGCTGACTAATGTCGATTATGCAAAAGAAGGCCTGGCCGTGATCGTTGCAGCCGCAGTCGGATTAATTTTGTATTTTCTGTATCGAGCAGTCGGCAAAAAGGATGATGGAGAAGTGTCTTGATCGGGAAGTTTTTTTGCCGCAAGCCCGCACGTAGTAGAAGCGTGAGACAATTCGCCCTTACCACATGCGGGCCTGCGGCATCAGGAAAAAACACCTTCGCCAAGGAAACTCTCACGTAAATAGGTGATCGTGTCCTGCAGCGTTTCCTGCGGGTCGCGCGGTGCAAAACCAAGTTCCTCTTCGGCTTTTGTCGAATCGAAATACCAGAAATACTCGGCCTGCTCGACCTCATTCGGCATCACGGGTGAGGCCTTGCCCCAATTCTTATAAACCGAGCTGAGAATGCTCGAACCGGCTATCGCCAGCTTTTTCGGGACTTTCAACATCGGAGCCGAAACTCCGCTGAGCCGCGCGAGTCTGCTAAAAAACTGCTCGAACGTCATATTCGCAGCCCCTAGCAGATACTTCTCCTGATGCCTTCCCTTCTCCAAAGCCCGTATAAACGCCGCCGCCGCGTCGCGGGCATCGACGAAATTCAGCCCGCCGCCCGGACTGTATGGAATTTTGCGGGCGAGAAAATCCAGCACCGGCTTTGTCGAGCTAAGGCGCTCGTCATCCGGCCCGAGCAGCAGCGACGGATTCATGATAACCAGCTTTCGGCCATCGCCGTCAAAATTTTCAAGCGCCGCTCGCTCCTGATAATATTTCGAAGCGTAATATGCCCAACGAGTGAACACACCGACCGGCTGCGGAAACGTCTCGTCAAAAACCTGCTCGTCCTCGCTCACGGCGATAGTCCCGCTTGACGACGCGAGGATCATCGTCTGCACACCGGCCTCAGTTGCCGCTTCGCATAGCAGACGCGTGCCGTTGAGATGGACGTTGTTCATCGACATGGCATCGTCGTTGTCGCGCGAAACCTTACCCGCCAGATGAAATATCGCTGAGACATTCTTGCAAGCCTTGGCAACATCGTCGCGACTCGTCACCGACCCTTCAACCGCCTTGACGCCAGCGTCCTTCATCCATTCCGGTACGCGCGAGGCCATTGCTTTCAGGTTCTTTTCGCCCGCATCCAGAAACTGCTTGACAATATGCGCACCCAAAAATCCGGTCCCGCCGGTTATGAGAATTTTTTTTTCTGTTTTCGCTAATGCTTTTGTCTTTGCCATAATTCTTAACCGCAGAGACGCTGAGACGCAGAGAAAACAAAATCAATAAATCTCTAAATCTCTCCGCGTCTCTGCGTCTCCGCGGTGAAAATCCCCTTACCAAGTCCGCCGGATCGGATGAGCCTCGGTATTGAACACTACATTCTTAAAATCCAAAGTCTTTTCCGGTGCGAACAGCAGGTAAAAATACTTAAACGTCTCAGCAAACACAAAACTGTGCATGTAGTCCGTTTTTTCTTTCGTCATCACGCTTTTCAGTCCTGCGTAAGCGACATCCGTGCGGCAGTATTTCACAAAATCGTCAAACATCTGTTTGCCCATCGCCAGATATTTCGGGTCTTTGGTGTAGTGATACAAGTAGTATGTCGATTCGACGATTTCCGGCCGCAGCGGGTAGCCCGCGTTGCCGATTTTCATCGTCACGTAGTCGATCTCTTCCGGCTCGATGCCGTTGAGCTGCCACATTTTGAACATCGAGTCCTGCAGCGCGCGGGCACGATTAAGATCGCCATCGAGCGCCAGAACGGCCGGAAAGAATGCATCGAGCGCCCCTGAGGTCCTTGCCGTGCGTTTACCGGTATTCATGTCCGCATGACCGTACCACAGGTCGCCGACGATCGCTGGTCCATTCACATTTTTCTTGCTCATATTCTGGCCTTCATCGGCCAGGTAGGAATTGATCTTGGAAATCGAATCCACCCACATCGATTGACAATCGGCGTCGTTGAAAAGGATCGAGCTTTTGAGCAGATATTCGTAATACGAATCGATTCCACTGCCGACATGGCTGTCGGTATTGGTCCATTTGCCCGTCTCAACATTGATCTCGGTGCCGACAAGCCCGATCGGCGAACGGCGTTTGTAAGTCTCGACCAACGCCCGTTTAGCTTTTTCGTAGTAGATCGGCTTGCCAGTCAGTTTGCTCAAAGTTCCAAACTCCATCAACAGCGTTCCTGTCTCAGCCGGATTTGAGATCGGATCACGAGTTTTGCCTGTTTTCAGATTTACAAATCTGTACGGCATCCCCGTCGGCGAGTCAAAAACAGGCAGCAACCGCCGCCCGAGGTCATCAGCGAGATTCAACAGTCGCTTATCGCCCGTGATCTCATAGCTCGACAGCAGCCCGCCAAGCTCGCGGATAGTGATCTCAAAATTCTGAACCGTAATGTCCTTGTCGTAAGAGAGGTTTTTGACAATATATTCCCGCGTCTCATCCGCTTCTTTCTTAAAACCCAGCAAATACAACGAGTCCAGCGAATCCACCGGCGTCATCAGGATGCTCTGGCCATACCAATCGCGACATGTCTTGCTGATCGGTTTGAGATCGTCGTGGCCCCAACAATATTGCTTGTAGCCGGTCCATGCATGGAGAAATTCGGCCTTGACCGCCGCAGCCATTTTCTTTTGATCGACAGCTTGGGCGTAAGTGGGAGCAAAGACTGCCAGAGGCAAAAGAAATAAAACAACGACAAACTGACTCAGACTCTTATTCATAATGGGTCCACATTTGGAGGATCCGTACTATCTTCTCATCCTTTTTTACCTGGTACACCAGTCGGTGATGAATATTGATTCGACGCGAATACATGCCCCGAAACTCGCTTTGCAGCTTTTCGTATGGCGGCGGATTCTGAAAGGGATTCCGACGGATAACATCGAAAAGTGATTGGGTCCGCGTCCACAGATTGGTTTGTCGAAGAAGTTTTGCGTCTTTCAGCGCCCGCTTTTCGAAGATCAGTGTCCAATCACTCACTCTTTATCATCCTCATTAAGCTGCCGCATAAATTCTTCTTCAGAAAGAAACTCGTCGTCCGGCGTATTTGCGGCATCGAGAATCGACTCGCGAACAACTGGATCGGACGAAAGGTGCAGGGTTGCCTGGATATCCCGCCAATCTTCCTCGCTAATCAATACAGCATTATTTCGCTTTGTCGTTATCATCACTTCCTCATGCTCGTCGGCCACTCTGTCAATAAGGCCAAATAAATTGGCTCGTGCAGATGTTGCTGTTATAACTCTCATAATGTATCACCTGTACAGCATTATGCACATATACTCAAAAATCGTCAACTAATTATCTATCACCGGCTCCTGTTTCCGAGATTTCCGCCGCTCGGCCTTCCACACTTTTCGGATAGCCTCAACATCAAATTTGTCACGTTTGCCATCGCGCATATTCTCGATCTCGTGCTGGACACGGGCGGCGATCAGACGATAGGCCTCGGTGTTTGGAACGCCGTCGGTCATTGCTTTCAGCTCGTCGTATTCTAAAAATCTGCCGACCCTTGCCCCGACCTTTGCTCCGATGCTGCTGCCTTTTGGAATGATCGTTCCCTTTGGAAAAGCGTCAAACGTCCCCCATATATATATCGGTAAAATCCCGATCTTTTGATTCAGCGCAAGATAGCCGATTATGGGTTTGAACTCGGCGATCTGTCCAGATTCCTGTCGGCCGCCTTCGGGGAAAATGAGCGCGTTGTAGCCTTCGCTCAGTATTTGCGTGACGTGACGAAGCGATTGACGTAAGGAACCAGTGCGTTCGATCGGTACAAGGGTCGTGAAATTATTCATATACGCACGCTTGTATTTTGTGTCGAACCAATAATCCGCCGCCGCGACCGCCACGGTCTGCTCGGCTACGTCCTTGCCGAGAGCTTTCTTCACGAGACCAGTATCGATGTGCGAGGTATGATTCGGAGCGACGATAAAATTGACGTGCTGCGGCACATTAGACTCGCCCTCGATTTTTGTATTCAAAACACCGTCATAAAGCGTGTCGGTCGCAAAATCGACGAGCGAATTCCCTAGCCGCCGCACAATCGAAGGTATAACGATGTCGTCATCGTCCTTTTTCTCCTCCGTCTTTGGCTCGTCAACAAGTTTTTTCGATTTATCGACGCGAGCTACAGCCGTCAGCAACTCGCGCACGGTCTGAACTTCATTCAGCGTATCCGGCGAAGCGACGCGGCCACCGGCGTCCTCGACCGCCGCCTGCAGTTCGACAAACATCAGCGAATCGAAACCAAGGTCGGCAAGTTTATCCTCCATCACGACATCCGAAAGCGGTCGGTTTGAGACGCTCGCGACGATCTTGCGGATCCAAACGGCGTTGTCGTCTCCTTTTGCCTCGACGACCGTCTTTGTCTTTGATTTCGAACGATCTTCGAGCGTATGCAGCATCTCGATCACTTCAGGCCGTTTTACCTTGCGGGTCGCGGTTCGCGGCAGTTCGAACGGCGTGATGTGCAGAACTTTGATGCGTTTGAAAAACGCAAGAGAGGCTGAAATCTCACGAAAATGCAGCTCGATCCGCTTATTCACCTCGGCACGAGCAAGGGCGATGTCGTGTTCGTAATCCGGCACGACCAACGCCGCGATCTTCTCGCCGCCGCCGTCATCGGGCAAGCCGACGACGCTCATCTCTTTGATAAAAGATGACTTGCCATAGTGGTCCTCGATCTCGTCGGGGTAAATATTCTTGCCGTTTGAGTCGATAATTACATCTTTTGAACGCCCAACAATAAAAAGATTTCCGTCCTCATCAAGCCTCCCAAGATCGCCCGTTTTCAGCCATCGGTCAGTCAGAACGGCATCGGTCGCTTTTTCATTGTTGTAATAACCGACCATCACATTTTGGCCGCGGGCCAAAACTTCGCCGACGCCGTTCTCATCCGGCTTGTCGATCTTGACCTCGACACCGGGAAGCGGTTTGCCGACGCTGCCTCTCAGTAATTTATTGCCGGGACGCGCAACGGTCAGAACCGGCGAAGATTCCGTCAGACCGTAACCCTCAAGCACGGTAAACCCAAGGCCGTGCAGGTCTTTCTGCACTTTTTCGCTCAATGCGGAACCGCCGGAAATGAGATACCGCATCTTGCCGCCCATGCCCTGATGGATCGGGAAAAACACGATCGGGCCAAGATTAAACGGCGTGTTGTCGCGTATCCAGGCGTTAAATTCGATCAGGTTGTCGGCCATGTCTGCTATCCAATCACCTTTTTCGCGAAGCCGCGTCTTGATCCGTCTGTGCAGCATCTCCCAAAGAGCCGGAACGCCGACCATGCCCGTTACGTGGCCGTTCTCGATGGTTCGTGACAGGTCCTCGGCAGTGAGTTCGTTGAGATATGTGATCTGTGTACCGTTTGAAAACGGTGTCAGGAAACCAGCCGAAAACTCGAATGTATGATGCATTGGCAGCACGGACAACACGCCATCCGTGATGTCCATATCGAGCACTGACGAGAGCATTGAGATCATATTAACGAAATTCTTATGCGACAACATTACTGCCTTCGGCGTACCAGTCGTGCCGGATGTAAAGATCAGCGATGCGACAGAGGTCGAATGAATCTTGTCAGGCAGCAATGCATTTCGTTTCGCTTCCTCGGTCTCCGACTTGATCTCAAATACGTCATCGAATGTCCATACCGGAGAGCGGACACTCCTGTCCGCATTGTCGTCTGCCGCGATTTTCTTTTCGTGCTTCGCACTCATGCGGACAGGAGTGTCCGCTCTCCAAGCCTCCGCCAATTTCCCTTCAAGCTCCGGATTCTCATCCGCCAATTTCGGCGACACGACGATCGCCGATGCCTCGCCCGCTTTTGCAAATGCAATAATTTCATCGACCGACGAAGCCGGATCAATAGGTATAGCCGTTGCACCGGCCTTCAGTATGCCGAAATACGTCATTCCCCATTCGGGCATGTTGTTTGAGAACAGGATGACTCGCGAACCAGCCTTAACCCCATTCTTGGCAAGGAACCCGGCAGCACGCAGCGTCAATTCGTTAACGTCCTCGAACGTGTACTGCTCCTTGCGGCCGTTACGTTCGATCCGCATCGCGACTCGCGTCGGGAAACGCTTGACCGAGGTGTCAAATAGATCGAGCAGATCCTTGTAGGTGTAAGAGCGCCGCTCCTGTATCTTCAGATCCTCTTCGAGCTGCGGCAGTACCCATTTTCGCATCCCCGGAAAATGGACATTCAGCCAATAATCGTACCAATCGAGCCGCTCGGGATACCATGGCAGCAGATCTTTCTCCTTTTCCTTGATGAGCGACTGAAGGGCACGCATGTTGTCCGAGCGGTACAAATACTCGTTATCGATCATAAAGGGCTTAAACATCGCGAAAGCATCCATCGTTTCTTGCGTCGCCTGATCAAACGATTCGACAGATTTTTGCAGGTCGGAGACAATGTTGCCTATCCGTCCGCCGCCCCAACGCGGACTTGCTTTATCAAGCAGCTTATCCGCCCGACGCGCCAGTTTGTTGAGCATAGGTGCGGACGCGAGATGATACGTCCGATTCGTAACCGTTTGGGTCTCAACCATTCCGGCGAGCTTGTTTACGAGCTTATTGCCAGTTTTTTTATCTTCGTAGTGTTGGCGTTTGTAGAGGCCGACGAGACCGACGATACGCTTCATATCGTTCGGATTCGAATCGCCCGATGACGCTTGAAAAACCAACGGAGGATTCGGATCGACAAGCGCATTCATCGCCGCCGCGAGTATCGCTCCCGAGGCCATGTCGACCGGAATTATGTCTAAGACAAGTTTTTCATTGACCGGAATGATTGGCTGCCCGCGAAGCGCGATCAGAATCAGCGGTGCGGTCGTTGTAAAGCCCTCGTTCCAGCCAGGGAACGGATACTGATTCGCAGATTCGACGATCGACGGCCGCACAAGCACCTTAACAATATCGTCCTGCTGGGCGATGATCTGCTCGGCGAGCGATTTCGAATATGTGTAGATATTCGTCCAGCCCCAATATTCTGCACGCTCGGCACCAAGCTCGGTCGTCCGCTCGCGGACCCACATTTTGCGTTCGCGGAAAATCGCGGATTTCAGCTCGGCTTCGTCGTCCGGATCGCGGCCCTCTTCGATAAAGCGACAACGAGCCAGCTCGCGAAACTTTGCCGCCTGCACGGCGTCGTCAGCCTCTTGCCGAGCCTGTTCTGACAAACGAGCGCAGTCCTCGACCTCGCGATTAACGTCGAAAATCGTTCCGACAAGCTCGTCCTTTCGCGGAAAATAACCAACAACCGGCTCGTTTTCCCAGATCGGCCCCGACCGTTTGCCCGCCACAAAACAAGTCGAGACGTGAACAAGACGCGGCTTTTTCATGAGGCGCGCCATCTTGATGATGTTGTTCGAGCCAACCACATTCGTCCTGAGGGCGCTCTCAAGCGGCGGGTTAAACGTCACGTTACCGGCACCATTAATAATGATGTCGGTGTCACGCATTATCTTTTTCGCGGCCGCCTCGTCGAGCCCGAGATACTCATTCCCGACATCGCCGTTTACCGGAACGACCTTGGATTTAATAAAATCCTCAAACCCATCCCCGTATTTCTCGCGCAGCGGATCGAACGTCGGCGACGTAACAATTGTCGTCCAGAATCGAATATTCGACTCCTTGACGTCCCTCGCCCGCACCGTCACATAAACTTTCCCGATATTCGGAAAATTATGCAGCAGCATCGACAACGTGACCTTCCCCACAAAGCCCGTCCCGCCGATGAAAAAGATCTTCTTACCCTTAAATATTTCTGTTGGTGATAGTTTCATTCTTACTCGTAATAGGTAACCTCGCGATAGTATGACTCCTCTTCAAACCAGCGATTTGGATCAACACCAGCCGAGTTTGGAAAACGTGCAAAGCAGAGTTGTTTAATCCAATTCCCATGACTGTCAGTTACATATTCATATCTCGTAACCCTTTCAATATTGCCGCTTTGCAATTGAGATTTTTCAATGGCTCGACCATGATCGTCGTAGGCGAATTTCTGTGTAGATCCACTTAAGTACCAAGTGATGAGATTTCCGTCGCTATCGAAAATGCGCAGTCCGCCAGGCCCGTCCACAGTCCCAAAATTTCCGCTGAAATCGCGTAATGCGAGTTTG
>JAYVER010000266.1:0-3721 GCA_043748725.1 Chloracidobacterium sp. | reverse complement strand
CCGATCCAGCATCTTTTCGATTATTTGGAGGGAGGCGATAGCCTGGACGTGTTTCTCGACCATTTTCCGTCTGTCGCACGGTATCAAGCCGTAGGGGTACTTGAGCTCTTAAAAGTGAAGGTGTTCGCCGATCATGAAGTTGTTGCTTGATGAATGCGTTCCGAGACCGTTGCGAAAAGAGTTTCGAGGCCACAATGTTTCGACTATCGAAGAGGCTGGCTACAAAAGCCTGAAGAATGGAGCCTTAATCAAAGCCGCTGGCAAGGATTTTGACGTTTTGATTACGGTCGATAAAAACATCGAGTATCAACAGAATGTAAGTGAGTTACCGATTTCGATTCTGGTGCTTTCGGTTAGGCGAGATTGTAAAAATTGAGGTTTGAAATTCAGAGGTTAATATAAATTGGCTAAAGCAAAACAAGAATACGGAGCAGATCAAATAACGGTTCTCGAGGGACGCGACGCGGTGCGCAAGCGGCCGGCTATGTATATCGGCTCGACCAGCGAGATCGGGCTGCATCATTTGGTTTACGAGGTTGTAGATAATTCGGTTGACGAGGCGCTTGCGGGTTATTGCGACACTATCGACGTTGCGATCCACATGGATAATTCCGTCACGGTCGTCGATAACGGCCGGGGAATTCCGACCGACATTCATAAGCAGGAAGGCCGGTCGGCTGCGGAAGTAGTGATGACGATCTTGCACGCGGGCGGCAAATTCGACACTAATTCGTACAAGGTTTCGGGTGGGCTGCACGGAGTGGGCGTGAGCTGTGTCAATTTTCTGAGCGAATATTTAAGGCTTGAGATTTGGCGTGACGGAGCAACGCACGAGATGGAATTTGAGGCCGGTATACCGGTCGCAGCTTTGAAACAGACAGGAACAACAACAAAACGCGGCACCAAGATCACGTTTCGCCCCGATTCGAGTATTTTTGAGACGACTGTTTACAGCTTTGAAAAACTGTCCGAGCGGCTGCGTGAAAAGGCTTTCCTAAATAAGGGCATACGCATTCATATCAAAGACGAACGTGAGGAACCTGAGAAATCGCATGATTTTTATTACAAGGGCGGTATTGCAGAATTCGTCAAGCATTTGAACAAAAACAAAAGCCCGCTGCACGAAGAACCGCTCTATTTTGAGATGATCTCGGACGAGCTTTCGATCGAGGTGTCGATGCAGTACAACGACAGCTACGACGAAAAGATTTTTTCATTTGCCAACAACATCAATACCGTTGACGGCGGCACGCACCTCTCGGGTTTTCGCGGTGCGATCACACGCACGATCAATAACTACGCCGAAAGCTCCGGTCTGACAAAAAACGCGAAGGTCACGCTTTCCGGCGATGACGTTCGCGAGGGCCTCGTTGCCATTATCAGTGTCAAGATACCGCAGCCGCAGTTTGAGGGACAAACTAAGGGCAAGCTCAATTCGCCTGTCAAAGGCCCGGTCGAATCGTTTTTGAACGAAAAGCTGGGTGAGTTTTTCGAACAGAATCCGGCTGTCGCGAAAAAGATAGTCGGCAAAGCAGTCGATGCCGCGCGTGCCCGCGAAGCGGCCCGCAAGGCCCGCGAGATCGTCCGCAAGAGCGCTCTTGGCAGTTCCACGCTGCCGGGCAAATTAGCTGATTGCCAGGAAAAAGACCCGGCACTTTCGGAGATATATATCGTCGAGGGAGATTCGGCCGGGGGTTCTGCTAAACAAGGCCGGGACCGCAAAAACCAGGCCGTTCTGCCACTCAAAGGTAAAATTCTCAACGTCGAAAAAGCCCGATTCGACAAGATGCTCGGCCACGGCGAGATCAAGGCGTTGATAACAGCCCTCGGCACCGGAATTGGCAAGGAAGATTTTGATATTAACAAACTTCGTTACCACAAAATATGTCTGATGACCGATGCCGACGTTGATGGCAGCCACATCCGCACGCTGTTGCTGACGTTTTTCTACCGCCAAATGCCCGAATTGCTTGAGAACGGCTTTGTTTACATCGCCCAGCCGCCGCTCTACAAGGTCAAACGCGGCAAAAAAGAAGAGTATATTAAGGACGAAAAGGCGATGTTCCGATACCTGATGCGGATGGCGACGACCGACGTAAATATCACGTCGGACGCAAAACCGATCGAAGGAGCCAAGCTGTCTAAGGCTTTGGAGCAGACGACCGAACTGAAAAACTACTCTGAGCGGCTCGCTCGCCGCGTCTTGAGCGATGCGCGGCTTGTCCGGCTGCTGCTGGACGCATTCGCCGGCAAAGACGGTATTCTCTCCCGCGGCCCCTTGCGCCTTCGTAAAATATTTAGCGAGCAGGAAATGATGGCCGAGATCGAGGGTCGGCTCGCGACAGCCGGTTACAATACGGAACTCACAAGCGATGATGAACACGGTCTGTGGGAGATCGATATTGCCTACCCCAACGGTCAAAAGCTCAAGATCGACTGGAATCTCGCCAGCTATGTCGAATTTCAAAAGGCGGTCGAGCTTAGAAAAAGCCTTGAAAACGATTTCCCGGCCCCGTTCGTCCTTGGCGAAAACGGCAAGAGCGACACCCTCGATTCGCGTGAAGAACTGCTTGAAAAAGTAATGGCGATGGCCAAAAAAGACCTGACAATCCAGCGTTACAAAGGCCTCGGCGAGATGAATCCCGAACAGCTCTGGGAAACCACCATGGACCCCGAAAAACGCACGATGCTGCAAGTCCGCATCGAGGACGCCATCGAAACCGACAACATCTTCACCGTCCTAATGGGCGACCAGGTCGAACCCCGTCGTAAATTCATCGAAGACAACGCGCTGGATGTTAAGAATCTGGACGTTTAGGTGTAAAGTTTTCGGGGCCTCAACCCGACGACCGAAGCTGAAATCGCTGACGTCTAGGACAACAAGGGCGGCGGCGGCATGGGTGGAATGGGAATGGGAATGTAACTTGGAACGCTGGCTGCCAGCCTGCTAACGCCGCTCGCGGCGTGATAATTACAAAAGGTCTCGTCACCCGACGGCCTTTTTCTATTAGATACTTATGATACAGGGTTACCCGGAGAGCCCATCTGCTGGACATGACGCTCACCTCATACATGCCGACCAAATTAGGCCGGGCCCTTTAGGCGATCCAACTTGCGTGTCGCGAAACAAAGTATTATTTGCAGGTCCTCAGGCAGACGTCCTCCAGCCAATACAATTTCCGAATGGAACAGAGTAATCGCCGAGTGGCGAGCCGAACGGTTTTATTTTGCGGGTTTGTGCGCTAGACTTTCCGGTGTCAGACGAAATAGACAGGTTTTCATCGGACAGTTTTGGTTCAGGTAATCGCCGGCTCCAAAACTCATTACACTCTCACTTGTTTTTTAACCCATCAGCTTCTAGGAGGAATTTAAAGATGAACACGATCCCAATATTTATAGCCGCCAGAATGCGGTCAGTGATGGTTCTTAGCGCGTTATTTGCTTTATTCGTGGTGCCCGTGTGCACGCAAAATAAGGACATGGTCGCTAAGCACGCCAGAGTGATGATCACGACCGTCACTATCAAGCCCGAAATGAGGACGGAGTTTGAGAATCTTATAAAGAACGAGTACAACCCGGCGATCATTAAAGGCGGTGCGAAGTGGAGTGATGTGTGGATGCCGGCGATCGGCAATACATTTGACTATGTTTTCATCGCACCGATCGACGGGTGGGCCCAACTTGACGGGATGAGCCCGCTCATGAAAGGCGCCGGCAAGGA
>JAYVER010000265.1:0-9643 GCA_043748725.1 Chloracidobacterium sp. | reverse complement strand
AAAAGCTAGCTTTTCGAGAGAACTCGAGATCAAACCCGGCCCAAATTTAACAAAAACCCTTGCTTTCCAATTGGGGTAACAAACGGGGGCTGGACAATCCCACTTTCGTGCTTGTGCTCGCTGCGTACATAACCGCTGTAGATATGTCCAATTATATCCCGGTCTATTTCTGAGAAATCAAAGCCCGCTAGTCTGTGAAGGAGTTGAACAATCAGATTTCTGTCAGCGTTATACCAATCAAACACGAACGCGTCCGAATAGTAATGGGCGTATATATGTTGGGCGGACTCATAAGCCATTCCCATAAGAAAATCGGTACTTCGACCTTCTGCATGCTTCAAATATTGTTCCTCGATCTTCTCAAACCAAAGTACAATTCCGCCGTTAGTAAAAATACGACTGATGAGACCTTTGTCCTCAAGAACGCGAACCAGCAAGAGGCGAACAAAAAGAACATAGGCCGTCTGGGTTGCGAATTCACGTTGCAACCGTCGAGCGTCGCTCGTCTTTAGAAGCATCGTTGCGACCTTATCTTTCCATTTCTTATAAGAATGGTATGTGTCAATCGCTAGTCTGTATTGACTTGAAAGCCGCTCACGCTTCCGATTAAAGACACGTCGAATCCGCCCGATCTCGTCAACAACCTCACCGACTTCTTTAATAGCCTTTTTTAGGTCAGAATCACTTCGTTTAGATTTTTCACTAAGACCATTGTTTTGTTCGGTAATATCCGATGCAATGTCTCTTTTGACCTCGGCTAAAACCTCACCTGAGTGACCAAATCGAAAACTATATCTAAGTCTCGAGCTATAACTATTTCTCTTAGACTCGGGGATCTGCCAAGCTTTGGTCATACTAAAGATCGATGCCCACTGGGTTTCAAATCTTTGTTCAAAGGTGTCGGTTTCGCTGGTATAAATATTTTACTCTATTACATATGTCTCATACTCTGCCAACCGAATCGAAAGCTGAGCTTCTACGTCGAGAGCAATCATCGCGATGACGCGAGCGGATTCGCTGGTTAAAGCGTCGTTGAATTCAGGTTCGAACTGTCGGTAGATCTTTATTCGTGACAGGCTGGGCCAGGTCTTTCCGTTAGGCGAATGGAGATCTCCATTTACTGTCAGCGTTAGATCATCTATGAGATTGGGAAGGCCCTCAAAACTTGATTTATTGAATCGTTGCCAAAATGCTTTTAATAAAACGAGGTCGTGCGGATCGATGGCCTCTACGCCCTTTTTTCCAACTGCGAAAAGGTTTTCTCCTCGCCACATTTCGACCACTTTCCAGAGCGCGATATCGCCGGTGAGGAGGATTTGTCCGCCGTTCAGTTCATAGGTGAGAACTGTCTTTCCATCTATAAGAAGCCCACGAGTAGCTCCCTGACTCCGCATGTAGTCGGCAAGCTGTGGCATATGTTCAACGAGTTTTGATGTCGCGGTGTTTTTCGATTCTGCTACGAAGCACGGACGAGGATATTCAGAAATGCGAACAGTGAAATCGGTCCGCTTGCGATTAGGCTGCGGTAAATTGTATTGAACTTCGCCAGACAAATATCCTAGCCCTCAATAAGAACCGACGTGATTTTAGCGTCAACGATATTCGCTTCGTCATTTGACCGATCCGAGCTGGGCAAACTCAAATAGCGCGTTAAAGATTCCGACTGATAAAAATTATCATCCGAAAGTCTGGAAAAAAGGTTTTCTAAAAAAGAATCGAATTCAGGAGCCATTAGATTATCCGTACGTCGCTGACACGACGTTGGAATTGTATAACAGACCAACGTGGGTTGAAACCCACGGCTACATTCGGTGCTTCGCGACGCGATTCGAATACGCGGCGAGAGTGGCGAAGGCCGGGTGCGGATGACAACGGCGACTGTGTGCAAAAGCGGAAAGAGTTCGTTGCGTTCCAAGACAAAATTGTGCGTTTTCCAAGTGCAAAAACGTCACTTTTGTGACGCATTTCGACGTTTCTTGAGCGTTTTTAGGGACGTTTCGAAGGCTTTTTGAGCCGCTTTGGGACGGATCCGGCTGTAAGGCTCGTGCTGACAGGCATTTACAAGCTGCGCGTCACACTTTCCGGACTCCGCGATTTTCTTTCCCATTAATGCAGGTTTTACGCGTCTATTCTTTCGCGTCTACATATCTTCGCCATTTTCGTAAGAATAGAACGCGGATTACGCGGATCGAACGGATAGAAGCGGATAGGAGTAGCCTTACCAAAAAAATATCCGTGTAAATCCGTCAAATCCGTTTTATCCGCGTTCTATTCTTTTGTATAAACTTGACAACAACACACTCAAATATTATCATCTTTACATGCTCAAGTAGTGCTCAAGGCAGAAGTAAAGAGGCAAAAGGCAAAACGCGGGCAAGCAATAATACTTTTTGGAGATAAAAATATGGGCAAAATTATAGGAATCGATCTGGGAACGACCAATTCGGTCGTTGCCGTTATGGAAGGCGGAGAGCCCGTCGTTATTACAAATTCTGAGGGCGGACGCACGACGCCGTCGGTTGTGGCGTTTACAAAGGACGGTAATCGTCTGGTCGGCCAGGTCGCCAAGCGTCAGGCAGTGACAAACCCCGAAAACACGCTTTATTCGATCAAGCGGTTTATGGGCCGTAAGTTTGACGAGGTTACGACCGAGATCAAGCAAGTGCCGTACAAGGTCGAAAAGGCCGGAAACGGCGATGTCCGCATCTCGGCGGAGGGCAAGCAGTACAGCCCGCCGGAGATCGCGGCGATGGTGCTGCAAAAGCTGAAGCAGTCGGCTGAGGACTATCTTGGGTCGAAGGTCGAACAGGCCGTAATTACTGTGCCTGCGTACTTTAACGACGCACAGCGTCAGGCGACAAAGGACGCCGGCAAGGTCGCGGGTCTGGAAGTTTTGCGTATCGTCAACGAGCCGACGGCGGCCGCTTTGGCGTACGGTTTGGATAAGAAAAAGGATGAGGTCATCGCGGTTTTCGACTTTGGCGGCGGTACATTTGACATCTCTGTGCTCGAGGTTGGCGAAGGCGTTGTCGAGGTCAAATCGACCAATGGCGATACGCACCTCGGCGGTGATGACGTTGACGAAGTGCTCGTCGGCTGGATCATTGACGAGTTCAAAAAAGATCAGGGCATCGACCTGCACAACGACAAAATGGCTTTGCAGCGGCTGAAAGAATCGGCTGAAAAGGCCAAGGTCGAGCTCTCAAGCGCGATGGAAACGGAGATCAATCTGCCGTTTATCACGGCGGATGCAGCGGGGCCAAAGCATCTTGTGATGAAGCTCACGCGTTCGAAATTTGAACAGCTCGTCGAGCCGATCCTCAAGCGTTTGATGCCGCCAGTCGAACAGGCGATCAAGGACGCCGGTCTCGACCCGAAAGACATCGAAGAGATTGTGCTCGTTGGCGGTTCGACGCGTATCCCCAAGGTTCAGGAGATGGTCAAGGATTTCTTTGGCAAGGAGCCGAACAAATCGGTCAACCCGGATGAGGTCGTGGCTCTCGGAGCGGCGGTTCAGGCCGGTGTTTTGGGCGGTGAGAAGACCGATATTCTGCTGCTCGACGTGACGCCTTTGAGCTTGGGCATCGAGACTCTGGGCGGTGTTATGACCCCGATGATCCAGAAGAATACGACGATACCGACACGAAAATCGGAGATCTTTTCGACCGCTTCCGACAATCAGACCTCGGTGGAGGTCCACGTTATTCAGGGCGAACGTCCGATGGCCGGCGACAACAAGACGCTGGGTAAATTCCACCTCGTCGGCATTCCGCCGGCACCGCGCGGCATGCCGCAGGTCGAAGTGACATTCGACATTGATGCCAACGGCATCGTGAATGTTTCTGCGAAAGACGTAGGCACCGGCCGCGAGCAGAAGATCACAATCACTTCGTCGTCGGGACTCTCGAAAGAAGAGATCGACAAGATGATGAAGGACGCCGAGTCTCACGCTGGTGAGGACGAAAAGAAAAAGGCCGAGATCGAGGCACGTAACCGTCTGGACGGGCTCGTTTACAGCGTCGAGAAAACTTTCGCTGAAAATAAGGACAAGGTCGATGAGGCGTCCGCGACGGAGCTCGAAGCAGCGATCGCCGAATCCAAGACCGCACTTGCCGGAAGCGAGGTCGATCCGATGAACAATGCGTTCGAGCGTTTGCAGACGGCTTCGCACAAGCTGGCTGAGGCTCTCTACAGCCAGACCGCAGCACCGGATGGTGAGGCCGGCGGCGGGGAGCAGGCTTCGTCTGCTTCGGCCGGTGCTGACAGCACGCAATCGAACTCGGACTCGGAAAGCGACGTTATAGATGCCGAATATGTAGATGTGGAGCCGGAAGGCGAAGAGAAGAAGTAATAATAATAAGGATGGGTGACGAGGGACGAGGGACGAGCTAAAACCGAGTTTGCCTCTCGTCCGTTGCCCCTTTAAACTTGTCCCTGATCTCAGATGGCTAAGAAAGATTACTACCAAATACTCGGCGTCAAGAAAGACACAAAAGCGGACGAAATTAAGAAATCGTATCGCCGCTTGGCGCGTAAATATCATCCGGATGTAAATCCTAATGACAAGGGCAGCGAGGATAAATTCAAAGAGGTCCAGGAAGCCTACGACGTACTTTCGGATGAGAAAAAGCGCAAGGTTTTTGACCGTTTTGGGTATTACGCCGACAATTTGGACGCCGATTCGCCGTTTAGTTCGGGAGCCGCGAGCAGTGGGGCGGCTGGCGGCGGATATGATTTTTCGGGATTCGATTTTTCGGGCAGCCCTGGAACGTCGGCCAGCGGATCGAGTTTTCGCGACATTTTCTCCGATCTTTTCGGCGGCGGCGGAACGCGCATGGAGCCTGAGCCTCCAAAGCCGATGCCAAAAAAAGGCCGCGATATTGAAATACCGCTGGCATTGAGTTTTGAGGAAGCATTTACAGGGCTTACGACAAATATTACGGTCAATCGCTCGGAGCAGTGCTCGCGCTGCCAGGGCGCAGGCGACACAGGTGGGCCCGTGGTCACGTGTCCGACGTGCAAGGGTGCCGGTCAGGTGATGCGTACTGGCGGGCGGCTGCAATTCTCTCAAACATGTCCCGATTGCGAAGGAACGGGACGCCGCCGCCAGCCATGCAGCTTGTGCAATGGCAAAGGCGTGACGCCAAAGACCGAACAGGTAAAGATAAAAATACCGGCGGGCGTCGATACTGGCTCACGCGTGAGGATCGCAAAAAAAGGCCATGGCGGACGGCTCGGGGCCGAACCGGGTGATCTCTTCATTTTGACGAATGTCGGAAAGCATAAATTCCTTGAGCGAAAGGGAGATAACGTCTATATCACCGTGCCGATCACGGTTCCCGAAGCGGCGCTAGGGACAAAGATCGAGGTTCCAACGGTCGAGGGCAAGGCCCAGTTAAAGATACCTTCGGGCACCGAATCCGGGCAGAAATTTCGCTTGCGCGAACGCGGCTTTCCAAGTTTACGAAATCCGACCCTGCGTGGCGATCAGTTTATCGAGGTCAAGGTAGCGATGCCGCGAGTAATTTCCGAAGAAACAAAGGAAGTGCTGCGCCAGTTTGAAAAGCTCAATCCTGAAAATCCGCGTCGGGTGATGGGGTTAGAATGAATTGAACCGCAGAGACGCGGAGACGCCGAGACAGCGAGGGTAAGAGATATGTTTGACGTTGATCCTCAACATCAGAAGCTCGACAGGCTGACGGAACAAATAATTGGAGGTGCAATCTCTGTTCATCGCATACTCGGGCCGGGATTGCTGGAATCGGCTTATGAAGAATGTTTATGTTTTGAGTTGAGTCACTCTAAGCTGCAATTCGAACGGCAAGTTCCGCTTCCAGTTGTCTATAAATGCGTCAGGCTTGACTGCGGCTATCGAATGGATTTGGTTGTCGAGAATTCAGTGATTGTTGAGATAAAAGCGGTTGAACGAATTATTCCTGTACATGAAGCTCAGCTACTTTCCTATCTCAAATTGGCGGACAAGCGGGTGGGCTTGTTGATAAATTTTCATGTTCCCGTTATGAAAAGCGGGCTTAAGCGAATAGTAAATAATTTCTAAAAATCTCAGCGTCTCCGCGTCTCGGCGGTGAAATGATTTAAATGAAGAAGCGAGTCAAAACCTACACGATCAGCGCGGTGGCAGAGCTTTACGACATCCACCCGCAGACGCTGCGTCTGTACGAACGCGAGGGTTTGCTGTTGCCATCGCGTTCGGTGGGTAACACACGGCTCTACGAGGATTCCGATCTCGAGCGCCTCGAAGTCATACTCTCGCTGACCCGTGAACTCGGCGTCAATCTTGCCGGCGTCGAGATCATCTTGAATATGCGTGCGAAGATGAGCCAGATGCAGCAGGAGTTTGAGCAGTTTTTTGAATATCTCAAAACGCACGCAAGTGAATTTTCGCGTCAAAGCGAAGCATTTTCATCAAGCGAAGCGCTGATACCCATCTCGCGATTTCGCGTTACCCGCATTCGCCAAACCCTGGACGAAGATTAAGCCTGCAAGTTCAGAGTGCGCGTTTTATCGCGTTCTTTCTTTTCGCAGTTCAGAGTATCCGATTAATTGGTATAGCTTAAATGTAAACAAGAGAACGCGATAAATCGCGCACTCTGAACCGGGATTAACCACCACCATCATTTCCCCTTTGCTTTCCAAACGAAATTCGGCTACGATTCTGAAAATCAAAAAATTCGTTAGGAGAATCCTATGTTTGGAAGAACTGTATCTGCTCTTTTTGTATCGACCTTTTTGCTGATTGCGTTTACTATTACGGCCGTCGCACAGGATCTTGATGACGTCACAATTACCGGTAAGGTGGTTGATGCAAATGGCCTCGTGGTTGTCGGGGCAAGTGTGACGGCCAAATCCATTGAAACCGGCGAAGAGCGAACCGTGATCACGGACGACGAAGGCCGTTATCGAATCGTAAAACTGAAACCCGGAACATTTAAGATAAAGGCGATGGCAAAAGGTTTCGGAATCCAGGAAACGCCGGGGATCGTGACCGTTTCGGCACAAAACGTTGAAAAAGATTTCAAGCTTTCGCCAGCAGACGTGCGGGCTGAGACGTCTGTTACAGTTAGCGAAGACGACGGTCCGGCCGTAGATACCACGCGGATCACTGTCAGCGGAACCATAACCGCTCGCGAGGTCGAGGAAATTCCGAACAACACGCGAAATGCGTTGGATCTGGTGTTGACGCTCGGCGGAACGTCGGAAGAGCAGTTGTCAACCAGCGGTTTGGCCGATGACCGGGGCGCAAATCCCCGCACCGCACCGCTCGAACAGGGCAATTTCTCGATTTCCGGCGGAACCGCTTATTCGAACAATATTACGATTGACGGCCTCGATAACAACGACGACCGTTCGTCCCGCGACAGATTTCAGCCGTCGCTCGAATCGGTCGCTGAAGTTCAGGTGATCGCGAATCAGTTTTCGGCTGAATACGGACGAGCCTCCGGCGGCCGTGTAAATATTCGTACACGCTCAGGCGGAAATAAGTTTCGCGGGCGGGCATTTATGTTTTTCCGCGATGAGAGTTTGAACGCCAATTCCTGGTATAACAACAGCCGCAACATTCATCGGTCCCCATTGCAGGAAATTGACCCGGGTTTTACGCTCAGCGGCCCGCTTATCTTACCTTTCTATAACGGCAGGCAAAAGACTTTTTTTGCCATCGCATACGAACACGTTAAACTTGCCGATACGACGTTGATTGACGCCTATGTTCCGATTGGCTCAAATTCACGATATCCGTTACCTGCTCCCACCGGCACGTCGTTGTCATGCGACGCAACCGGTTTGCCGGTGCCGCCGTGTGCGGCCGGCGTAGGTACGCTGTCTCCGTATAGTAAGACCTACGACACTCCCAACACGAGCAACGTCCTCACCGCCAGGATCGACCACAAGCTTTTCAAGACCAACGATCTTACAGTAGGTTTTCAATATGGCCGAAAGAACAACAGACGGACAACCGGAGCGGCGAGTACGCATTTGGAAAACGCTTTTCAGGCAAAAAATATCAATACCGACGCCTACAATTTTACGGACAATCAAGTTTTTGGCTCCAGAGCCGTTAATCAGATTCGCACCCAGTGGTCGCGATTCCAGCCAAATTTCGAAACTGCGAACCCGGACGATCCGGTCGTTTTGATCAGTTATCGCGACCCGATAAGCAATACGGTTAAGAGCCTGATCACTGGAAACTCGTCCACCAGCACATTTCAAAATTTTTCTGATTCACGAAGTGAAACGCGTTGGCAATTTCAGGATTCACTGACTTATTTGAAAGGGAATCACTCTTTCAAAATAGGGTTTGATATTCAAAACGTTGTATCCAAGGTAACGGGGCTCGAGGATACAACCGGAACTTTTAATTTCAACAATGTGTTCAATTTCACGCAAAATACGATCAGCCGATTTCGTCAGAATTTTGGAACGGGTCAGGATGTAAAAAATAAATATTACGGCGTTTTCTTTAACGATCTGATGAAGATCGGCTCGAATGTCACGTTTAGTTACGGTCTGCGTTATGAGCGGGAAACCGCGGTTTCCGATCATAATAATTTTGGTCCGAGAATCGGCATTTCGTGGGATCCTTTTAAATCGGGAAAAGGCGTGATCCGTTTTGGCGCGGGAATTTTTTACAACCGTGTTTTACTTCGCACGGTTGGCGATTCAATTCAAAACACGGGCGGCACATTGGTTGCGTTTGATTCAAATTTTATCGGGCCGGCAGCCAGCGATCCGCGGCGCTCACCGATCCTTGCCGCCATTGCGGCGCGATTTCCGGCGAGTTATGCAACAATTCCCGAATTGAAAAGTCTGATCACCGCGACGTGTGCGACCATCATTACAACCTTGCCGTGCAATGCAAATACCGGCTTTTCGGTCGGGAATGTGTCGAGCACGGGCAACCCATTGCGTTCGGTCGATGCAAATTTGAAAATTCCGGAAAGTTATCAGTTCAATGTTGGGTTTGAGCGCGAGGTTATCAAGGGATGGGTATTTGAGGCCAATTACACCTTGAACAAAACCGTTCATTTATGGCGTGATTCGAATAATAATGCCCCGAGGCTGCCCGGCGGTTATGCCGATTGGACCGCTTATCTTGTAGCAAATCCATTTGTTTTTACCGACGCGAACGCGATCACGCCGACTACGAGAACGTATCGCTTTTATCTTGGTTCAACAACCGACGGATCCGGCACCGCATCTTTGCAGGGCGGAACCACTGCGTGTGCAACGACCGGAACTGTCAATTGTTTTGTTAATCTGAACAACGTGCGTTCGGGCACGGAAACAGCTCCGAGCATTGCAGTTAACGGCAGTTCCACCAACGCCGTCGGAACTCCGATCTCAATTGCTCTTGCGGCGATTGCCCGGTTCCGGCCCGATCAAACGGTTGCTGAAACGTCGAGAATAGGTTCACGCGGAAATGCATTTTATCAGGGCTTGATCCTTGAGCTTCGCAGCCGCTACCGCAAGCTGGGTCTCGGTTTCGGAGCCTCGTTCCGCATGGCTTATACGTTATCGAAAACAATGGACGACGGACTGAACAATACCTCAAATGCTGAGATCAACGGCGATTTTAACCGCGAATGGGCCAGGAATTTACAGGACAGGCGGCACCGCTTTGCCC
>JAYVER010000264.1:0-9670 GCA_043748725.1 Chloracidobacterium sp. | reverse complement strand
CGAATATGCCTTTTGAAGGCTCACTTTAACGACCTGACAAATGCGAAAACAAACTACCAAAATCACCGACCCTGGGCTTTTTGTGAGCCCGCAAAATCAATTCCTTAAACTATCGATGATTTTTTTGCGGTATGCGCTTGCATCCATCTTTATAACACTTTCATTCAATGTGAGCAAACGCCGGTCGAGCATCACGACGCGGCCATTGATGATAACCGTGCGGACATCCGACGCTTTGGTTGTATAAACGAGGGCCGAATAGACGTTGTACCACGGCGTCTGATGAAGGCTGTCCATATCGACAATGTCGATATCGGCACGCTTTCCCGTCTCGATCGAACCGGTGATCTCATCGAGGTGCAGGGCACGCGCCCCTCGTATGGTGGCCATCTCAAAAGCCTGCTCGGCGGGCAGCGTTTTGGGGTCGCCGGAGATCACCTTGTGCAGCTTGGCCGCGGTGTCCATCTCCTCCCACATATCGAGATCATTGTTTGAAGCCGCGCCGTCGGTGCCGAGTCCTACGGCCAAGTCGTCTATAAGCATGAACGGGACGGCGGCGACACCTGAGGCGAGTTTCATGTTTGATTGCGGGTTATGGGCGATACCGACGCCACGGTCTTTGAGTATCTTCATCTCGCCGTCCTCATAACTTAGAAAGACAACGTGTGCCATTATCGTCCGGTTTGAGAGAAAACCGATGCTGTCGAGATAGCCGACGGGGTGCTTGCCGTACTTGGTCTTGATGTCGTTGTATTCCTTGCGGGTCTCGGAGACGTGGATAACGACAGGTGACTTGAGGCGGTCGGACATTGCCCTGATCGCTTTTAGATGTTCAGTAGAAACGGTATAAGGAGCGTGCGGAGCGGCGGCTGGCACGATCAGCGGATCGCCGGTCCATTTTTTGATGAATTTCTCTGTATAAGCCATCGCCTCGGCGTTGGTTTTATTGTCTGCGACCGGAAAGTCGATAATCGTCTCGCCTAGCACGCCGCGAACACCCGCCTTTTTGCTTTCATCCGCGACGGCGTCCTCGAAATAATACATATCGCAGTATGTCGTCGTCCCGCCGCGTATCATTTCGGCCAGGGCGAGCCGCGTACCGGCGCGAACGAGCTGCTCGGTGACGTTTTTAGCCTCAGCCGGGAAAATATATTTGGTCAGCCAGTCGTTGAGGTCGAGATCATCCGCAATGCCTCGAAACAACGACATCGCGGCGTGCGTGTGGGTGTTGATGAGGCCGGGGATTATTACCTTGCCGGCGGCGTTGATAGTGCGCAGTGGTCGGTAAAGTTTTAGCAACTCGTTGGTGGTTCCAACCCCCACGATCTTATCTTTTGAGATCGCAACGGCTCCGTTCTCAATAACACGGCGGTACTTATCCATTGTGACAACCGTTCCACCGGCGATCAACACATCCACGGCCACTTTGGGTGGCTTGATTGGAGGAGGCAGTGTCGATCCCGAAACGAATACTCTCCGAGTTAGAGGAGTCTTTCCAGACTGTGCCAGACCAGAAAATGAAAGGGAAAAAAGGAGGAGAAATACGAAGAAAATTTTCAGCTTATCCATAGCTGACGTTACACCGTCCGAAGCGGTGTTAGCAAGTGCCGCGGATACGTTCCAAATACTCAATATCGGATAAATCTTTATGACGCCCAATTGCCCGCTTATTCCTTATGAGATCATCATACCCAATGATGTTTATATTAAGTCCGTCGTCGTCGATTGTCTGGCGACGGGAATAAGCGTCGTCAAAATCAACGTCAGTGAGGTAATTTAAAATATCTACAGCCATAGGTTCGACGCCCATGATTACTAAGCTGTCTTTGCGTGTAAATAATTCAAGCGAAAGGTCACCATCGCTATACCCGAATTCGCTCAATACCAACACAAGGCGTCTGGCATTGTCTTCATCCGCCGCCACAAAGAAGTCAATGTCTTCGGTAAAGCGCGAATAACCGTAGTAACCAACAGCATATCCTCCGATAAGCAGGTATCTAAAGTGATTCGCGTTTAATAACTCTAAGAGTTCTCTGAAGTCTTTCGGTAGCCCTAGACCCATAATTCAGCCTCCGAAGTCTCTCTATCTGTTGGAAACGTTCTTCAATCGTCGAATTCCGCCAATATTCGATCAAGCCGGAGTCATCAAAGCCTCTAACTGCCCTAATTTTCGTCCGGTCGAGTCTCAATTCTGGTATGTCGTTGGTTTCGCCCATCTTATGCATTTTATATCAAAAACGCTTCCTCTATTATAACAAAAACATCATACCGACATAACCGGAATAATTCTGGGTAGTGGGTCAGGTTGATACCGTTTTACAGTTTATTTGCTTCGTGAGCTATGTGTCGTGTCTTCCCTTAGTGCCTTTTGTGATAAGAGCATTTTTATCACAAAGATCACAAAGAGCGGACACAAAGGCCACAAAGTTTAAACTGACCCCCCTGTCTAATTTTGGGTAGTGGGTAAGTTTCAAGCTAGGGTGCCAAAGTTCAGACTTTTTTTCTTATCTTCTTTAGCGGACTTGGCGGCTTTGCGGGATAAAAGCGATTTCACGCAAAGCCGCGAAGAACGCAAAGAAGAGATAAGAACTTTAGAAATAAGCATATTTCAAAATGACCCACTACCTAATTTTGCGATTTTATTTGACACAATCCTTAAATCTCGTATTATTACCAATATGCCTTTTCCTAAATTTACGATCCGCGGTTTTAAGGCGCCACGCGAGGCGTTTATGGCGTCGCTCGGCACGCTCGAACGCAAAACGCTCGACGAAGTTTGGCGTTTGAAGAAAACCAATGTCCGCAATGTCGTTGATGCGCTTGACGATAACTTTGCCTACACAACCGTAATGACGACGCTCGACCGCCTGTACAAAAAGGGGTTTCTGAACCGGACGAAAGAAAACCGGGCATTTTTATATACTCCGCGGATGTCGCCCGACGAACTGCGTATCGGACTCGCCGGCGATGTGATCGTCGGCCTGATCGATGGTGCGACGAAAAATGTCGAACCGGTACTCGCGTGTATAGTCGATGCGGTCAGTGACCGTGATCGGGTGCTGCTTGACGAGCTCGAGCGGCTTGTAAAGGAAAAAAAGGCGTCACTCGGTTACAAGTAAGATAATGTATTTTCTGATAGGAATATCATTACTGTTCGCGTTTCTCTTCAGCGTCAACGTCGCGGCGTCGATGGCGACGACCGGCATTTGGCATCTGCTCGCAAAAACGGCCTCCGGTTGGGATGTGCGGACGCGGGTAAATTTCATTTTTTTACTCCGCGTAACTCCAGTTGCGGCGGCCGTAATTTTTATTTTTGCGTTTGTTTTGCCGTCTTTCGTTTTGTTTGAACCATCGGCGGCAACCGGCGAGGCCGTCGGGATCAAGCTGACCCTGATCGCATTTGTAGCGGCGTTTGGCATAGCGGCGGCGTTCGGCAGGATATTTGCCAGCTGGTGGCGGACAAAGCGGCTTGTCGGCGAATGGATGAACCTTTCGGAACCGATTGCCATCGACGGCGTGCACGTACCGGCGTTTCGTCTGCGGCATCCGTTTCCGGTCATCGCTGTCGTCGGTGTCATCCGGCCTAAAATGTTTGTCGCGGAACAGATATTGTCCGAACTCGACGACGCGGAGCTCGCGGCGGCCATCGCACACGAATGCGGCCACCTCTCGACGCACGACAATTTCAAGCGGATTGCGATGCGTATTTGCGGCGACCTTTTGGTATTCCCGCTCGGTAAAACGCTTGATCGCGTCTGGTCGGAGACGGCCGAATCGGCGGCCGACGAATATGCAGCTACTCGCGGCGGACGCAGATCAGCATTAAATCTTGCTTCCGCATTGATAAAGGTCGGGCGAATAACGCCGAGCGAAAAAGCCTGGGTTATGCCGGTCGGGGCATTTTTGCTCGATGCCGAGGACGCATCTCTCGCCATTCGGGTTGATCGGCTGCTGCAAATTGCCGATTGCGATGAATCAGCGGATCCTGCAATAACAGGTCGTTCCTCAATCGCAATGTGGCTAATTCCTATTTTGGCTTCCCTCGTTCTATTACCGCTAGCGCTGAACAGCGGTCTTCTTTCCACAATCCACTCATTTTCAGAAGCTCTCCTGGCGGCGCTTCAATAATTTTCTAACCCGTTATCGTCGCTGAGACGGTTTCACCATAGGCTGAGCCGTCGCGCATTCGCCAGCGGAGCTGGTAATGTGCCATTTTGCCACCGTCGGAGCCGTCGTAATGGGCAAGATATGGCGTGCCCGCGCGAATCCAGGTATTTATTACACTAATCCAGGTACTTTTTACGCGAATCGAGGCTCGAATGAAGCGAATCTAAGTTCGAATGACGCGAATCTAAGTTCGAATGATGCGATAAAAAGAAAATTTCGCGCGAAAAAAATTGCAAGCGACCTAATGCCGCCACCGGAATAGTGTTTTAGCCAGTAATTATCGATGTTTGATGTTAGTGGCAATCGTCGCAGGTTTTACCTCGGAGAACGTCAACGCCTTCTTTGGCAATGATCGGTATCATTATCAGTCCGGCGACGGGATCGGCCCACCACCAACCGAGGATCGCATTGAGAACGAGGCCGGCAAGAAGAATCGCCGAGAGATACGCGCAAAGATCGGACTGCCGGGCGTCGGCCTCCAACGCGTGGCTATGGATATCCGTCGCGACCCGCCGTTTTGCTCTCGCGAGCAAAGGCATTACGACAAGCGAAAGCGATGCGATGCGATGCCGAGGTACGAGACCGCAGGTGGTTCGTGAGCGATGAGAGATTTTACGGCTTCAAAGGCAATGTAAGCCGCGAGAGCGAGAAAACTGACGCCAACGAGTATTAGAGCGAGCCTTTCTCGACTCTCGCCATGTTCACCATCGCGAAGCCGCCATAATAAAACGCCGCCCGACATACACTCGATCACCGAATCGATACCAAAGCCGACGAGGGAAATACTTCCCGCAATAATCCCGGAAAATATCGCAATCACGGCTTCGAGTAGATTCCACGCCAGTGTGAAATATTCCAAGAGACGCCCGCGTTTAACGTGACCCGCCCGAGCGTCTTGTTGTACGATCGTTGCATCCATTTAGTTATTGTAACGCTTTTATTCGAATCCAATGGAGCTTTGATCGGTTGTGTCCGGCGTAACGCGTACGGCTTGCTTGACTGCGCGTGTCCCCATTATTACGAGCAACCTTCGACATAGCCGACTTGTTCGCGCTTTCCGACCCGAAAGGATGTGACGAGCTTTCCGTCGGTTTCGAATAAGAGCTCATACTTTCCGCCGGGCATCTTGATCTCGATGTAATGGCCGCCTTCGACATATTTGTGCAGGGAAACTTTGTAGCGGCCTTTGTATAGGCTTTTGATCCGGGCTTCTGAGTCGCCGATCTTCGCGCCCTTGTCGGTGGCGTATTCTTTGCTGCTAATATCTATTCGCACAATTCGGGTGCCCGACATCATAAAGGCAATATCCTTAAAACCGCTCTTTGCCGATGAATAATAACAACTGTTATCTTCCTGCCCGGCATCTCTCGTAACGCTCACACCGAGAGCCTTTGCGGCCTGCGAACGAGTCATGCCGATTTTCACCGGTCCAAATCTGTCGTACGTAACCACGTATTTGCTCTGTGCATTCAGCGATGGCGAAACAACCAGCAAAATTGCAAACAGAAACAAGAAACAGAAGAGTTTTGATTTTTTCATTGAAATATTCTCCATTGGTAAATCCGGCGATGCGGCTCAAGCTGCCGGCGAGCGAAATTGTGATAGATATAAACCAGTTATCTCGGATGAAGATACAAGAGTTCGTCCACCTTTGCAACAATATTTCCAGGACGTGAAGCTGCGACCGTGCGGCAGCCTTAATTAAATCCCAAGGTTCCCTGATCGTCCGGTTCGGCTTGGACACGTTCGGCTTGTTTGAAAGTACGTTCGAGGGATGGCGGCATTTGAAGGGTACGGCCTGCGAGTAGGTCTTCGATAGTGAGAATTTGTATTCGCGGGAACTTGCCGAAGTGTTCGGAGGTAAAGAAACCGGCTGAGGCGGCTTCGTTTTCTTTCATTCGAAGACTTCATTTATCCAATTTCAGTCGAAATTTCTGTAGTAACCACGCCAGAACGGCTTCCTGATCGGAAATCGTGGCCTTCCGAATCTCTCGTAGGAGAATGACGCGGTCAGGTTTCATCGGGGCGGTGTTCTGCAAGCCTTCATTATAGTTGGTACAGACAGCTCGGAGGTTGTTGATCGAATCGTCACCGCCTAATGATTTGTCCTTGATATGGCCCATCGTAAGCCTGACAGTTCGGGAACTACCGAATGGATCGGGATCACCGGCAGCCAAACCACACATTTGACAGGTATACCCATTTCTCTCAAGAACCCAAGCTCGTGTCTGCTTTGAGATGTTTCGCGAAAACGCAGGAATACGTTTGTCGGTCTCAAGAAGATAATGATTCGGTTTTAAGTCGGAACGGTCTTTGTGGGAAAGAATCTGATAACCTTCTTCATTACGCAGTTCGCGAACTCTGCGTGCCCATTCAACTGCTCCACCGCTTGCTTCCTGAATGTCGCGCGATTCAAGTATCACACCAATATTGGCTAGGAAATACTCAAGGATTTTCTTTTTCGAACTAGATCGTGGTGGCATATTTACTTAGCTCCTCCCTTTGTTTTGACCAACGGTGCCGCCAGCCGTTGCCTTTCATGCGCTATTGCTACGTATTCGGAATTCAACTCAATAAGTAGTGAACGTCTACCTGTTTCCTCGGCGGCCACTCCAGTTGTCCCGGAACCTCCGAAAGGATCGAGAATTAGATCATCCGGTCGAGAACCGAGCAATATGCACCGCCTTGCAAGTTCACGCGGATAAACTGCTTTGTGTCCATAGCCGCCTGGGTCGGGGCCTAAATGCCAAAAATTTCTAAGGTTCGCATCGCTGGGCTCACGGAATCCGTAAGGGTTGTAATAATATCGCGGTGCGGTGGTTAGAAGAAAGATTTCCTCTGTACACGTCGTCGGACGGCTCTTAACACTTTCGGGCATGGCCGTTTTTTTTACCCACGTAATGCGAGAGCGAAGATACCAACCATCTTGTTGCAGAGCAAACGCCACGCGCCAAGGCAATCCAATTAGTTCGCGATCCTTCAGACCCCAAACGTCAGGAACTTTGCAGTTGCGTTTCTGTATAAGCTTTTTAGTATTTCCAACTATCGCATTTGGCCCGTGGCCGCCAGTTCCGCCATTCCGCGCGTAGGCATCGCCGATGTTCAACCATACCGTTCCGTCTCGCCTCAAAACGCGTCGAACCTCGCGAAAAATCGCGATCAAATGTTCAACATAGTGGTCAGGCCTATCTTCGCTACCCACCTGGGCAGGATGGTCATAGTCACGTAGTCCCCAATAGGGCGGCGAGGTTACGCAACACTGCACAGACTCTTCTTAAAGAGATGGAAGGACATGTAGAGAATCGCCCTCGATGACACGATGGCGCAGACGTTCATCAGATGGCCGGAGAATTTCGAGCATAAAAACTAAGGCGATTATCCCCTTGACAAAGTATCTTTTTCATGTCATAATCCTCTTATCATGAAAAACGTTGAACAAAAACCACATTCGCAACCATCTATATTCGAGCATTTCGCGAAGTTCAATACCGAAGAACAGTGCGTTAAACACTTTGAAAAGATTCGCTTTCCTGAAGGTCTGTCTTGCATCCGGTGCGAATCGAAACGGGTGATGAATTTCACCGCCGACGGAAAGACTGGTAAGGAACGCAATCTGTATGAGTGCGTCGATTGCCGCTATCAGTTTTCCGTTACAACTGGAACGATCTTTCATAACACTCATTTGCCGCTTACGAAGTGGTTTCTCGCGATCTATATGATTTGCTCGGCGAAGAAAGGCGTTTCCGCGAAGCAATTGCAACGAGAACTCCACACTTCGTATAAAACAGCTTGGTATATGGCTCATAGAATCCGTTTAGCTATGCAACAAGATGATTCGTTCTGTCAGCAGTTTTCCGGTATTTGCGAAGTTGACGAAACCTATGTAGGCGGCAAAGGAAAAGGTCCGCGTGGCAGAGGATCGAATACCAAAATTCCTGTAGTCGGAATACGAGAAAAGACATCAGGCAAAATCCGCCTCCAATCGGTTCAAAACGTGAAGTCCGAAACACTTGCCGAATTCATCCGACTTCACGCCGAAGCCGGAGCCGAAATACACACCGACCAGTTCACGTCTTACCACTGGTTGCAGTATTCGGAATTCGTCCATAAAAAAGTTAATCATTCGGTCGAATATGTTTCCAAAGATGGTATCCACACAAACGGAATCGAAAACGTTTGGTCTTTGTTCAAGCGTGGAATCGTTGGAGTGTATCATAAAGTTTCTGCTAAATATCTCGACCTCTACCTTGACGAATTCTCATTCCGTTTCTCGAATCGAGATGAATACAATATGCTTGATCGGGTGTTAGCCAGCAGTTTCTAAAACAAAGCCAAAAAATATTAAGGGGTGAAACTCCCCTTTTCATCTAAATGTTTGGCCAAATGCTTCATAAATCTTTTTACCACGCTGAAAATATCATCAGCCTCATCCTCGGTATATTTGGCATCCGCGTGCATTGAAGGATTGCGCCAAGCAATTTTTACGGCTTCCAGGAATGGCTGAAGACCTTCACAAAAATCTTTTTCCTTTGTCGAATGCCATGTCTTCGTAGGAATTTTTTTGTCATTGCGTTCTTTAATTTCATTCCGAGTTTGATCTAATATTTTGTTCCAACTCGGTTGTGTGCCGGGTACTAATGCGGCAATTCCAAGATATAAGCCGTAAGCTTTTAAGGAAACCTCCAAAACCCTTTGCAAATGCATTACACATGCTGTAAATCGCGATGTAGCAAAACATTTCCCCGCTTCTTCAATGTCAAACCCGGCAGAGGCGAAGTTATTTAATACATCGTTTCCAAATAAGTTGGTGGTTTCATAAAATTTCGCCTTTTCGCTTGATATTGTAAGGAAAAAACGGGTTTTTAATTCATCATATATCCGGCCCTCTAGGTCTATTAAATGCGGATGAAGTTCGCTTCTGATTGTAATGAAACCATGTGTTAATGATTTCTCTAGACTGTCGATTTTCATCACTGCATATTCTAACCCAGTATCAGCGCATATGTGGCGAATCTCTGACAACCAAGACATTACGCTATTTGGACTTATTGATTCGGCATCCCTCAAACCGTCAGCATAGTTTTCGGTAAGTTTTGCCAATAATCCTGTGATCGCAACAAACTTATCGGCATAAAATTGCAGCATATCGTATAGACTTATCAATCTGTAAGATGATAATTTCCATATTGGCACAGCCGTTGACACTTTGTCAACGGGATAATCGCCAAAACTAATTATACATGCAATCCTAAATTTCGCCGATGAACGAGCGAAACGCGCTCAACATTTCCGAAACCTTGTCGCCTGTCATGATGAGATCGTCGTAGGTCGAGGCCGCACCTTTCCAATGCCACGTGTCTTCGAAAGCCACTCTAGCGAATCGGTCTTTAGCCCGCTCTCGTCTTTGAAAAGCACGTTATAGTTGCGGTTCGAGAGCCTCGCCGACCGACGGTTCGAATTGAACGGCGGGTCGAGATAAACAAGATCGACCGACTCGTCCTTG
>JAYVER010000263.1:0-26096 GCA_043748725.1 Chloracidobacterium sp. | reverse complement strand
GGGAAGAAGAATTAACATCGGATTCACGCCAATAAATGCGGATTAATTATCTGCGTAAATCTGTTTGAATCCGTGGTTAATTTTCTTATTCGGTTTTTGGTGCGGCGGCGTCTTTTTTCTTTCCGGCGTCGATCTGGAGTGAGATCTTTACCATGTCCGCAACAGCTGGAATGCTTGTACCCGGCAGATTTCCTCCCCAATTTACGCCGTAGTCACGCCTGTTTATCATGGTTTCTGCGGCGATGCCCATCTTGCCGCCGCTCCGATCATTCGGGGGCAGCCAGCCGACGATCTGAAACGGAAAAGCGATGGATTTTGTCACACCTTTCATCGTAAAATTGCCGGTCATCAGCCAGCCTTTTCCCTTTTTTTCAACCTTCGTGCTTTTGAAGGTAATTTCAGGATATTTTTCGACTTCGAAAAACTCAGCCGTGCGGAGGTGATTATCGCGAGCCGCGACGCCGGTGTCAATGCTCGTCGATTTAGCTGTAAATTCTACTGTGGATGTGGTTATATCCTGAGCATCAAAATTTACCGACCCGGTAAAATCGCGGAAAAAACCGGGAACTTCGGTCAGGCCGGTGTGATTGACGGTAAACTGAATAAAGCTGTGAGCTTTGTCAAAATTGTAGATCCCCGAATCACCGACCGCAGTGCCGCCGGCAAATCGTTCGACAAACGTCTGATTTACAGCCTCTGTGCCGGTTTGCGAAAAAACTATTGCGAAAAATGCAACTGCAATTAGAAACAAAACTCTTTTCATCCGTGTAACTCCTATTTAATCGAAAGGGTAAGTGAAAACCGTGCGGTTCTCGGTGTCTTGACCTGTTTTTTGCGGACAAAGAACATATAGTCGCCGGTTTCCGGTATCGTAAACGTCAAGTTCGGCGAGCTTTCAAACTCGGTCTCGAAATTAAACTCCTCGTTGAAAACGCGGAAATCAAAAAGGCTGGTTTTTGTATTGCGGATCGTGACCTTTTGGCCTTTGCTTGCCCCAAACACATACTCATATTCCTCGTCTCTCGAGAGCGTGCCGGTGAGCGTCGCGCTCGAACTGTGCGGTACGAACTTGATGCGGTTAGGCTCGGCCTTGCCGCCGTGTTGAGCGAATGACGGAATCGCCGCAAAAAGGCACAGCATTACGAATAGAAGGATTTTCATAATATTGCTTGTCGGTAATGTCCGGATCATTTTGATAATATTATCCTAACGACGAAAACTATTGAAAGAGAGGTACCGATTATTATGTACAGGCCTGAGCCATCAGAATACGACCCGTATTATGAGCACTACGTCTCGCTCGTCACTGGTGACGACATCAAGGCCGCTTTGGCCGCCCAGCCCGCTGAATTAGAGGCTTTATTTGCAGATGTGCCCGTGGATAAAGGCATATTCGCCTACGCAACAGGCAAATGGACTATCAAGGAACTGCTGGGCCACCTGATCGACGGCGAGCGGATGTTCGCTTACCGCATTTTCCGGATCGCACGCGGCGATAAGACTCCGATCGAGGGTTTTGAGCAGGACGGTTATATCGAAAATGCTCATTCAAACGGCCGATCGTTCACCGATCTATTGAGCGAATTCGATCTACTGCGGCAGGCAAACATGTTGTTTTTCAACAATTTGAAAGACGATGCATGGACGCGGACGGGAACTGCGAATAAAGTTGAGATCTCGGTCAGGGCGATCGCATTCATTATGGCGGGGCATATTCGTCATCACACCGACATTTTGAAGGCTCGTTATCTTGCCTAAGTGACGTACGACGCTATCATCATCGGCGGTGGTGCGGCGGGGCTTTTTTGTGCGATCGAGGCGGGAAAGCGTGGCCGAAAAGTCTTGGTGCTTGAGCATAACGCCGAGGTTGGGCGAAAGATCATTCTCTCGGGCGGCGGACGCTGCAATTTTACAAACATCCATACGCGGGCCGAGAATTTCATCTCGCAAAATCCGCATTTCTGTAAATCCGCACTGGCCGGATATACGCCGCAGGATTTCGTCGAGCTGGTCAGAAAACACAAGATCGCATTTTACGAGAAAAAGCTGGGCCAGCTTTTTTGCAGAGAGAGTTCGCGGCAGATCGTCGAAATGCTGTTGGCCGAGTGCCGAAAGGCTCGCGTCGAGATCAAGACGAATTGCACGGTGGTTAGAGTACATCGCGAAGCAGCGTTTAAGATCGAAACTAATCACGGAACTTTCAACGCCGAAAGGCTCGTCATCGCATGCGGCGGCCTGTCGTTTCCAAAGATCGGTGCCAGCGATCTCGGCTATAAACTAGCACGGCAATTTGGTTTGAGAATCGTCGAAACGCGGCCGTCGCTTGTGGCTCTGGTGCTGCAAGGCGGCCATTTTGGTGAGCTTGCGGGCATTTCGGTTGATTCCCAAATCACAGCTCGCAAGCAGAGTTTTCGCGAAAATATTTTGTTTACACATCGAGGGCTTTCGGGTCCGGCTATATTGCAGATATCTAATTATTGGCAGCGTGGTAAACCGGTTACGATCAATCTGCTGCCTGATGCAGACGTTGCGGCTTTGCTCGCTCAAAAGCATGACAGTCGGCAAACGCTTGCAAATTTTTTGGGCGAAATATTGCCGCAGCGTTTTGCGGATGCTTTAACTATGAACGTATTCGCCAACAAACCGCTGAATCAACTCACGAACAGCGAGATTGACAAGATCGGCAGCACGCTGAACGGCTGGCAAATTAGTTTTAATGAGACCGAAGGCTACGGGCGAGCCGAGGTTACGCTTGGCGGCGTATCAACTGCCGAGCTTTCATCAAAAACGATGGAAGCAAAAAAGGTGAAGGGTCTTTATTTTATCGGCGAGGTTGTTGATGTGACAGGCTGGCTAGGCGGGTACAATTTTCAGTGGGCCTGGGCGTCCGGATATGCCGCCGGAAACGCACTTTAAACTTTAAAAGGGCGAGGGGAACGTCTCCCACTCCGTCCCCCTCTATTTTCGCAGTCACAAACGGGGTGTTTGCAACTACGAAACTCGTAAAATTTTATTCAGCTATACGCTATGAATTTTGTAAAATCGTAACCATTCGTTATACTCAGGAAATGAATGATCGTATAAAGAATTACACGATCATTTACAAGTGTCAAGTGGAAAAGAGAAATGTCTAAAAATATTGACTTTATTGCAAGATTTATCGAAGCCTGCGGGACTTCGGAACCGTCAAAAATTCAACGTTTGTTGAATATTTCGTACCAGACGGCTAAGAACTATCTTCATGGAAGACTCCCGCAGTCGGACATTCTCATCCTGATTTCTAACCGCACTTCATATTCTATAGATTGGCTCCTGACCGGACGCGGGGGGAAAATTATCGATGGCGCGTCGGCACAAGACACAACTATACACACTGGCCAAATAGAAGCTTCGGTCAGGCGAATTTGTGTGGAAGTAATCAACGAAATTAACGGGAGTCGAAGTGCAGCTCAGCCGAAAGTCGTTGTATTACAGTCCAGCGAGTTAATGTCGGAAAAGGTAATGGATGAAGCCACTACCTTGACCGAGAGGCAGCCTTAACGGTCGCAGAGAACTGAATCGCTGATTCTCTTAGAACATCAGCGCCAGATAATTATCAACAAAATCAATTACCGCATCCGTGGTTACCGTCGTGGTATCCTCAGTCTGCTGTGGAGCACCCGGGCAATTTACGGTACATGGTGGGGGCGGGGCACCGCCATTACCCATATCACCCGCAATAGCTAAGGAACCAAAAAGACACATTACCAGCGAAAGTTTGATTAACGTTTTCATTTTTTTTCTCCAAGTTGTTTTTTTACTTGATACGCGAACGTACCCGAGCCTATAATAGCAGAATATTTACCGAGTTAAGCTATGACTACTCTCCACACTGCTTCAACAAAACATCCTGCACTTCTTGCAGAAACTCTTTTTAAGTTGGAAAGACGCGGACGTTATGCCGAGGCTTTTGCTGAAGTTGAGCATCTTTGGAAAGATGTCCGCACTATACCTGATGTCGATGAATTAGAACCCCGCGAAGCCGCCGAGATTTTGCTTCGCTGCGGCTGCCTTGTTGGATTTCAGGGTCATAATGAGCAAATCCAGGATTCGCAGATAATTTGTAAGAATTTACTAACAGATGCCCATGGGCGTTTTTGTGAAATAGGCGATGTCGAAAAGATCGCCGAATGCGAGAATCAGCTTGCTCTTGCATATTGGCGAACTGGTGAATTTAGCGAAGCCGAAGCGTATATCCAAGCCTCGTTTGTACACGATCTGCCTGTATCATCCGACACAAGGCTACATTCTCATGTAATTGCCAGCCTCTTGAATCTTGCTTGCAAAAAATATGCGGAAAACATCGAGTACGGAAAACGGATCGAAGATAATTTTCGACAGTTTGCATCTGATTTTTTGAACGGGAGTCTATGTACGAACATCGGTATTTCGCACAAGAATCTTGGCAATATATCAGAAGCCCTGACCTATTTTGAACTTGCAAAACATCATCATCATCGGTCGCGGCATAAAATATATCTCAGCACGGTCGAGAATAACCTTGCACAGCTATATAGAGAGACAGGGAAATTTGGCAAAGCTCATGAGTCAATCGATAATGCCACACGCATTTTTAGGCAGATAAAAGACAAAACGCGTGAGGGGTTTTCGCTGGACACCAAGGCACTGGTTTATTTTGCGGAATCAAAATTCGCAGAAGCACTTAAAACAGTCGAAAAGGCATTGTCGATTCTCCGTAAGAGTGAAAATTCTGCATACTTGATCGAAACGCTGCTGACCAAGGCAAAGATACTACTTTTCCTCGACAATTTTTCGGACGCGGTGCTCAGCCTTAGCGACGCGGTTGTCATGGCGAGGGTGCAAACCGGTGACACGGCAGCGATTCGGCTGATCCAGGAATTCGAAACTGCTTTGGAGGCAAAGAATACCCCGGCGAAAAAAGTCATCGAGGATGGTAATCTCGAATTGGTCCTGCCGCCGCTCATTGCCAATTACAGCCACTACCGAGGCATTTGGATAAACAACACACAACTCGAAAGTATCGGTCTCGTAAAAGGTTCGCTTGCGATTGTTGTTACCGACAAGATAAACCGGGGCGATCTGATCGCGCTTACAACAGTCGAAAACAATGAGGTGAGCTGCGGGTTTTACGATGCAGATTTCGGCATTGTTTGCCTCGAACGCGGCGATGGCGAGCCGCAGTTATTCGACGAAAAAGATATTAAGATATTGGGCAAGATAGTCGGTGTATGCAGTCAGGGCAAGAACTCTGAAGGCGCGATGATCGTCGATACGATCAAAAACCTGAGCATTTATTAACGAAAATCTGTAATATCCATTCCAAATCGTTCCTTCACATACTCTTCCGTAGCACTATTCACATTTCGCAGGTTTGCGAGCCTTCTTTCGGATTTTTTTATGTGAACTCTTGTTCGTGCCGCCATCTGTTTGATCATGTCACGTCCCTGGACCATCTCGGATTCCACTTTTTTTCGGAGAATATAGAGTTCGGAGAGTTCGGCGGCGAGCCGCTCTTCGCTTAGTTCGGTGAGGCGAGCCTTTATCTGAAAGATCTGGCGGATCGCGCGGACAAGTTCGTCGCCGACCGAATCGCCCGTTACAAGATCAGGACTGTTGCGAAAATCTTCCGTTAGTTTGTTCAGCTTTTTCTGATCGCCTGACGAATAAGCCGCGTTAAGTTCGGCCATCAAACCGTGACGCTTTTCTTTCTCGTCGGCGTTAAGCGCAAGGTCGGGATGGATGACACGGGCGAGGTTGTGATAGGCCCTTTTTGCCGCCGGCGTAGGTTTGAAGCGGAAATTGACCGCTTCGGCGTCTTTGGCGGCTCGGGCGGCAGATTCTTCGGCGCGGCGCCGCATTTCCTCGGCCTTTTTCTTTATTTCTTCGTCGTCGGGGACGAGCTTTACCTCTTCTTCGGCGATCTGCGCCTCGATATCGTCAAACTCGGCGTAAAGCGGGGCGACACCCATCGTATATTGAGCCTCAAACTGCTCCTGTAGGCCGCGGAGATCGGCCATTTCTTCCTCGCTGGTTGCAAGCCGATCCTTGAGGCGTTCGAGGACTCGCCGTTTTTTTTTGAGTTCAATTTCTTCGGGTGCAAGTGTGGTCATGAATATAAATTCATTGGCCGGGTCAGCAGATCGATCGGATCGTGGATATTAAGGGCCTCGCGGACATAGAATGGCTCGCCGGCGGCAACACCTATCAACGAACCGAAATATCGGGAACGATTCGCCAGCTCCTCAAGAAAGCCCTTATCTGTAAGACGAGTTTCCGGCTCGGTCGAATTTGGATCGTAAAACTGCGAGCCGTGAGCCTTGATGGCTTGCATTTTTTCGTTCAAAAAGTCCGAAATATCAACGATAAATGACGGCTCGACGCGGCGGGAAAATATATTGTGGGCGACATTCGGAACCTTTATTTTATCTCCTCCGGTTTCCGGATCGTAGTTTTTCATGCTCGAGAGACGTGCCGATTCGCGAACCAATTGGGCGATGTGATTATGATCGGGATGCGGGTCGCCGTCCTGATGTGTCAGGATCACCCGCGGCTTCAGACGCCGCAGAACGCGAACCATTTTTGTGCGTTCGTCATCCGTGACGAAAACGTGTCCATCAGGCAATCCGAGATTTTCGCGAATATCAAGCTTTAATATTTTTGCCGCCTCTGCAGATTCGACTGCACGGCCCTCGGGCGTTCCGCGTGTACCCATCTCGCCGCGTGTCACGTCGAGAGCCCCCGTTGCGTAGCCGAGATGCTTCATCTTTAGCAGCGTACCGCCGACGGCGAGCTCAACATCGTCCGGGTGGGCAAAAACGGCAAGAATATCCACTTGGCTCATACGATTAAATCTACCACACAGAACTGGGAGAATGAATTTACAGGGATGAAGGAGATACAAGGGATAGAAATCCTAAGCCTTCTTAATCTGCATCCTGTTTATCCATTTAATCCCTGTAATTCTCTTTTTGATATTATCCTATTATGAAGATTACTGTCCTAGGTTCCGGCACGTCGATACCGCATCAAAAGCGCAGTAGTTCCGGCTATTGGCTCGAAACTTCTTGCGGCACGTTGCTGCTCGATTGCTCTGCTTCGGCGATCCATCGGATGACCGAAGAGAATCTTGACTGGGCAAATCTTGATGCGATCTGGATATCGCATTTTCATCTCGATCACTGCGGAGGTCTGGCGCCGTTTCTGGCCGGAACCAAACATTCGGCAGCGATGAAACGGCGAAAAAAGCCGCTGCGCATATTCGGCCCATTCGGGTTGAAAGGGCTGATGGCGAGATTTGACGCGGTTAATAATTACCGTTTACTCGAACAGCCGTTCCCTGTCGAGGTTATTGAGATCGAAGAGTTGGAGACTTTCGAGCTATTGCCGGGCGTCGAGGCTATCGCAATGAAAACGCCGCACACGGACGAAAGCCATGCGCTCCACATTCGCAACGGCGATAAGACGCTGGTCTATTCGGCGGACACGGGCTTTGACGAAAAGATCGCGGCTTTTGCCAGTAAAGTTGATCTTTTCATTTTGGAATGCACGTTTGTAAAAGATAAACCTGCTAAAAAACACCTTGAGCTAGCCGAGGCAATGTTTCTGATCCGAAAGGCGAGGCCGAATAGCGCGATGCTGACGCACTTTTATCCCGAATGGGATGAGGTGGATTTTGATGCTGAGGTGGCGAGGTTCTCGCCGATGTGCGAAGTGTTCGAAGCTATCGATGGGTTGCGCTGGGAGATTTAAGGAAATGAAGATAACTACTCACTATCAACTATTTTTCGGATATGACTTAAAAATAGTTGGTAGTTTTAAGTTTGTAGTTGATAGTTTATGAACTTTTCACATTCTTCTGGGCCATCGCCATCAGGTCAGCGGGCAGCCATTCCTTCCAAACCTTTTCTTCCTCTGCGGCGATACCTTTTGTGCGGTGTCGCCATTCCTTGTCGGGGGCGTCCTCACGGCCCGATTCTTTTGGATAATTTTCGACCTGTTCGAGACTGATGATGATACCGTGGGCGACGTCGTTCCAATCTTCGTTCTGGATGCCGCGCAGCACGACTGGCAGCCCGGCGGTCCAGTCTTCCTCCGGTGCGATGTTGTCGTATTCGGGAATGGTCAAAAACGCCGTTAACGGCATCGGCTTGCCGCCAAATTCGCTAACGATCTGAGCCTTTACGTCTTTGTATGAAGCACTCGGATTTGCTTGGCGCATCTCTAATGCACGTCGGAAAATGTCGGAAACCGTTGGTTGATCTGCCATAAGATTATTAGCCACAGATTAACACAGATAGACCGGGGATTTTAATTCACGGGGTCAGAATCGACGGTTGACCGCCTTTTATTCATCCGTGTTAATCTGTGTTCATCAGTTGTGAGTCTTATGAAAAAATTCATCTATCAAATACATCTTTTGCTCGGGGTTTTGGTGTCGATTCCAGTTTTGGCCTGGGCATTGAGTGGCTTTTTGTATGCTTTGCCGAATACGGTCGAGGGCGGGACGGTTGAGAAGATTGATTCTGTTCGTATCAAAATCTCGCCCGCGGATGCGATCGAAAAGGCCAATGAACTAGCCGGAAAGCAGCTGCCGACGACGGCTTTGACCCTGCTAATGAAAGACGGCAAGCCGCAGTATCAGTCGGTCGGCGGGCTTGGGGCGGATTCGATATTTATCGACGCCGAGACGGGCGAGGCGAAAATGTCCGCACCGCCGACCTGGAAAACGAGCTTCTTTCGTCAGGCTCATTTCTATTACTTTGCCGGAAGCTGGCAGGTCACGCTTCTGGTGATCTTTTCGATCTTGTCCGCGCTGTCGGCTATGACTGGAATTTATCTGAATATTGTTTACTGGTCACGAAAAATTTCGCCGCAGAGACGCAGATACCTGTCGTCTTAAGTTTTTCTCCGTTTTCCATGCCGATCTTGAGCAAAATTTGCTTGTTTTCCTGCATCTGAAAAGATAGTCTTTTAAAAAGAGGTTGTATCGATGAAGAGTATTTTCGCATTCGCCATATTGCTGTTTTGTCTTTCGCTTGCATTCGGTCAGAACGAACAGTCGCCGATCGTCGAGAAAGAGATCAATTACAAGAATTGGACCTATAAGACCGTGCAGACCGGCGAGGATCTGAATCTTCGCGATTTTACAAAGGGCAAAAAGCTCGTCATGGTCGTTTATTTTGCTCCGTGGTGCCCCAACTGGCGGCACGACGCCCCGATGCTGCAGGGCCTATATGATAAATATCACACTAAGGGACTGGACATCGTCGCCGTCGGCGAATACGATCCGGTCGCGTCGATGAAGGCCAATCTCGACACGATAAAGATCACGTTCCCGGCTGTGTACGAGTCGGAAAACCGCACCGAAAAACAAAAGACGCTGCATTACGGTTATCGCAATTCGACCGGTGATACGCGCGGCTGGGGCTCGCCGTGGTACATTTTTCTTCAGCCGTACTCAATGGAGAAAAAAGGCGACACACTGACGAAAAAGACGTTTGTGATAAATGGCGAGATGATCCAAACTGAGGGCGAAAAATTTATCCGTGAAAAGCTCGGCCTACCCGCAATGGACGCAAAAACCGCGACCACCGCAAACGGCAAGATCGAGGTTTGTGATCCGGACAAGAAAGCGGCGGACATGAAGAAGCCGTAAACCAAAGTAAAAAGGCAAATTAAAAAGGCAAAATGAAGAGCGTTTCTTCGGTTTTGCCTTTTCCGCTTTTAATTTATTGGGGGCTAAAAGGAAGTGCGGCGAGCGTGTCGGTTAGCTTTTGGGCTGCGTTTCTAAGCGGTTCCTTTGCAGCGATAAACTTTCCGGCGATGGCCGAATCCTCTGCTTGTGCGGCCAAATCGGTGATGCCCTGGATGCTGGCGAGATATTTTTGGAGTACCGGTTTTGTGCGAAATTCGGTCTCAAGATCGGATAGGCCCGCCTTTAAGTTACGTATCGCTACGATTACCTTATGCTTGTTGGCTTCGTTCCGGTCGGCCGTGACTTTAGGCAGCGGTTTTGTTTTGGCGGAGTCATCCAATGTCTCGATCCCTTGAGCGATCGGGCCTAAAACATCAATAAATCTGTTTACATTGGCTTGCTGATTCGTAACTTTTTCGCGTGCGGCCCTGACATCAAGCGGCGGAAGGACCGTTTTTGTGACAGCCGGTTTTTTTGTCGTGGTTTTCCTCGTTTTTCTCTGCGCATCGGCCGCTCCAGTGAAAAGGGCCATCGAGAGCGATACCAAAGCAAAGATTTTCAGATGTTTCATAAATTTTCCGTCCTGTTCAAATACTCGTAAAAATTTTATCATAGTCGTTATGCACGAGCGTTATTTAGAAGTCCGCCGGCTTGGTAGAGTTGGCTACGCAAAAGCACTCGAACTGCAAAAAGAGCTCGAGTCAGACGTTATTGCTCGTCGTGACCGCGACTATCTGCTGCTGCTCGAACACCCGCATACATTCACCGTAGGACGGCGTGCTAAAAATGACGGCGTGCTTGCGACGGCGCAATTGTTAAAGAATCTCGGTGTTGAGGTTTTCGAGACAGATCGCGGGGGCAAAGTTACATATCACGGCATCGGCCAGATCGTCGGGTATCCGATCATCAGTCTCTCGCCGGAGCGCGAGGATGTGCATAAATACGTCCGTGATCTCGAAGAAGTGCTGATCCGCACGATGGCTGATTTCGGTATTGACGCATTTCGTATCGAGGGACTGACCGGTGTTCATACTCCGCAAGGCAAGGTCGCGGCGATAGGCGTTCATATCAAACGCTGGGTGACGACACACGGGTTTGCTCTCAATGTGAACACCGATCTGAGCTATTACAACTGGATAATCGCCTGCGAAGGTGAGCCCGTGACGTCGATGGAACGGCTCTTGGGCCGCGAAGTCGAATTGGCTGAAGTTGAGGATCGGATCGAAAACAATTTCCGCGCTGTTTTTGGTTTTCGCTCTGCGAACTCGGCGTCCACCTCCGCGATCTCAGCGTTGAGTGGGCGTTAACACGAATTCAACGCAGAGTACGCCGAGGTGGACGCAGAGTTCGCGAAGAAATTGAATTCCTTTTCGGACATGGCGGATTTCTTCATCCTTGTTTATTCGATATTTTAGGAGAAGTTCGAGATTATGCGACGTGATACAACATCGTGGTTTAGCCACAATTTGGGAATGGATATGCCGCTGGTGGCTTATGGACAGGCGGGTTATCCGCTTTTGATGTTTCCGACGGCGGCGGCCGATTATCTGGAATATGAGCGGTTTTATCTGGTTGACGCGATCAAAGATTTTATCGACGCCGGACTGATCCGCGCGTATTCGATCAATTCGGTCAATAAATACAGCCTTTTGAACCGTGAATCGCACCTCGATTGGAAGGTCGAGATGCTCGCGCGTTATGACAAATATGTAATGGAAGAGGTTTTGCCGCTCATCCGTAACGAATGCGGCGAGGACGCACGACCGCTGACGACCGGCGCGAGCTTAGGCGCATTCCTCGCGGCAAATACATATTTCAAACACTCCGACAATTTTCGTGGGGTCATCGCGATGAGCGGCAGTTATGACATCTACAACTATCTTGATAGCTATTTCGACGATAACGTTTACTACAACAATCCGATGATGTATCTCAATAATCTCAACGACGACTATCACCTGCCGCGTCTCCAAAACGCGGATTCCATCGTCATCGTTACCGGCCAAGGCTCATTCGAGGCTCCGGATCGCAGCCGCGAATTTTCTGCCATTCTCAATTCCAAGGGAATCCCGCACCGCCTCGACGTCTGGGGCCACGACGTCAACCACGACTGGGTCTGGTGGCGTAAGATGCTGCCGTACTACCTTGGCATATTCTGCCAAGGTGAGGGATGAAGGATGAGGGGTGAGGGATGAAAGAAGAAAAAACGGATGAAAAAGTAGCTTGACCTCCCCGGCAGGATCTTCGAAAGCGGTTAAAGGATTACGCACTTAGAATCCTAATAATTTATGATTCGCTCCCAAAAAGCGGGTCGGTTCATATTATTACGCATCAGCTCGCTCGCTCTGGCACCTCGCCCGGAGCCCAGTATCGAGAGGCTTGCAGAGCAAAATCTAATGCCGATTTCATAAGTAAATTAGAAGGGGCTTTGCAGGAATTGGACGAAAGTGATTATTGGTTGGAAATGCTCGTTGACGGTGGCTATGTCTCTGCGACGAAGCTTCAACCTCTTCGTGATGAAACGAACGAATTAATATCAATTTTTGTAACTATGGTCGTTAATGCCAAGAAACGGCCAAAAAAATGAAGGATGATTTTATTCATCCCTCATCTCTCATCCTTCATCCCTCAATCACCCGTCCCCTTTCTTCCCCTTCGGTTTCGTCCCGCCGGGTTTATCAACCGGCTTTTCAGGTTTGGGTGTTGACTGGATGACCGGCGGTCTGTCGGGTGGATTTGTATCTCCGGGCTTCTCGTCGCCGGCGTTCGGTTTTCCGGAGTCCGTCATTTTTGTTTCGCCGGGCAGAGGCCCGTTGGGGTCTATCTTGGTTCCCGGTGTAGATGTGATACCTGTCTTTTTCCCGTTAATATCGGCTTCCTGCAGCTGTTCGAGCTCTTCACGCTTTCGCATTTCACTTTCGCGTTTGATGTCGGCCGGCATTGCCGGTGCTTCCGGAAATTTCTCGATCGGCTTGCCCTTCATGAACGGGATCATAAAGGCGTTAAAATAAGGCAATGCCCCGTGTCCGCCAGTCATGTTGTTACCAAGATTTTCCTTTCGCTCAGGATTTCCCATCCAGATGCCTGTGACGTAGGTTGGCGTATAGCCGATAAACCAGACATCGGTGTGGTCATTGACCGTTCCGGTCTTGCCGCCAAGCGGGTTGCCGCCGGCGCTCGCAGCGGCAGCGGTTCCGCCGCCGCTGCAAACGCCGCGCATAAGCCCAACCATTGTCAGAGCTACATATTCGCTGGTCACTTTTGAGCTGGTGTTTTCAAATTGTTCAAGCAGACTGCCGTCGCGGTTATAGACCTTGCGGATGAGATGCGGGGCCATCCGAATTCCCTTATTCGGGAACGACGAATAAGCCGCAACCATCTCGATCAAAGAAACCTCGCTTGCGCCGAGCGCGGAGGGCAAGCTCGGGGCCATCGGATTGGTGATGCCAAACCGCCGTACCATCTGCGCTCCCGCCTGGATGCCAACCTGTTCGAGGAGATGGACGGCGCAGATATTTAACGATTTCATTAACGCGACCTTCATCGGGACGTTCGCATTGCTCAGGCTGCCGTCATAGTTATGCGGCGTCCACCCGCCGCGTTTAATTGGCGCTCCGCTAACGATCGTATCGGGCGTCATGCCGGCTTCGACAGCGGCGGTGTAAATGAACGGCTTATAAGCCGAGCCGGTCTGCCGCAACCCCTGAGTCGCGTTGTTAAATTTGTTCGTATGAAAATCGTAACCGCCAACCATTGCGATCACTTCGCCGGTGTGGGCATTCAGTGTTACCTGCGCCGCCTGGATCTCGGGAACCTGCATCAGATCGACCTCGAGCATTTTGTGTTCGGCGTCGACTTTTTTTACCAGAAACTCGGCCAAAAAGCCGGGCTTTAACTCGTCCTTCGGCCTTTTGCCGCTGCGGCCCATATTCCCGGCGCGCACGACAGCCTTAAAACGGCCAAAACGGACGCCAACCTCGTCCGCTGTCGGATTTACTTTCATCACAAGCCCTTTAATGTACTCGCCCTCTTTGTAATCGTCGCCGTACCAGTCGGCGTGCTTGAATGAATTAAGCGTTTTGTCGATGAGCTTTTCATCGGTAAAGGGCTGATCGTCATCATCCAAAAGGATGTTCTCGTAATCCGAACGCCACTTTCGCCCACGGTCAAATTCGCGCAGCTTCTGACGGGTGGACTGGGTTGCGATCTTCTGGGCTTCGACATTGATCGACGTATAAACCTTGAGACCGCCCTGAGCGACTCGCGTCGTATATTTTTCTTCGAGATATTTGCGTATCTCTTCGACCGGATAGTCCCACGCAGTCGACTTAGGCTGCGATTGATAATATGCGGTGTCGGCCAGCACGATCGACTTTGCTTTGGCGGCGTCAACCTCGGCCTGCGGATATTTCGAGGGAAAGTATTTCGTCATTTGATCGAGAACGATGTCGCGGCGGATACGCGCCTTTTCCATATTGCGGGTCGGTGAATATTCGGGCGACTTAGGCACCGCGGCGAGCAGCGCGGCTTCCTCAAGATTAAGGTCTTTCAACGATTTGCCGAAATATGTGCGTGACCCGGCCTCAAAGCCGTATGCACCCGCACCCAGAAAGACGTAATTCATATACATCTCAAGGATCTGATCCTTTGTGTAAAGCCGCTCGATCTGGAGAGCGACCGCCCATTCGTTGATTTTTCGGGTGTATGTCTGATCCTTGTAGAGAAAGAGATTCTTGGCTAGCTGCTGCGTGATCGTCGAGGCGCCCTGACGATCACCGGTCGTGAGATTTTTCAAGACAGCTCCGACAATGCGGTACGGATCGATGCCGATATGATCTCTGAAACGGTAATCTTCGATCGCGAGCAGAGCGTCAGTCACCTTGTCAGGCACATCCTGGATCTTGATCGGTATGCGCTTTTCGATGGCAAATTCGGCCAAAATCGTCTCGCCGTCGTCGGCGTAGATAGTTGTGACTTGCGGCGGACGATATGTCGCGAGAGCCGAAACTTCGACCGAATAGCGGGAATTATTCAAATAATATGAAGCCAAAACACCGGTCAAAGCCCCCGCCGAAAGCGCGAGCAGCAGCGCCACCGCCAGCAATGTGAGTGTCGAAAAACCGCTCTTTCCCGAACCGTTCGATGCGGCTTCGGCCGTTCTAAATTTCTTTACATCTACAGCCACTTCTACAGTACCTCCTAATTGACAAAACGACGCAGCTTAACGCTGATAACAAATCCGATCGCAATGAATGTCGACAAAATCGCCGAGAGCCCGGCGCTCATTAGCGGCAGCGGAACCCCGATCACGGGCAATATCCCCAGCGCCATTCCGACATTCATAAATATCTGAAATACCATCCCGCATACAATAGCCATTATAACCAACATACCCGGGCGATCAGAAGCCTCTCGGGCACCCGCGATCATACGCGACAAAAGCAAAGCGTATGCGAGCAGCAGCGACACGCAGCCGATAAAACCTGTATTTTCAGCAGTTACAGCAAATATAAAATCGGTGTGTGGTTCGGGCAGGAATTTTAAAACACTCTGCGAAGTTTCGGGATCGCCCTGAATGCCGGCGAGTTCGCCTTTTCCGACCGTAATAACCGATTGAATTGTATGATACCCATATCCTCGCGGATCAACGCTCTCCGGGTCAATGATAGCCAGTATTCGTTCCTGTTGATAACGCTTGATCACACCGGCCTTTACCCCGACCATCCATGCCGCCGGGACAAAGATCGCTATCGCCAATAGCATCATCAAGACGTATCTGATCTTAATCGCCGAAAGAAACCAAACGGCGGCGAGGAGCGGAAAATAGGTGATCGCCTGGCCGGCGTCAGGTTCGAGCATTATCAGTAAGACAGGGCCGCCCAAAATAGCCCCGCCGATGATGAATTCCTTCAATTTCATCGTGTGGGCCTTTTTGGCGCCGTAATATTTTGCCAACATCAATACGGTCGGTATTTTTACAAATTCTGATGGTTGAAATTGGCCGATCAGCGGCAGCACGACCCATGCTTTTTGTCCATGGCTGGCATGACCCAAAGGCGTCAGCACCAAAATTAGCAAAAATAACCCGATGGCGTAAAAAACCGGAGCCGAATCGATAATTCGCCGGTAGTCGTTAAAGGCGACCACAAGAAACGCAACCACCGCGATGCCCAGGCCGAGTATCTGTTTTGACCAATAACCTTCAGTCGGGAGTGCATTGTGTATCTGCCATATCCCGAAACACGAGATCGCGACCGCCAGCAGAGACGTCGGCCAATCAAAATCTCGCAGATCGCGTTTTTCGAGTATTGCAACCATGCTCTATCGCGCAGCAACCTCCTGACCAACGGGCGGTGGAGTTCTCTTTTGCAAATACGCTTCGTACATGCCTTTAGCCGCAGGAGCCGCATTTGCCGAGCCAAAACCCGAATTCTCTATAAGGACTAAAACCGCAATTTCCGGTTTATAGGCTGGAGCAAAACTGTCGAACCAGGCGTGATCCTTGTCCTTGCCGTTATCTTTTCCAAGCTCCGCGACCTGCGCTGTTCCGGTTTTTCCAGCTATTTCCCAGCCGGGCATTTTGATCGAGCCGGCGGTTCCACCGTTATTGACCACGCCCCACATTCCTTTCAAAACCAGCGCATTTTGCTCGGGCGTCATCGGGATGATCTTCGGTTCGGCATGCTGAAATTGGAATCCGTCGCGAGGTGGAATATATGTCAGGCTTCCTGGTTCGCCAACAGCTCCGATAGACCTGAATTCTCTCAAGAAATGTGGAACATACATCCTGCCGCCGACACCGACACTCGCAATAGCGCGCAGCATTGATATTGGCGTAACTACAACGGTATCCTGCCCGACAGACGCATAAACGGTTCGGATATCACTCCATTTACCTTCGTGTTTAACGATGTAGGGCATCCATGTTTTTGGCGTTTGGCTTATTTTCTCATTTGGCAGATCGATTCCCGTCCGCTTATCGTATTCGAATTGCTCGACCATTTTGATGATGCCGTCAATGCCCATTTTCAATCCTAAATGATAATAATATCCATCGCAGGATTTGGTTATGGCGTAGTCGAGCGGTGGGGTTCCGTGGCTGCCCATGCACCTCGTAAACTTGGTTCCAACCTGAATGCCGCCGCCGCACAGCACGTTTGAATGCGTCACGGTTATCGAGCCTTCCTGTAAGGCTCCGATTGACATCGGTATTTTCCACGTCGAGCCGGGCGGATAACGGCCCTGGATCGCTCGGTTATAAAGCGGACGTTTCTCATCCTGCCAATATTCTGAAATTTGCTTGCGGCCCTCGCGAGTCGCGCTGCCGCGAACAAAGACATTCGGGTCGAATGACGGTGCCGACGCCATTGCAAATATCTCGCCATTGTTCGGGTCCATCGAGATAATAACGCCCCGTTTTGTCGAAGATATGGCGAGTTGATGCTCGGCTTCGTTCTGGAGGTCGAGGTCGATAGTCGTCACCAGGTCCTGGCCCGATTGCGGCGGGACAACCTCAAGCTCGGTTTGTACCCGTCCGCGGCTGTCGACCAGTACCTTTCGGTAGCCGGGACGCCCACGAAGGTATTCGTCGTAATATTGTTCGAGGCCGCCCTTTCCGACAATGTCTCCGGGACGAAGGCCTTTTTCCCGCATCTCGGGGTCCTCGAGCTGTTTCGGGCTGATCTCGCCGACGTATCCCAAAACATGGGCAAGAGTTGTGGCGAGCGGATAGAATCGCTGCGGCTGCAATTCGACGCGAAGCTCGGGAAATTCGAGCGAATGCGATTCGACCCACGCTATCTCCGGGATGCCGACGTTTTCCTTGAGCACCATCGCTTCGAATTCATTGTGATTCTTGATCAGGTTCAACCGTTCGACGACAAACTGGCGGTCGATGCCAAGTCCATGTGCATAATCATCAACGCGGTCATTTACGTTGATGGTTTTGAGCGGTTCATTTGATAGAACGACGTTGTAAGTTGGCCGGGAATCGACGAGAAGTTTGCGGTTACGGTCAAAGATCGCTCCGCGTGGAGCCGGTATCGGTATCAGCCGGACGCGTTGGTTTTCAGCCCGTTCGCTGTAATAATCGCCCCGTACGACCTGCAGATAATAGAGCCGTACACCCAAAAGAGCAAGCAAAACAAAGACAACGGCCTGAACTACGCCGACCCTTATCCCCAATCTCTGAACATGATCACCGATCTTCATATTTTTGAAATGTATGCTACTTGTTTAATCGAATCGGGTTTCGCCGCCGGGTCTGCCGCCGAGGTGCGAATACATCGCGTTTCTTACGCCTGAATTTATCGGCCGAGAAACTTTGAAATAATAAGTAAACGAGCGTCCCGGCTATCGTCGTTCCGATCAGCGAATATGACGCCGTGACCAAAACATCGCCGCTAGGCGGTTGGCCAAACAGCCGATGGAGACCGTAATAGATCATACTGTTCAGCAAAGATGCTCCAGCTATGACGGGAATTCGCAGGATAAGGTTGTCCATATAGACCCGACGCGCGATCTCGGAAATTGCAAATGCGATAATAGTTTTGCAAAAACCATTGGCACCCAGCAAACCTCCGCTCAAAGCATCTACGGCGACGCCGGAAATTGTGCCAAAAAGGATCGCCCGGATCGAATTTCGCTGTAGTGCAGCGTAAACGACGATGATCAATGGAAAATCAATATACGCAAACGGCTCGGCGACATTCCGCAGCGTCCATTGCAGGACAATGGCTATGATCAATGCAATTGTTAGCTTGACGCCTTCCATTTATTTCGTTTTAACCGCATTCGGCAGTTTCTGCTCGAATTCGTCTCTCAGCGGGGGTTCGTAGAGTAGGATGCCGACTTCCTGCATGGAATTTAGCCGTGCCGCGGGCTGTATTAATATCTGGTGCGGCGTAGTCGCCGATCCGCTGATAACACTGACGATCTCGCCCACCTTTAAGCCCGGCGGGTAAATACCGTCCTGCCCGGTCGTAAATACCGACTGGCCGACCTGGACATCAACGGTGCCGGGAACATATTTCATTTCGAGCAGATCGCCTTTGCTGGTGCCGCTGACCACGCCGAGTGCATTTGATTCGCCGATCTGCCCGATCACGGCTCCAAGACCCGATTTATTGCGGGTGACCAGATCGACTTGACAGGTCAGCAGGCTGACCGCACTCACGCGTCCTACAAGTCCTCCATCGGTTACGACCGGCATATTGAGAGCAACGCCGTCTAACCTGCCGCGATCGACGATCGACGAATCGAACCAAACTGACGGATCACGGCCGATGATCCGGGCTGGCAAAACTTTGATTTTGCTTGTCTCTTTTAGCTGAAGCAATGATTTGAGACGCGTATTCTCCGAGGCGAGATCCTCTTTTTGTTTTACCTCAACCTCGAGCTCCTGAACGTGCTGTTTGAGGATGTCGTTTTCGCTCTGGGCCGAACGCAGGTTAGAGATTGAAATGAAATAATTCGAGATTGACGTTGTAATGCTTGTAACAGGCGATTGAAAGAAATCGGCCCCCGTCTGCGTCCACGAGCGAACCACCCGCTGACCCGATGTGATCTCTTTTGCGTCAAACGCCATCATGACGAAATTGACGATAAGAAGTGCGATCATCAGCCAAGGGGTCAACCGCCAAACATCTTTTTGACTACGCTCAACCATGGTCAGTTGGCAGTTGGCAGCGGCGGTTGGCAGTTAGGCCTTTCCTGCCTACCGCCGAATGCCTACCGCCTACTGGTCTAGCTTCCTGTCATCAATGAATTATCCCATTTAACACGTTTGAGGAGCTCGAAATCTGAGAGCATTTTGCCGGTTCCGAGCACGACCGATGAGAGCGGGTCGTCGGCGATGACGACCGGCAGACCGGTTTCGATCATCAGACGCTTATCTAGATTTTTGAGCAGCGCGCCGCCTCCTGTTAGGACGATGCCGCGTTCGATAATGTCGGCGGAAAGCTCGGGTGGTGTGCGTTCCAGAGCAACGCGGACGGCATTGATAATAGTCGAGATGGAATCAGCAAGAGCCTCGCGGATCTCTTCGTCGGTCATCGTGATCGTCTTTGGGATGCCCTCGATAAGATTGCGGCCGCGAACGTCCATTGAAAGCGGCTCTTCGAGTGGGAATGCGCTGCCCAAAGCGATCTTGATAGCCTCGGCAGTGCGTTCGCCAATAAGCAGATTGTACTTGCGTTTGATGAACTGCGTGATCGCCTCGTCCATCTCGTTGCCGGCGACTCGAACGGCTCGCGAGTAAACAATTCCTGAAAGCGAGATGACCGCAATGTCCGTGGTTCCGCCGCCTATATCGACGATCATATTGCCGTGTGGCTCGGTAATGGGCAACCCGGCACCGATCGCGGCGGCCATCGCCTCTTCGACCAGATACACCTCAGATGCTTTTGCACGATACGCCGAATCTTCGACGGCCCGCCGTTCGACCTGTGTAATCTCCGACGGAATGCCAATGACGACACGCGGACGGACCCAGGATTTACCGTTGTGAGCCTTACGGATAAAATGCTGAAGCATCTTTTCCGTAACCTCGAAATTGGCTATGACGCCATCCTTCATCGGTCGTATGGCGACGATATTTCCCGGCGTGCGGCCAAGCATTTCCTTGGCGTCGCGTCCGACTGCCTCGACCTGATTTGTGATCTTATTAATCGCTACGATCGACGGCTCGGAGACGACAATGCCGCGGCCTTTTGCGTAAACGAGCGTGTTGGCTGTGCCGAGATCGATCGCGAGATCGCTGGAAAATAAACTAAATAAAGACTTAAATGCCATGTCAAAATAAACTGCTGATCCTAAATTATTGCTTCAGAGATTGTGTTAAACGGAATGATCGTCACTATCGACGTGTATCGGGAAAGACTGCTAAAAAAAAAGATACCGCCGCCCAAAATGTCTAACCTAACAGCATACACTTATTTATAAGCATCCTTCTAGTGGAATTAAAGCATTTCTTTAATTCTTGGACCAAAAAATATTAATTCATCCCGGTGCCGCGACTCATAATGCAAAAAGACGGCCCGAAGACCGTCCTTTATTGGTTTTGGTTTATGCCGATAGATTACTCCTGTCCGGTAAAATCTAACGCCGTGAGGGGGTCGGCTATATCGACCGTGCGGGACGCAAAGCGGTATAGACGCGATACAACACCGATGGTGTATGTCTCGCCCAATGCACTGTCGTCAAACTGATAAAAGCCGAACGAACTGGTTGTCGCGATTCGCGTTACACCTGCACGGTCGGTAATCCTGACTGTGGCGTTTCTGAGGCCGCGACCGTCCGGTGTCAGGACACGTCCCGAAACCGTTGCCGATGCCAGCAGCTCGATTCCCCATCCGCCGGCTATCGAACCCGAAGCAACTGTCGGCGTCGCCGAGAATGGCCGCTGGCCACCGTTATCGTCACGAATATAGAGGTTCCAAACTCCGTTTCCGCTTACGAGCCCAAAGTTACCGAACATTGTCTGATTCACCGGTCTGGCGACTATCGAACCAGCCAGGACATACGGCCCGCCTGGTGCCGGGGGAAAGAAATCGCCGACCGGCCCCCACGTCGTCGGCAGGAATTTACCCGTTGTCAGCGGCGTCGAATCGGGCAGCACGGCGGCCGCGCCGTCCGTAAACGTCAGAGTGACTGGTGCAATCGGGTTAATAGGCGTCGCCCCGCCCGCGTCGCCCATCAGGACGTATTTGGCGCCGTTCGGCCCGACCAGCAGCACTTTCATGTTGTCAGGCAGTGTCTGGGATACGCCGTAAAGCGTGACCCTGATCCTAAAGACGCTCGCCGGGGCGTTCGACACGGTAATAGGCGACGGATAGAGATCCGACGGCCCGCCAAGCATCATGTTGATCGGCGCTGTATTCACGTATTGGTTCGCCGTGTCGTTGATGGTCAGGACGGCCGTGCTATACGTGGACAAACCGCCGCCGTGCTGTTCCGTCAGATTAAGATTGACCGTCTCAGGCAATTCGGAAAGCCGATCAGAGCAGACCGGTATAGTGGCTGTCTGAGACACGACATTCTGCCCAAAGGTGACCGTCTGTCCGGTCACCGTCTGGTAGTCGGCTCCGCCCACGCAGCTCGCCCCGCCGGTCGCCGTTCCGCCTACGACCGTATTGAACTTGACCGACGATGATCCCGCCGTGTCACCCGTTCGACTGAGAGTGATTGTCGCCGACCGACCCTCATCGCCCACAAACGCCGTCGAACTGAATCCCTGAAATGTTGTCGGAGAAACACCCGTGTTTATTATCGTTCCCACGCCATCGGCATGAGTGACGCTGGCGTTGATCGGGGTATCGAGGTGAACGGTAAACGTCTCGTCCGGTTCGACCCCGTCGTTACTGTCGATCAATACGAATACGTCCTTTCTAGTTTCGCCGGCGGCAAACGTCAGTGTGCCGGACGCCGGCTCATAATTGTGATGAGCGACCGTCGCAGTTCCGTCAACCGTTGTGTAGTGAACGGTAGAGACGCCGCTGACATCCCCCGTTCTGGTCACGGCAAAATCGAATGAGTTATTGGTAGGAGCGTTAGCACCCGATGGAGCCGAAGCGCCCGGTCCGCTTGGCCCCGACGCATCCGCGATTGTAACCGGAGGAGGGCCGGTTGGCGTCAACTCGTAGGCTCCGCGGCCATATGTAGCGACCTGGATCAGGCCATTTGCCTGCGACGTAAAGGCCATCACCGGAACCGGCGGGATGCCATTATTAAACGCAGTCCACTGCCCGTCCACCCCCAATCGGAACACGCCAATGTCTGTACCAGCGTAAGCTACGCCAGCCGTCATTGGATCGATTACAAAGGCGCTGGTCGGAATATTTGGCAGATTAGCGCTGAGGTCGGTCCAGGCAGTGCCGCCATCGGTCGATCCGAAAACGTGTCCCGTGCCATAGCCGGAGACCGTTAGAAACACCCTGTTAGGATTGGCCGGGTCCACGGTTATGCTTGAAATTGATCGGGTCGGCAACCCCGCCGTTATATCCGTCCAATTAACGCCGCCGTTTGTGCTGACCATTGCCCGCCCGTTGCGTGATCCCGAATAGATAACCTGAACGTTGCTCCTCGCGACAGCCAGGGCACTCAACACATCACCGACGCCGGTTGTCTGATCAAATGTTCCGCCGGGTGCCGTCCAGTTTGGCGGAGATCCCGGGAGAAACATGTTTTCGTCATTGCAATTGTCACAAATGAATAATCTAAAAGTTCCGACATAGAGCCGAGCGTCAACCCCATTCCCCACAATCGGAGGATAGAACGCAATTCGCGGCGGATCTCCGCCGAGTACTGCGGCATTTGCAATCGCTCCTGAAAAAGTTGCTCCGTTACCGACCATCCGAGTGATGCTGCCGTTAATGTAGCTCGCATAGATCATAGCCGGATTCAGTGGATTGACGACGACTCGGCCGCCATCGCCGCTGATCGGAACCTCTTCTTTCCATCCGGTGGTTCCCGTCAATCGCCGCTGGGTGCCATTGTCCTGCGTGCCGCCATAGGTCCGCGCCGCGTCAGTTGGGTCCGTTGCGAGGCTCGTGAACTGGGTCAACGAAAGCGTTGCGTTGAGTGATGTGAAGTTATTTCCACTATCCGTGGATTTCCACAACCCGCCGTCGTTCCCACAATAGATAATCGATCCGCTACCAGGCTGGAAAGCAAATGACTGCTGATCCGAATGAAACGCCTGTGAACGAGGTTGGTAGTTATTGCCAGGATAAGGAGGAGCCCATGCGTTCGCTACATTTGTAAAGGTTACGCCGCTGTCCGTACTTCGGAACGTGTCTCGCGATCCGACATAGACCGTATTTGGCTCGGTCGGGCTGGCTTCCATGTAGGTGTTGTATCCAAACTGTCCGGAATCTATACCGCCGACGTCGTTTTGGATCACGCCGCGATTCGTCCAGGTTAAGCCCGAGTCGTTGCTCATCTCAAGCCGGGCCTCGGCCGGAGCGGTGGCGCGGGTTCCGAAATAGATATAGACGCGGTTTGGAGCTGCGGGAGTAACCGACACGCGAAATTCTCGCGTGGACGAAAAGGCAGCGTTGTACGGCGAATCGAAAACCTTGTTCCATGTCATGCCGGCATCGGTCGAGCGATAAAGGCCCTGACTGGGTGTCTGGGCGAAACTAAACCTCACGCCGGCGTACACGATTTGCGGGTTGGTCGGATGGATGGCAAGGTCACTTGGAGATCCGGACAGGGTCCGCGTCCAGGCAACTCCGCCATCGGTAGAAACATAGATGCCGCTAACGAATGTCCCGCCCGTTACAGGATTGAGCGAGTTGAATTGAGCCACATACACTCTGTTAGGGTCGGCCGGATCGACGACCACCTTAGTGCATTGACCACGATCCGGAAACGTAGTGTTGTTTATCCTCGCCCAGGTTGCTCCCGCGTCCGTTGATTTCAGGACACCGGTGCCGAAATAACCATTATCGTTGTCACCCATTCCCGCATAGACGATATTAGGGTTGCTCGGGGCAAAGGCAATCGATCCGACAGCCAGATCGACCTGATTATCGGAAACGGGCACGAAATTTGTTCCACCATTTGTCGAACGCCAAATGCCGCCGGTCGCCGAGCCGACAAGAACTATCTGATTGTTAGCCGGTGACACCGCTATCGAATTGATTCGGCCGGATGTAAAGCCGCCGTTATTCGGAAACGCGGAAGTCGTCGGCAAAGGGCCTATCGGAGCCCAAACCGTGCCAACCGCCTCGGGACCGTGAAGATCCGTCCGGTTGCGTGTATATTCAAACGCCCGCCGACGTGCCCCATCCGGAATCTCCTTGAAGGGATAGGTGCGCGGAAACATAAACCAGTTCATCCGGTCTTCGGGGTCGCCCTCAGCTTCGTCCGTTCGAGGGGTCAGACCTTGATCGTCCATAGCATCCAGCGTTTGTTCCTCATCAAACCGTTTCGCCAGAAGTCGCGACGGATTGCGTGTCGTCAATAATCCGGCGACCGCGTACATTCTATGGGTTCGGCGATACTTTCGACGGGATGCCGCCCGTTTAACGCGCTTTGCCAAACTATTACTTCCGTGCCGACGATGCATGACCGAATTACGGTTATGATGGCTCCACTTAACAGACGCCCGATGGGTCCGCAAAGAATGAACGGGGCGCGATCTAGTCTGTACTTTGCTGTCATCAAAAGTCGTCTGCGCCTCGACTGTCGTTGTCGCAAAATCGGAGTTCGCCGAACTCGAATGCATCACAGTCCAGTCCGCGGGCAAAGCAGAAACCGTTACGCCATCGAAATTTTCCGAAAAATTCGTCCGAGCCATGGCCTCTGTCGACGAAAACATAAACAAAACCGCCAAAATAAAAGTTATTTTGCAACCGCCAAACATAAATTGCTCCCTCAAGCTAGTCTTAAGAAAAAACCGTCTGTCTATCCTACCCTATATAAACGGAATCCCGCTTAAAAAAAGGTTATTCCGTGATAATTTTTTTCAGAAAGTGAAACCTGGCTAAAATTATCGTCTCCCGAAACTAAGCGCTTCAAGATAATCCGGGCGGATTGAAATTTATTGGAGGTTAGTAGATTTTTAAAAAAAGGCGGTCCGAAGACCGCCATAAGAGTGGAGATTTGTGAGTCGTGAGCAGAGGAAAAGGTATTTTCTCTGCTCATGACTCACGACTCATGACTTACGACTGTTTCGTGTCATTCCAATCCAACAAAGTCGACATTCGTCAGGCTGTCGGTGACCTGCAGTTCGCGGGTGGCAAAGCGATAGAGTCGCGATGCTACTCCGATCCGGTAGGTTCCGCCGGTTGTGACGTTGTCGAACGTGTAGTAGCCGAAACTACTGGTCGACACCGAGTGGGCGATGCCGTTTTGATCGGTCATCGTCACTGTCGCGTTTCTAAGCCCGCGTCCGTCGGCGGTCGTTATACGGCCCGACACCTGGATGCCCGACACGGCCGGATTGAGGATCGTTACGACGCCGTTCTGATCGAACGTCGTGCCGAGCCCGATGCCGTATGTGTCGGAGGCAACGTCTGTTATGGCTCCGTTGTCGAAGACCACCGGCGATGCTCCGGTTGGGGCATCCGCGAGGATGTGGAAACGAATCGCGGCGATACGCTTCGTACCGGCCGTGACCGCACCCGTGCCCGCTCCGTTGAAGTTCTCGACGATGCCGATGCGTCCATTGGCTGCCTGACTTGCATTGACTGTTATAGTCGTGCCAGCCGGTGCTCCCGCACCCAGAGTGACATCCGGGTTTGTGCCGCTGACACCGCTGAGTCCCATGACCTGCGGATTGAAGTTGAGGCTGTACTGCGTCGCAACTTCATTGCCTACCGCGTCTGCCTCAACATACACCGTCACGTCCGTGCCGGCATTGCCGCTGGCCGTGACA
>JAYVER010000262.1:0-9725 GCA_043748725.1 Chloracidobacterium sp. | reverse complement strand
AATATTTTGCGACCTGTTCGGTGACCGCACCGACGATGTCGGAGTTGGTCTTGAGCAGATCGTCGCGGCTCATGCCGGGTTTACGCGGCAGACCGGCGGTGATGATGACGACATCGGACCCGGCGGTTTCTTCATACGAATTTGTACCCACCAATTTGACGTCAAATCCGTCGATCGGCGCAGCCTGAGCGAGATCGAGCGATTTGCCCTGCGGCGTGCCCTCGACAATATCCACTAAAACAACATCCGCCAGCTCTTTGCTCGCGATCCAGTGAGCGGCGGTCGCCCCGACATTTCCGGCTCCGACGACAGTCACTTTATTTCTTCCAACAGCCATTTCTATACCTTCCCATGAAAAATATTTGTGTAAAATAAAAAGGGTATTTTGTCACAGTTGACCGAAAACGGCAAAAAGGCCACAATCTACCCGATACGACAATGCGAGCGATAGCCGATCAAAAATATACCATCGAGGAATACTTTGAACTGGAACGTCAGTCTGAGGAGAAATGGGAATTTTGGAATGGGCACGTTTGGAATATGTCGGGTGCGTGTTTTGCTCACGAAGATATTGTATCCAATACTATATATTCTCTCCGCAACCGGCTGCCTAAGGGATGTCGCGTGTCGGGCTCAAATGTAAAGGTCATGGTTCCCGATTTTCCACCTTATCGTTATCCTGATCTCACGGTGGTTTGTGGAGAACGGAAACAAGATATCATTGGCGGCTTACAGGTATTATTAAACCCACAAATGATCATCGAGGTTCTATCGCCCTCAACCGAGGCATTCGACCGCGGAGCCAAATTTGCGTATTACAAATCGATCTCGAGTTTACAGGAATATCTACTGATAGAGACAAGATTTTCGCATGTCAGCCACTTTACTAAACAAGATGAGAATGAATGGGTAAACCGCGACGCAAATGGGCTTGATTCGACTATCGCTTTACCGACTTTCGGTGTCGATCTGCTTTTATCAGAGGTCTATCTCAATGTTGAGTTCCCGGAATTGCCTGATGATCTCTCACCTGATGGCAGGTAGATCGGCTCCGCATTGCGAAACAATCTATGAAAATGAAAATCCTTCGTTTCGTATCGGCCTTGCTTGTTTTATGCTCGCTCCTCGCGTCCACTCTTTTTGCTCAGGTGTCGCCATCGTCACTTTCGGGCAAGCGATACAAGCGGATCGTCATTCGCAACGCGACGGTCGTTGACGGCAGCGGGAAACCGGCTTCGGGGCCGTATGACATCGTTATCGAAAACGACAGGATCGCCCAAATAGTCCCGATCGACCTTGTTGCGGCAAAATCCGGCAACGCGCGGCGACCTGATAAGGGTGAGGTCGAGATCGATGCGTCGGGCAAATATGTTTTGCCGGGGCTGATCAATATCCACGCCCACACACAGGACGAGCGCGGAGGCACGCCGCAGCCCGTCGAATATTGCATGAAGATGTGGCTGGCATGTGGAATTACGACGGTGCGCGACGTTCTCTCGACCAAAAAGACGCTTGACTGGCGGGCACAAACGGCTTCGGGACAACTTGTAGGCCCTCGAATGTTCGCCTATGGCGTTTTTACGTCCAATCCAAATCCAACCAACGCTGACGAAGTTCGTGCACGCGTTCGCGAACTGAAACAGGCCGGTTACGACGGTATCAAGCTGTTCGGCGTTGACCGCGACATTATGCAGGCGATGGAGGAAGAGGCTCACAAAGTGGGCATGCGGATCGCCCATCACGTCGGCGTCGAGGAGACCAATGCGTGGGACGATATCAAATTTGGCACCACCAGCATCGAGCATTGGTACGGCATCCCCGACGCCGCGATCGAAAGCGGGCGGCAAAATTTTCCGCCCGGTTACAATTACAGCAACGAGGTTGACCGCTTTCGCTACGCCGGGCACCTCTGGCGCGAAGCGAATTGGGATCGACTGATGAAAGTGCTCGACGGGATGGTGGAGCAGAATGTCGCGTGGAATCCGACGTTCGACATCTACGAGGCCTCGCGTGATCTGCAGCGCGCCCAAAGCAATCCGGCGTTTGCCGACTATCTTCATCCTGTGCTCGAGGAGTATTTCAAGCCCAATCCGGCCAATCACGGTTCGTATTTTATCGGCTGGACATCGACGGACGAGGCATTTTGGAAGGAGAATTACCGCATCTGGATGCGGACGGTCGTGGAATTTGAACGCCGCGGCGGCACGGTCGGCGTCGGTGACGACGCCGGGTTCATTTATCAGATGTACGGTTTCGGGCTGATTCGCGAGATGGAACTCCAGCAGGAAGCCGGTTTTCAGCCGCTGATGGTCATCAAACACGCAACGGTTAACAACGCGAAAACGCTTGGGCAGGAAAATACCCTCGGCCGTATCCGTGTCGGCTACAAGGCCGATCTGATCGTCGTCAATGGCAATCCACTCGAAAATTTTAAGGTGCTTTATCCGACTGGTGTCGACGAGATACGCGACGGCAAAGTTTTTAAAACCGGCGGCATCGAATGGACGATCAAGGATGGCATCCCGTTTTACGTCCCGGCGATATCGGCGGAGATCCGAGACATGGTTTCAAAGGCAAGAAAGAGTCAGAACCGAGAGCGGTAGCGACCGGGTAATTCTGTTTCCGTGGAGACCGCAATCGTCCTGAATGACATGGGGTATTTGTTGTTAGCGTCGAAAGAACCCAGTCGCTACCGCTCCCGGTTCTGACCCGGAGGAGGGGCTTTAATAGAAAAAGCCCGTCGTGCTCTCCCCTTCACGACGGGCTTCTTCAATATGGCCGCATGGATCTCGCCAACGGCCAAACTTGTCAAAATTTTCAATAATCCAAAACGGGCAGTACCACCTCGCGTCTCAATTCGATCTCAAATTCCTCGTCTTTTGCTATCCTCACATCCTTGCCTTTTCGCAAAAGAGCAACGCCCGTTCCCGCTCCCGCACCGACACCAGCTCCGATTAGGGCTCCGTTATTTGTCTTCGATACAGTTCCCAGAACAGCTCCAATTACCGTGCCGCCGATAATGCTCAGAGCGGTTGTCAGTAACGAAGATCGGGTTTCGACCTTGTTGACCAGAAAACCGTCTATGGTTCGCGGCGGCAGATTGACAAAACGCAGCGACTCAAAAACCAATTCGAGGCTGCCATTTTCCAAGCCGGCTGACGCTTTTGATACGCCTGCCACGCGGCCCTCGATTACCGTCCCAACCGGCAAAGCGATCGTGTCGCGCACCTTCACTGGTTTTGCGACAACCGCCGTGAAAGTATCGTTCATGCTCGCCGCTTTCGAACTCAGTTCGACGTCTATTTTGAGGCGTATCCGGGTTCCGGCGGGCAGACGATAGATCGAATCAGGCTGCGCCGTGGACGAAATTGAATTTGCAAAGATCAAGAGCGATAGCGTTACCAATCGGACAAATGCCGTTTTGAAGTTCATGCCCCTTCCTCCGGCTCTGCCGAGCAACCTTTCGCTCCGCAAAGCAATAAAGCAATGCACGTGCCAATCCGAAAAATCGGACAAAAATGAGAGATACGAGTATTTGAAGGCAGTTTTTGGTGGATGGTTGTATAAGCGGCATGACTTTTTACTCCCGAATGGTTGAGTTGATGCACGATATAGGGCAGTTGTCGGTAGTCAGTTGTCAGTTGTCGGTTGTCAGTATTTAGTTGTCAGTTGACGGTTTCAATCCGATCCGACAACTGACAACCGACAACCAACTACTGAAGAATAGGGTGTCCGCCGCCTTTGCTGTGATCGGCGGTGGCTGCGTATCGCCGTCGGTCGTTATGATATAGAACCAGATGCTCGCCCTCGTACCGGACGACGTTAGAGATGCGTTCGAAATTTTTTGTATGTTCGGCGATGACGAATGAGCACGGATCATTGGCGATGACCATTCCCGCCGCATAAACAAAACCGCCCTGATCGTAGATCGAACCGGCATATTGGTCCGCTCCGACTGCAATGTCAGGCGAATACTGTCCCTGGCTGTCCTTTGTACGGTCAGCCCTGGCGATATAGACAGTGTAATCCGAATAATTTAGACGTTTGTAGTATCCATTTTTACGAGCGACTGCGAAAAGATCGGTCAGGCCTTTGTCGATGGCATTCAGAACGGTCGATGACGGCCGTGTAACGGCATAGACGCCGGCTCCTCTTGGCGTGCGAACCGCAACAGTGAATCGGTCCCCCGTAACCCGCTCGGCCGTTGCCAGCACAGTCCGATTTTGAGCTGATGCCGTACATCCCAAACCCGCGATCAAAACAACGGAAAAAATAACTGATAATAGGATGATCTTAATTTTCATATCTTTCGCGCTCCCGCACCTACATCGCAATAACCGTACCAAAAAAAAGGGACAAGAGACATTACATCTCTCGTCCCCGACATCTCATCCGTTAAAATAACGAACTACACTCCCCCCTTAGAAACTAATCGGGCGGATAATTTAACGGGCCGCTTCCGGACACTATTCCTGTGCAATGGTATAAGGGCGGATTGGTGCCCAACACTGACCCAGCCTGTGGAACAATAGGTATAGTTAACAGGGTTGCCATGTTCGTCCAAATACGCACCGGATCCTAGATAACCGCCTTTACCACCTTCACCCGTTTTCCCTGATTTTGGAGATCGCCCGCTTATTGCAAGTGGACCACTTCCCCAATGCACGCCTCTGCAAAAATACCGGGCAGGATCGCTGCCCGAAACCTTGACCCACCCCGTAGAACACCAAGTCATATTTACGGGGGTGCCATTTTCATCCAAATAGGCGCCGGATTTGAGATAACCGGCCTTTCCTTTCGACATACCGCCTGCGGCAGTGGAATTGTTGCCAACAAATCCCAATCCGACTAACAGAAAGGCCAACACAATTGAATATGTAATCTTTTTTTTCATACTTCTCCTTTTTTGGTTTGAACAGTATTTCAAACTCTTCCCTCCAAGGTTATGGGAGATCGGATAACGAGAGCATCTAACTCATTATCTGTTGATCGTGACGTGTCCGACATATTGCTTGTTACGCTGACCTCCGGTCACGACTATCCTGTCGAACTGTACCTCCGTCACATCTCCCGGCCGGTTACATCGGCGGACTTCGACCTGTAGTCGGGACCCTCTTTTTTGGACGGCGGGAAGAAGTAACTCGACGACCAGGGCTTCGTCCGAGTGAAGTACAATCTCCTGACTTGTTTCGTCAAAAACCACTCTGAAAATGCTGTTAAGACCCGGACTCGTGTCGTAATGCAGAGTTCTGTAGCGAACATTAGGGCCGCCGCCAGGTCCCGCGGCATCACAGGTGCCGACAACAGTTGCACTAAGGGTTTCATTTTCTGCCAGAAGAATTAGACCCGAATCGGCGACCAACGGCCTTCTCTGTGCCGCGGTTGTCGAGCTAAGACCGGTCAACGTGATCATAACGACACTCAATACGAGCGCGATTGGTAATGTTTTTTGTAGTTTCATTTTTTTCTCCTTAATTTTTAGAATTGCCGCATTTTTTTCGACAACGATTTAATTGTTTGAACCGGGGGCACAGGGTTCTCTGTTTCGCTGAAAGTCGTTTTTTCTATCATAAAGAACGCATTTTCCCTCGATACTGTATATAAGCGTAAAACGGAGGTGAAACGTATCATCGGACATAAATATTTTTTTGATTTTTTTGTAGGCGGCTAGCCATCGGCCACAGTTTTTTGCAAGCAATGTGCCTTCTCAGCCTCGTTTACGAGGCTTTCCCGAAGGGCGTTTAGCCACGTCCCTTTAGGGCGTGGTTAAGATCGCTAATAGAGTACGGAGGGCGTTTCAACGTCCTTTTGTGGTGGCTTAAGCCGCACGGATATAGAGGCTGTCTGAAAAGCCATAAAAGTCCCTGTAAGGGACAAATGTAATAGCGTCGAGAGAATCCCGACGGCCCAATTTATGAGTTGGCTATGTCCCTGAAAGGGACAGATGAATCGAGATTTGTTCGACGCTTACAGCGTCGGATTGATCTTTGGCAATATTAGTCGGGATTCTCCCGACGCTATTACATTCGTGGCTTTCAGCCACAAGAAAAGACTTATCAGACAGCCTTGGACGAGTTTAATCAGCCATTTACCACGCCGTAAACGGACTTGGCTATGTGCCGCTTGGCGGGAAGCCTCGTAAACGAGGCTCAATCCGATTTGGGTTAATTTGGTTATCGTCAGGTACTAGTGCTCCGTAACCTAAGTTTTTGGAGAAATGAATTTTGCCACGAATTACACGAATGACACAAATAAAAAGAAAATTATTAGTGCTATTCGTGTAATTCGTGGCTAAACCTCCTTGAACTTATGTTACCGCAGCACTAGTCTCTATCTTTCAACGGGCGTTGCGTCCCAAAACCGGATCCTCTCCTGCGAGCCGTGTGAGACGAGCGTGTTGCCGTCGGGGGTGAAGGCGAGATAATTGGTGGTGGCGGAATTTGTACGGATGGCGAGGACCTGGGCTTTGGTTTCGGTGTCCCACAAACGGATCACGCCTTCGCCGCTGGCTGAGGCGAGGCGTTTGTCGTCTGGTGTAAATGCGAGCGCCCAGATAAATCCGGCGTTTCCCGTCAGCGTGTCGAGCAATTTGCCGTCGGCGTTCCAGATTTTAATTATGCCGTCGGCTCCGCCGGTCACGAAAACTTTGCCGTCGGGGGCATATGAGGCGGACAGGATCGCCTTGGGCTGCGTACCCCAATCGGCGATCATCTCGCCTGTTTCCAGATCATAAAGTTTTGCCGTTTGATTAAATCCCGCAGCAAAAGCGCGTCTGCTGTCCGGCGAGATCGCGAGAGCGCTGGCCGGGCTTTCAAAACCGCGCAGCCTGCGGATCAACTCACCGCTTAGTGCGTTCCAAATCTTGACGTCATTATCTTTACCGCCTGACAATAGCAGGTGTCCATCAGGCGAAAAGAACAGGAATTTGAAAATACCGGAACCGGTCGAGAGCTTTTTATAGGCGGCGAACCGCCGGATTTCCTGGCCGGTCACGACATTCCAAAAAACTATTTCGCCGTTGAGCATTCCGGTTGCGAGAATTTTATTGTCCGGCGAAAATGCTCCAGCGTAGATTCCGTCATTTGAAAAAATAAATCGCGACGTTTTTATCTCGACGTCAAAGATCGTGTTACTGCTCGCATTGCCAATACCATTTGTCGCCATCGTTTTGCCGTCAGGAGAGATCACCGACCAATCCCTTGCTGCCGACGCCGCCCGGCCGACCGATGACGACGCCGTAATCCGGGTGGCGTCAAACAAAAAAGCATTAAAATCAGTCCCGGCCGTGGCGATAAATTTTCCGTCAGGCGAAAAGGCCACGCTCCATGCGTCCGCAAAATGAACCCGCAAGTTTTGCAATTCCAATCCCTTGTCCGTCTCGAAAAAACGAACCGTTCGGTCGCTGCTGGCCGAGGCCAGTAGTTTTCCGTCCGGTGAAAAAGCCACATCGTTGATTTTTGCCGTGTGTTTCGCGATTTCCAAACGCATCTCGCCAGTTTTCAAATCATAAATTTGAACAATTGCATTCTGTCGTCCAACGGCAAATTGACTGCCGTCCGGCGAAACGGCGACGGACAGACATGGAGGATCAACCAATCGCAAAAGTATCTTGCCCGAGACGGCATCCACCACGGCGGCGCCATGACTATTTGCAGTAACCAGCTTTGTGCCATCGGGCGTAAATTTTAGATCGTGCGTCTCGAGCGTCTCGCCAGAGTCGGTGACCGCAAATTTTTTTAATTCCGCTCCGGTTGCAGCGCTCCACACCCGGATGGTCCCATCGCGGCTGCCGGTCGCGAGCAGACTGCCGTCGGGAGAATAATCAATTGCCCGTACGCGCGCCGTATGGCCGATTAAAGATAGAATTTCCGCTCCGGTTTCCGCGTTCCATATCCTGGCGGAAGTTGAATTCGAATCACCCGAGGCTGTCGCCAAAAGCCTGCCGTCCGGCGAAAACTTTAACTGCCAGATGTTTTTCTCCGGTACATTGGTCGTCGCCACCAGATTTCCGCTTGGAACAGCGTAGATTCGAGCAAAACCATCGCCCGCCGCTGTCGCAAAGCGTTTGCTGTCAGGTGAAAACGTCACGCGCCATACATCGGACGGATGTTTGAGCGTCAACAGCTTTCCCTTCGGGTTCGCCAGGTTTTGCAAAAAATTCCATTCCCAACCGCGCAGGTCTGTCGCTTCGTAACGCTCCAAGATCTGATTTAGCCGCGTGAGGTTGGCCGTCTCAAAGGACTCCATCGCTAGATTCATGTCCGACGAATAGGCCTGCCTCAAATTTTCGCGAGCTTGTTTTGCCGAAACACGAGCCGACCAGACAGCCAGGCCCAGCAAACTTAACAGCAGCAGCGTAATCACGCAGGCCGAAACAAACGCGATCTTGTTGCGTCGGGCAAATTTTTTGAAGCGGTATATTGCCGAAGGTTTTCGCGCCCTGATCGGCAGATAATTCAGGTAGCGATTGATGTCATCTGTTAATGCTTCGACGGTTTGATAACGCTCGTTCGGGTCCTTTGCCAAAGCCTTGAGAGCAATCGTGTCGAGATCACCGCGTAATTGAGAGGAGGAGAATACGGCGTGAGGGGACGAGGAGATTTCCGATTTAACAATTTGCTCCTCTTCTCGTCTCCCCCTCTTCTCCGCTTCACGATTTAGGCTTTCACTCGGAAGGCGGGGAACCTCTTCGGTGATCGTTTTTAGGATTTCGGGCAGAGATTTGCTTTTCAGGTCGTGCGGTCGGCGGCCCGTCAGCATTTCGTAGAGGATCACGCCCAAACTGTACACGTCGCTGGCGGTCGTGATATTTTCGCCTTTTAATTGTTCCGGCGAGGCATAATTCGGCGTCAAAATGTTGCCGCCGATAGTGAAATCGGTCGATATGTCGAATAGCTCCGGCTGGAGCAGCTTTGCCACGCCGAAATCGAGCAGTTTCGGCTTTCCTTCGTCGGTCACCAAAATATTCGCGGGCTTTAAGTCACGGTGTACTATCAGGTTTTGATGAGCAAATTTGACTGCTCCGCAAACTTCGAGAAAAAGGTTCAGTCGCTCTTTTATCGAAAGCGATCTCAGGGCGCAGTATTCGGTCAGCGAAACGCCCTTGACATATTCCATCACCAAATAAAGCTCGCCTTTCCGCGTTGTTCCGCTGTCAAGCAAGGCGGCGATGGCCGGATGATTTAATTTAGCTAAAATCAGGCGCTCGCGGCGGAAATTTTCCGAATCGGTTTTGCCCGCGAAAATCGGGGAGATTATTTTTACGGCGACTTTGCGCTCAAATTCGCGGTCGTTTCTCTCGCCAAGATAGACCTTGCCCATTCCGCCCTGTCCGATCAGTTCGCGCAAGACATATTTGCCAAATACCTTGCCGACCATATCGTCGCCCGGCTCCTGCTCAAAAATGTGACTTGAATCTTCAAAAATCAGATCTTCGAGAAAGTTCGGATCGGCGGACGCGGCGGCAAGCATTTTTTCGACCTGACCGCGCAAATCCTCGTCGTTGCCGCAACGGTTTCGCAGAATTCCTGGTTTTTTTGCCGGCGGAGCGTCAAAAACCGCCTCGAAAATTTCCAAAGCCACGCGCCGCCTGTTTGTATTTTCGTTATTCATGCGGCGCTCAATTCTGCATAGAGAAAGGCTTTGGCTTTGAGCCATTCGCGTTTCACGGTGATCTCGGAAAGACCGACAATTTCAGCCGTTTCTGCCGAAGTCAGCCCGCCGAA
>JAYVER010000261.1:0-3758 GCA_043748725.1 Chloracidobacterium sp. | reverse complement strand
AATTGGATTAGCATCCGTTGTAATCTGTCTTGTTATTAACTGTTATGCGCAAACAGACAAAGACTTTGTCTCGACGCGTGAGATGGAACGTATCAATTGGATGGAATTTAAGGACGTTGTTCCGTCAAAAACCACAACGGTTTTATTGCCGACCGGTACGCTTGAGCCGCATGGCGTTATCAACAACGGCGCTGACAATACAGCTCCGTTCGCGATGGCAAAAACGATCGCCCGGCGGACTAACGCCATGATCGCTCCATTGCTGCCCTACGGGATCACCGGCTCGCTCGAGGCGTATCCCGGAGCGTTTCAGATCACCGAGGCGGCTTATCGGCCGTTCGTAAAACAGATACTTGAAGGCCTTGTAAAAAACGGTTTTCGCAGCATAATTATCTTAAACGGTCACGGCGGCGGACAGACGGCCGTTCTGCAATCCGTCGCTTCGGAAGTCGCGATCGAAAAACATGTGCGGACGCTAGTAATTAACTGGTGGTCATTCGCCTCAGACGAAACCAAAGAGGTCTTTGGCGAAGACGGCGGCCATGCCGGCAACAATGAGACAGCATTCATACAGGCCATCGATCCGACGCTCGTGCATCCCGAGCGTTACAAGGGCGCCGAGATGACGACCGCTCTGCCGTCGCCCGCGGGTTCTTGGGCCGCTGTTCCCTTCCCGTCGTCGATCGAGCTTTACCAAAAGAACCAGGGCTATCCGATCTTTGACCAGAAGAAGGCGGACCTTTATTACCAAAAGGTCACCGACAAGGTGGCAAATCTCATCATTGATACTGTCAAAAAGTGGGACATGGCCGGTCTGTGATCTGGTCGGAACCGGCAGCGGTAGCGACCGTGTCTCAATGGAGACAGAAAGAACCCAGTCGCTACTGCTCCCGGTTCTGACTCGTTGACCTTTACAAAACCGTTCTCGTTTACTATTATGACCAAAACACGTTTTTGGTCATAATATGAAAAATGCAGTTTCACAAAAAAGTACACGCGACGCCATTCTGGATGCGACCGACCGGCTATTAACCCGTAACAGCTACAAAAAAATGACGATCGACGATCTTGCTCAAGAGGTCGGGATCGGCAAAGGCAGTATCTATCTTCACTTCGAGAGCAAAGAAGAGATCGCTCTTTCACACATCGACAGGATAATTGAACGCCTCAAGAAAAATCTCCGGGCGATAGCTGAAAAGCCGTCGGCCACAGATGAGCGTTTGCGGGAAATGCTCATCGAACGCGTTCTCTTCCGATTCGACAGCGTCCAGCATTACACGCAGAGCCTTAACGATCTACTCGCAGTTCTCCGACCAAAACTGCTCAAACGAAGAGAACGCTATTTTATCGAAGAAGCCCGTATATTTGCCGCAGTCATTGCCGAGGGGCAAACATTGTCAGGGTTCGTTGTCTGTGATCCGTTGGATGCGGCACAAACACTTTTATCAGCCACAAATTCGCTTTTGCCTTATAGCTTAAGCGCTGTCGAACTCGGCGACCGTAAAAATTTGGCCGAACGGGTAGAAAAGACCGCAAATATTTTGATCAGAGGGTTGAAAGTTTAAAAGTGAAAAAGACTGCTTCTGCCTCACCTTTTCCCTTTTTCCCTTTTTAAACTTTCAGCGCTTCCAATAATTCTTTATTTTCAGATCGAGCATTGGAAATGCGCAGTATTCGACGTTGCGGCCTGATTCACGGAGCTTTTCGACCATCGGCACCGCAGCGTCGGCGTTGCGAGTGTGAACTATGATCGTGGCGGCCCGCTGGAGTTCGGGGCGTTCATTTAGCCACTCTGCTATTGCAAACCCGGTATTTTCCGAATCTCCGTGGTCGTTCGACTCATAATGGTGAGGCAACAGGTCGTGATCGAGAAATATCGCATCGTAACTGCTTTCGAGAAGTAACTCTTTTGCCTCTTCGACTGTTTCTGCTATGTCCAGCACATCGCCGTCAAATCTCTTAGCAAACCAACGGTGCCGCCGCGTATCGTCATCGAGCAACATTACGTTAATCGCAGAGCGCTCAGCGCCTAGATCGGCTAAACCCAGTCTTATCAATAAACTGCGTATAATACTCATAACTCCCGCTGAATGAATAATATATCATAACGCCGGGTAGCCGTCGGACGGGCAAACTTGAAATCAGTTCAGCCGGTGGTATAATCCAAACATCCGATCATGCGGTCTGCCCAAATGCCCCAGGAAAACACAAAAAGTCATAGACTCAAAGCCGTGCCAAAGTTCGTCGAATCAGAAAACATTGACGGCGAAACAGCGGAGTGTCCATTATGTTTCGGTACGGGAATGGAGATTGTTCCCGGCAAAGGCGCCCGTATCTGTTCATGCCGGAAACTAAAGAAACAATCCGGCCAGTTCGAGAGCGTCAGGCTGCCGAAACGATACGACGGATTTCATTTTAACAATTTTGATCCGCTCACGGATTCGCAGAGAGAGGCATTCAAATTTGCCACCTCTCTGACACATGAGTACCCGGCTGTGACGCGCGGGCTGCTGCTGATAGGCAGTGTCGGCGTCGGCAAAACGCATTTGGCGGTCTCGATCTTAAAAGGTCTTACCGAACGCGGATTTTCGTGCCTGTTTTATGAATTCGGCTCGCTACTCAAGGAAATTCAGGATTCGTATAATGCTAATACCCAATCATCCGAACTCGGCGTTCTCTCCCCGGTTTTGAATGCCGAGATACTCGTTCTGGACGAACTCGGCGCCTCAAAGCCGACTGATTGGGTTCGCGACACCATGGCCCACGTCATTAACACGCGTTATAACGACAAAAAACTCACAATATTTACGACGAATTATCTCGATGAACGGCGAAACGACCGCGAAGAGGTACTGGAAGATCGTATCGGGACGCGGCTTCGTTCGCGTATTTATGAAATGTGCAAGACCGTAGTGATAACCGGGGAAGATTATCGAAAGAAATATGATAGAGCCGCACTAAACGCTAAAAAAAACCCGTTATAGACCGTAAAGCCATTCCTATCCCGTAAAATACAGCCTATTTCACCCTCGTAATCTCCATCAATTCCAATTCATAAAGAATGTTAAATTTCTTTAAACATTTCTATTCCCTTTTTAAAAAAATACGTATATAATTTATTTAGCGAACGTCTCACGAGTTCGTCCAACCACACAATATGCTTGCAACCAACCAAGTTCTACATAAAGGGCGTTATCGAATCGTCAACACCTGCGACCCAAATGAAGCAGGCGGCATGTACGAAGCCTACGATACCTTTAGCAACACTAATGTCGTTTTGAAGGAAACTATCGGCAAATTGGGCAAAGTCGCGACCTCCAGCCAGATGGAAGCCATGAAAGCCGCGTTTATAGGCGGTGCCAAGGTTCTCACCGAAATTAAACATGAGTCGCTGGTCAGCGTTCAGGACTATTTTTCAGAGATCGACCGGCAATACCTTGTCCTGGAATCGGTAGTGGGTTTCGATCTGACGAAATTCCTAAAGCCTGGCGAGCAAAGACCGGCACTCTCTGACGTTTTGTCATGGGCTGATCAATTGCTCGACGCGCTAAATTATCTGCATAATCTTCCCTCCCCGATAATTCATCGCGATATAAGGCCGGAAAATGTAAAGCTAACAGCCAATCTTAAGGCTAAACTGCTAACCGCGGGTATTTCCGCAAACGCGGGGCCGGATTCCGTCACATCGGTCCCGACTCAAGCGACGGAGGATAAATCTCTTCATTTCCGTCCGCTAGAGCAGCTTTGGGACGGGTTAG
>JAYVER010000260.1:0-9749 GCA_043748725.1 Chloracidobacterium sp. | reverse complement strand
GTCGCCATTTCGAGCGCCCGGGCAGAATGCTCAATCATCTGCGCCGGCGACATCTTGCCCCATTGCCGCTCGGTTTCCGGGGTCAATCTGCTAAGCCTTTCGCGAAGCTCGGCGTGCGTATCCGTGTCAAATATTGTTTTCATATTTCCCTATATTTGCATTATCTAAGAGGTCTCGGCAATCTCTGCGTTAAAGCAATAACTTAAACGCAGAGGCTGCAAAGTTCGCAGAGAAACTATTTGAATTTTACAACATTAAGCCCTGTTCGCTAATCTTAGCGGTAGAAACAATGAAGCCCGAAACACTTTCCAGTAGAAATATACATAAAGGCAAGATATTTGACGTTCGCATCGACACGATGCGTGAGGACGATATCGAATACCAACGCGAGATCGTTGTCCACAAGGGCAGCGCGGTGATCGTGCCGGTCTTTAACGACGGGACGGTGGCGCTTGTGCGGCAGTATCGTCACGCGGCGGGCAAGTATCTGCTTGAGATCCCGGCCGGCGGCGTGGAAGAGGGCGAAACGTTTCAACAGGCGGCGGCCCGCGAACTCGAAGAAGAGATCGGCGTCACGGCCGCAAAGATCGAATTGCTCTCGGAATTTTACGTTTCACCAGGTTTTCTGACCGAAAAGATGTTTGTTTTTTTCGCTGCCGAATTAACCGAAACCGCGCAAAACCTTGAAATCGACGAATTGATCGAGGTCGAACGCATGACATTTCCGCAAGCATTTGAACTGATCCGCTCAGGCGGTATCGAAGACGCCAAGACAATGGTCGGATTGATGCTCGCGGGAGCGAGGTTTGGATTTTTTATTTGAGGCGGCGAGACGCTGCGAAAGAATTGGAAAAGACGTCGGCAGACGATGCCGAAAAGGTAGTCGAAGTAGTTGGAGATTGCCGACGTAACTGACACGATAAATTCCGGCGAGGCAGCCGACGAGATCAATTTTACTCGACGACAAAATGTTAACGGCGACAATGTAGAATAACGAAACGTGTTTATGTTGCTGGCCGATAAATTTCCACTTTTCCAAACGGCAAATTCGCATTTCCAAATGGCTTTTTTTACATTTCCAAATGGCTTTTTGAGATTTCCAAACGGCAAACACGCTGCAAACATCTCAAAAAAGCAGTTACGGCTTGACGTTTGCACGTCATTTCGTTATTCTGACGGTTCGCATTTATGCGGATATTTCTATTAGTGTGTGTGAATATGAGTACTTATTTTCCGAGTGGGAAGGGTTTAGCAGAAAATCGTAAATGGCTCGTCGTTGACGCTAAGGGCAAAACGGTCGGACGTCTGGCGACGGAAGTCGCGCGTATTTTGTCGGGAAAGAACAATCCGGCATGGACGCCGTTTATGGATATGGGCGACCATTGTGTCGTGATCAACGCTCGTCACGCCGTTTTCACCGGAGCAAAGGACGATCAAAAGATCTATTACCGCCACACGCTATATCCGGGCGGTTTGCGTGAGACTACAGTCAAGGAAATGTTCGAAAAGAAACCTGAAAAGGTCATCGAACTCGCCGTTCGCGGCATGCTGCCGAAAACAAAACTCGGCAAAGCGATGGGTAAGAAATTAAAGGTTTACGCCGACGCGGAACACCGCCACACGGCCCAAAAACCGGAGGCGAGAGAAATCTAGTGAGTAACGAATAGTGAATAGTGAACAGTTTAAATCTGACACTATTCACTATTCACTGTTCACTGAAAAGTTATGGCAGACATTCAATATTACGGCACGGGCCGCAGAAAGACTTCGACAGCACGCGTTTACCTTCGTCCGGGCAGCGGAAATATCGTGGTAAACCGCCGCGAATTTAACGCGTACTTTCCTAACGAAGCGTTGCAGATGATCATTCGTCAGCCGCTTCGCCTTACGGAAACGGTCGAGAAGTTTGACATTTTGGTAAATGTTGACGGCGGCGGACAGGCTGGACAGGCCGGTGCGGTTCGTCACGGCATTACCAGGGCTCTGATGGAATTTAACGCTGACCTGCGCCCCGCTTTGAAAAAAGCAGGCCTCGTCACCCGCGATCCGCGTCAGAAAGAACGTAAAAAATACGGGCAAAAAGGTGCCCGTGCGAGATTCCAGTTCTCGAAGAGATAATTAGTTCAGAGTGCGCGATTTATCGCGTTCTTCTCATAAATCTTTACGCGATAAATCGCGCACTCTGAACATTAATCCATCGCCGGAATTTATTGGTTTATCACTAATTCCGGCGAGTACACTAACCAATAGGTCAGGAGATATAAAGTTTTGGCTACAGTTACGATGAAAGAGCTCCTCGAAGCAGGAGTTCATTTTGGTCACCAGGTACGCCGTTGGAACCCGAAGATGAAAGAGTACATCTTTGGCGAGCGCAACGGCATTTACATTATTGATCTGCAAAAAACGCAGAAACTTTTCCGCGACGCGTTGAATTACGTTACGGAATCGCTCACCGAGCGTCCTAAACAGAAGGTTCTCTTTGTGGGCACCAAGCGTCAGGCACAGGATGCGATCAAAGAGGAAGCCGAACGCTGCGGACAGTTTTACGTCAACAACCGCTGGCTTGGCGGCCTTTTGACCAACTATCAGACAGTTCAAAAGTCGATACAAAAGCTTAAGGACATCGAAGCAATGCGTGAGGACGGCCGCTTTGAGATGCTCACCAAAAAAGAGCGTCTCAAACTCGACCGCGATCACGAAGGCCTGATGAAGAATCTCGCCGGCATCAAGGACATGAACGGCATGCCGGATATGATGTTTGTGATCGACGTGCGGAAAGAAGATATTGCTATTAAGGAAGCAAACCGTCTCGACATACCCATCGTCGCGGTTGTCGATACAAATTGCTCGCCCGATGGCATCGATCATGTAATTCCGGGTAACGACGACGCTCTGCGTGCGATCCGGCTTTTTGCTTCGCGTATAGCCGATGCGATCATCGAGGGCAGACAGGTCGGCACCGAGGGCAGCCAGGCAGTCGCCGAAGAAGGCGAAACCGAGACGGCCGAAAAAGATGAGATCGTCACGCCGGAGATCGTTTCGCTGACGGCAATTCCGAAGGAATATCTAAGTGAAGATGAGGTTGCCGAGATCGAATCCGCTGACATTCCCGAAGAGGAAGACGATGTGTTGGAAGAAACGGCCGAAGCGGATGCAGAGCCTGATGCGGCTGCACAGCCAGAAAATACGGCCGAGCTGCCGGTAGCCGAAACAGCGCTCGAAGCCGCCGAGGTTATCGAACCCGACGCAGAGGACGGTTCAACCGAGCCAACACCAGAAAAAACGGAAGAAAGCAACGAAGCAAAAGCAAGCTGAGTACATTTTTATTCTTTGAAGCGTAGCTCTTTTCCGTTCACCGGCGACGGCTACGCTTTTTCTTAAGTTAAGAGTGCACACTTTAGCGTGTATTAGCGAGTGCAAATCCAAGAACAAGCTAGGCTTGTACTCTTAACGCATTATCATTGGAGCAAGATATGGCAGAAATAACAGCAAGTGCAGTAAAATCACTGCGTGAAAAATCGGGTGCGGGCATGGTCGATTGCAAAAACGCGCTCGTCGAGGCAAATGGCGACGAAGCGATGGCGATGGATCTCCTTCGCAAAAAAGGCATGGCAACGGCCGGTAAGAAAGCCGGACGCGTGACCGCCGAAGGTGCTGTCGGCTCGTACATCCACATGGGCGGCAAGGTCGGCGTGCTTGTCGAGATCAATTGCGAGAGCGATTTCGTGGCCCGCGGCGAAGAGTTTCAGCAACTCGTCAAGGACGTTGCGATGCATATTGCGGCTACTGATCCTCGGTACACAAATCGCGACGAGGTTCCGGCCACAGAACTTGGCAAAGAGCGCGAGATCCTGATGGAACAGCTCAAAAATGACCCGAAGAATGCCAGTAAGCCGGTCGATGTTCTCGAAAAGATCATCGAGGGCCGCCTGAACAAGTTTTACGAGGACAACGTCCTTGTCGATCAGCCGTTCGTCAAAGACCCGTCGAAAACTGTCGGCGAACTCGTCGCTGAAAAGGTCGGCTCGATCAAAGAAAACATCTCGATCCGCCGTTTTTCCCGTTATAAAATGGGCGAAGGCATCGAAAAACGCATCGACGATTTCGCCGCCGAAGTGGCGTCGATGGTGAACTAAAGTTACGGAGTACCAGAGTTGCAGAGTGAAGATCGTCTTTTGTCACTCCGAAACTCCGAAACTCTGTAACTCTGAAACTCTATGACTCCAGTCTTTAAACGCATACTGCTCAAACTTTCCGGCGAAGCCCTGATGGGCGAGCAGGATTACGGCATTGATACACGCGTTGCCGAGGCTCTGGCGCAGGAGATCAAGACCGTCCACGACCTCGGCGTTGAGATCGCAATCGTGGTCGGGGGCGGCAACATTTTTAGGGGTGTTTCCGAGTCGGCGGGCAATATGGATCGGGCGGCGGCCGATTATATCGGGATGCTCGCGACTATCATGAATGCCGTCGTTTTGCAGGACGCGCTTGAAAAGGCGGGTGTTTACACTCGGGCAATGTCGGCGATCGATATTCCGCAGCTTGCGGAGCCGTTCATTCGACGGCGTGCGATCCGTCATCTTGAGAAAAAGCGGCTTGTTATTTTTGCCGCGGGTACTGGTAATCCGTTCTTTACAACGGATTCAGCCGCCGCACTGCGGGCGCTCGAGATGAAAACCGATGTCATCTTTAAGGCGACAAAGGTCGATGGCGTCTACGATTCGGACCCGTTCAAAAACCCGAATGCCGTGAGATTTGATCGCATTACATATCAGGAAGTTCTCGAAAAGCAATTAAAAGTGATGGACGCCTCGGCGATCTCGCTTTGTATGGACAATGATCTGCCGATCATGGTTTTTAATATGCGCGAATCGGGTAATATTGTTAAAGCCGTCGGCGGTGACCTGTCGATAGGAACGCTTGTCTCAAACGGAAAATAACTATGAGCGTACAAGACGTAATAAAAGAAACCGGACCGAAAATGGATGGCGTGGTCGAGGATTTTAAACGCAAACTGTCGAACGTCCGCACGGGACGTGCAACTGTGGGACTGCTCGATGCCGTGCATGTCGATTATTACGGCACGCTGACGCCGTTGAATCAGATGGCTTCGGTCGCAGTGCCCGAGCCGCAGCTTATGACGGTTTCGCCGTGGGACATGACGCAGCTTGCGGCGGTCGAAAAGGCGATACTTGCAGCCAATCTGGGCTTCAACCCATCGAACGACGGCAAGGTGATTCGGCTCTCAATTCCTGCACTGAACGAAGAACGCCGCAAACAGCTCGCCAAACAGGTCCACGAGATCGCCGAAGAGCACCGCATCGCCGTCCGCAACGTCCGTCATGCTTCCAACGATCTCCTTAAAAAAATGTTAAAAGACAAAACGATCTCCGAGGACGAAGAACGCGGCGGCCTCGACGACGTGCAAAAGCTGACCAACACATATATTGCCAAAGTCGATGAGCTGGGCAAGAACAAAGAACACGAGATCATGAGCGTTTAAAAGGCGAGCAAGCTTCCCGCTTGCATAGATTACAAAACAATCTCCACCTGTTAAGTACGGGACTACAGCGGGGTTTACAATTTGACTCACAACCTCTTGACCTCTACTATTGCTCATATGAATGCTGATTTGCTTAACCGGATAACTTCTAATCCACGTCAGTGCGGCGGTCGACCCTGTATTCGCGGTATGCGCATTCGTGTCAAGGATATACTTGACATGCTGGCCGGCGGTGCATCTGAACCAGATATCCTCTCCAATTACCCTTATCTCGAACCCGACGATATACGGGCGTGTCTTGAATATGCCGCGGCCCAAATTGATCACGCGGTGGTCATGATCGCATAGTGAATTTCCTCGTTGACGCTCAATTACCTCCCGGGCTTGCTCATTGGCTGGCCGAGCAAGGGCATTCCGCACAACACGTCCTGGAATTGGGCTTTGCCGAGGCCGAGGACAGTACCATCTGGAAATCACGCCCACTCCAACAATGCAATAATTGTGACCAAGGACGAAGACTTTGCCGAGCGAACGGGACGTACTGCTTCAGGTCCGATGATCGTCTGGCTACGCATCGGCAATTCAACCAATCAAGCACTCTTAAAATGGCTCAAACCGCGATGGTCGGGGATCACCGAACTTCTCAACGACGAGAACAGGCTCATCGAAGTGCGTTAAATCATATCGGGATTTCCATCTTAAAATCATGCGAGAAAAGCTCTTTCTATCGTTCCAGTTTTGGAGCATATTTATTGCAATCTGACCGCGCCTGAAATCACTATGAAATCCTTTACTCGATTGGCTGTTTCGCTCCTGTTAATGTTCGCGTTTCTCTCGAATACGCTGCCATGCGGTCCGGGATATGTGACGCCGTTATTCGATACGAGATCGGCGCCTGAGGATCCTTATTTAGACTATGCCGCTGGCCGTCTGGGCATCGTCAAGCCCACGTTTCACAGGTCTGTTTTATATGCCGCCTATCGATACATTGCCGGAAATGGTCTAAGCAGCGCTGAGCAGACGGCGATGATCGAGGTTTGGAAGGCTGAGATCGATAACAAAGATGTTCACGATAACAGCATCGACGAAGCCGTAAAAGCATGGATCGAACGCCGAAAAGAGGTCGTCGGCAAGGAAGAGAAAACACCGGATATCTACACGGATCGAGATAACAGCGGATATGATTTTTTTCCAAACTGTACAAAAAACGCATTTGAAACGGCGGCTGAGACGCTTGCTGACCGCTCGACCGCCCACGGGCCAAGCGATGCAAATGTTTTGAATTGGATCAAAGCTCAGGATCAGGTGTTTGAGAACTGTGCAAACGGCAAACGGACGCCGGACGACGCTGTACCGGGATCACCCGATTGGCTCCAGAAAGATCGAGCCTATCAGAAAGCCGCGGCCGAATTCTATTCGCTCGACTACGAAGCGGCCAAGAAGCATTTCGCTGAAATTGCCGCAGACAGCGAATCGCCGTGGCGGGAAACGGCCGATTATCTCGTCGCCCGGACTTTGATACGCCAGGCGAGCCTCACCAAATCTAAAGAAAAAACAACTGCTTATTATGAAGAAGCCGAGCTGCACCTCCAGCGTTTTGTTTCGAGCAGCGGCAAATTCGCCGCATCCGCCGAACGCCTCATGGGGCTGATCAAATACCGTAATCACCCGAAAGAAAGGGTTGGCGAACTGGCAAAAGCGCTCTCGTTCAATGGCGGGAACGAAAATTTCCGCCAAGACATGATCGATTACAACTGGCTGCTCGACAAATTCGCTTCCGAGGTTTTAACCGCCGAGGAAAAGCGAAAAGAGGCGGCAAAGCCAAAGGATGCTAATTCATCGGCTAATACAATGGCGAATTCCGCAAATACATCTGCAAATTCCGTAGTTACATCAACCAATATGGTTGCGAAACCTGTAAATTCGGGCGGTGGCAACGACATCCGAAGTGAAAAAAAGAATGATGATGATATCGAGATCAACGTCTATTCTGCCAATTATGTAAACACTTGGAAGATATACGTTAACAAAGACGCGACCGACGCCGAAGCCCTGGCCGAGGCAGCAAGGGTCATTGGCTCCCCCCTAACGGAGGAAATGAAGAACCAGGTTCGCGGGCAGCGACAGGGTGCTTACGCCAACCGTTATAAAGAAAATAAGCAATCCGACTACGAAGGCGGATATTATGGTGAGGAAAAACTAACGCCGTCACTGCTGCCCGGATTTCTGCGTAACGACGACCTGACCGATTGGCTATACACCTACCAAATGCATGGCGCCGAGGCTTATTTGTATTCGCTCTCAAAGTTTAAGGCGGGCGGTTCCGCATTGTGGCTGATGACCGCTCTTTCAAAGGCCGATAAAAGCTCTACCGACCTTCCGCGTCTGATCGAAGCCGCATACAACGCAAACCGGACAGCGCCCGCATACACGACTATCGCCTATCACACCGCTCGAATTTTGCTCGAGCAGGGGAAATCCGCCGACGCTAGAAAGCTGATCGATGAAATGCTCAACACGGGGGATCAGTTACCGATATCGGCCCGCAATTCTTTTCTTGGGTTGAGGCTGAAATTCGTCGAGAGGCTCGAAGATTTTCTGATTCTCTCGCTGCGAAAGCCGTATGCTTTTGATTTCGACGGCGAAACGGGAAACATCGACACATTTATCGCCCAGCAAAAAGCCGAGTACAATCCCGAATACAATAAAGACGGGCGCGAGGCTTATGACGCCGAGGTCGAAGGCCGTTATAAAACCGAAAAGGAATGGCAGGGGCGGATGATGTTCGATACCGACACGATAGAGGTCTTTAATCAGCATTTCCCGACCTCGATGCTGCTCGTGGTCGAAAAATCGCCTGCTCTGCCCGACTATTTGCGTGAGCGCTTTGCGATCGCTATCTGGACTCGCTCGTACCTCGTCGATGACATGGCGACGCTGCTCAAAATTACGCCAGAACTCGCCAAGTACCGTCCCGAATTCGCTCCGCAGCTTGAGGCCGTTACCTCAGTAAAAACCCAAGCTGCTCTCGATCACGCGGTTCTCTATTTTGTGCTGAAAAATCCGCTTCTTAGTCCGTATATCGAGGACGGCATGGGCAAGACCGACAATGAGCAAGGGCAGTTCGACTCGAATGACTGGTGGTGCAGTTACGAGTCCGAAGAAAGCCCAGTCTCAGATTCCGAAGAGACGAAAGGCGCGCCGCCGAGACCGAAATTTCTTTCACCTGCTCAAAGCCAGGCGGCACAAGCCGAACGCAAGCGGCTGGCAGCGATCGGTGACGCACCGAAGTTTCTCGCGGATAAAGTGATGGATTGGGCCAAGCGTTACCCCGCAGACCGGCGCGTGCCTGAGGCTCTATATATCGCGATCCAGGCCAATGGCTGGACAAAATACGGCTGCGGCAATAATACAGAACTTCACGATCAATTTGGCGAGTACCTGAAAAAACATTATCCAAACAGCGAGTGGACGGCGAAACTGATCACCGATGAGAGCGAAAAGTAGGAGTTTAAGGCAAAAGTAAAAAGTAAAAACGAAAACAAGAGTTAGTAGGTTTTGTTTTACTTTTGCCCTTTTACTTTTGCCTTTTTACTTTTATTTGTTGTCCTTTGAGTCCTGTTCGGCCTTCGCTTTTTGAAGCTCGGCCATAAACTTTTTGCAGTCTTTCGCGAGCTGAACCTTATCGGTTTTGTTTTCCTCGATGCTCTTTCTGAACTGTTCCTTGATCTTGTTGAAGACCATCGCCTTGATCGCTTTTGCGACATAGCCGTCGTCAGGATTATTTGCCTCCCGCGTAAAAAAATCCGAAACCTCGTCACACTCCGGCACACCCGTTTTTTCATCGCCAATGGTCGAATCGATTGTTTTGTCCGTCAGCGTTTTGTCGTTCGAAGCCGGTGTCGGTGACGGCGTTTTGCTATTGCTCGAAAACGGGCTTATCGATCTGCATCCCATAATGGCCGCAAGCAATATCGCACACGTCAATGTAAAAGCGAATTTGTTTTTCATAATCCCTCGCAGGCGTCAGTTCGAATTACGCTAAAGGGAACCCGCATGTTTAATCTTTTTGCAGATTAGCAAATTTTTCGATCAATTTCTTCTGCCCGAAACCGGGAAAGCTCACGGTCAGTTTCGTATTATCGCCCGAACCTTCGCTCCTAAGTACGAGGCCGCGGCCATATTTTTCATGACGAACATGTGCTCCCGGAACCAGCGATTCCGGATTGCGGATTGCGGATTGCGG
>JAYVER010000259.1:0-3776 GCA_043748725.1 Chloracidobacterium sp. | reverse complement strand
TGGTTTGCCGCTAGAATCGGACGGAACCGAAAGTACAATGTCGCAGGAAGCCCGTCGTATGGCTGATAATTTCAGTTTATCTCTTAATATCCCTGTTTTTTTTCAGGACGAGCGAGTTACCTCTTACGATGCAAAAGCGCGGCTATGGCAATCAGGCAAGGACCTCCGTGAAACGCGAGACCTCGTGGACAGCGAAGCAGCTGCGATCATTCTCAGTGATTTTCTCGACCGCATTCCCTCGTCAACGAGGCGATAATACAAAAATGTCTTTTGCCGCATTAACGACAGCCGCCCGGCTGAATGGAAAAAGCATCGGCGTTCCAGTCCGCCAGGCATCGAATTGATCCTTAAAATGAGGTGATTTTGGATCGCCGCTTTCGCCTAGCGGGAGCACGTGTCGCGTTGCGTCCCAATTTCCCGGGCTCGCGATAAATCGCATTGAGACATTCGATCCGACATTCGGCGTCTGGCCGCTGCCATTTAGCGGAACGTTCGGCGTCATAAATTGACCGCCTATCAGCGGAGCAGCGGCGAGCGGATGCGGGAAGCGCGACTGAAACACGCGGCTCCACGTCCATTTTGTATCGTCCGGGCCAAGTCGTTTGGGGTCGCTGAGTGAAGTTCTGGAAGATGTGTCGCACGATCTCATTAAATCGTCGTAACTGGCAAATCCCGCCGGTAGCCATCGTGCAACCTTTTCACGAATGGCCCAATCGATGATACGTTCGCGAATAAGAAATGCCGGTGCCGGCTTGTTGTCGTCGGCCATTTTATTGGCAATACAACTGCGAATTTCGGTCGCGAGAATTGACCCGCGCGAGTCAGGAGTCATCCGGCCGTCCCAGTCCCTAAAAACAGCCAGCGTCTCGGCCGACGCCGCTCCTGATTTGACTATTTCTTTGTCGATATTCGATAACGGAATATTTAGAACATCGTATTGCACATCGCGAACATCGTCCATCGTGATCCTGGATTTGGCGTCGAGCGCGTCATGAATACGCCGGGCACGCCACGGAGAGCCGGCGTCACGCGACATCTGCGTGAATTTGTATGACGTGCCGACGATCCGCTGGTTCGCGGTTACGATCAGACCGTCCGGTGGGTTATAAAGACTGGGCAATTCCGCAAACGGTATGTAACCCACCCAGTCGCCGTCAGTTGTCGAGCCGTCATAAGGCAAAGCGCCGTCGCCGTTTCGCCGGATCGGTATGCGTCCGGCCGCGTACCAGCCGATATTGCCCTTGACGTCGGCGTAAACAAAATTCTGTGTCGATCCGCCGTACTTTTTTAACGCGCTTTTGAAATCGTCCCAATTCTTAGCGCGATTCATCGCAAAAAACGCTTCGAATTCGTTGTTCTTCGGATCACGGGCGGTCCATTTTAATGCGTATTTCTTGCCGCCGTCCTCGAGTATGACGGGGCCGTTGCGTGTTTCGGTCACGTCCAATGTCACCGGCATCGTGTCAGGCTTCATCAAATTGCCGCGGACATTGATCGTCTCCTTGCGGATCGTCGGTTTTACCCGGCCGATTGGCGTTTTGTATTCGCCTGCGTCGTTAAAAGTCTCGCTGTAAAGGTCCTGAACGTCGGGGCCGACATTAGTCGCTCCCCAAGCGATCGAATTGTTATGTCCGAGTACGATGCCCGGCACACCCGGAAAAGTCACTCCTGCGACGTGAACCGACGGCGATGTAAGCTCGGTCAAATACCAAATACCCGGTGCGCTCGGAGCAAGGTGCGGGTCGTTGGCGAGAATCGGCTTGCCGTCGGTGGTTCGTTTGCCGGAGATGACCCAATTGTTGCTGGCGGCGAGGCTCTCGGCATAAAGTCCGACACGGGAAAGCGAGGACGCGCGAAGCTGCTCATCTTCGTCAGCAAATTGCAGAAGCCCCCGCGTAAGCAAGGCCGTAACATCCGACGCTGTGTGCGGGTTACGCCCTCCCTCACGGTCGGGCTTCTGCATTCCGTTCGCCGGCATCCCGATATCTTTACCGAACAACACAACATCATATAGCGTGACCTGATTAGTCAGATCGGCAAACTTATCCTTTGGCAGGTTTAGCAGAGAGGCTCGAAGCAAGTCGTTCCGCCAGGTCGTACTGAGAGCATCTGCAAGTATCTTGCCAATAACGATCGTATCCGAAGGCGTCCATTGACGCGGCTTGTATTGTAGGATCTTGAACTCAACCGGCATCGTTGCGTCGTTGAGCGTGGCGATGTATGCATTGACGCCCCGGGCATAATCGTCTAGCGCCGTCCGAAGCGCAGGCGTAAGCTGGCCAAGGCTTTGATTTGCGATCTCGGCAAAGCCAAAGCGCCGCCAGCGTTTGTCCTCTTCAACTACCGACTTGCCGAATATCTCCGCCGTCTCGCCACGAGCAACCCGCCGCAGCAGATCCATCTGCCACAAACGGTCGCTTGCGGTCGTATATCCTTGTGCATAATAGAGATCGGAGTCCGATTTAGCCTCGATATACGGTATCCAGCGTCCGTCACGCCTAACTGTGACCTCGCCCTTTAGTCCGGCAAGAACTACTACCGGGATTACCATTGGTGCATGAATTATCGCTGGTGCCTTCTGTGAAAAGACGGTAAACGGTAACTGAAAAATGACCAGAAGTGAGACGAAGATGACTTTTTTCATATAAACTTGGTAAGTGCAAATAAGGTGTTTGACCGATTTTGTGATCGCGGTAACGGGTTGATACTGCTGCTCACGATCATTGCATTGACCCGATCCTTACGTTAAACTTTTCAGGGTTTTTATTCAAATTTTATGGAGAAATACGGATGCAACATTTGAAACTATCTCTTTTGCTGATTGCCCTCGCAATATTTGTTTTCGCATGTAACCAGGGTGCGAATACGCCGGTTGCGAAGAATGATGCTACTAAAACCAATCAAGCAGCGACACCTGCACCGGCTACTCCGGTTGACGAGACCGCCGTGGTTACAGAGCTTTATGAGAAAAATTGCATGATCTGCCATAAAGACAGCGGAAAAGGCGGCAAAGTCACGATTGATGGCAAGTCGCTCAATCCGATTGATCTGACAAGCGACAAAGTGAAGAACCGATCGGACGAAAAACTCTCTAATCAGATCAGCGAAGGGTCCCCGGACGACGGAATGCCCGCATTCAAGGGAAAACTCACCGACGATCAGATCAAATCTGTCGTCAAACATTTGAGGACGCTGCAAGGTAAATAATAAGGGCGGCAAAACGCGGCAAATTTGCAAATAGGCAAATTAGACCATAAAATCTCTCTAACGTGCACCCGTAGCTCAGCTGGATAGAGTATCTGACTTCGAATCAGAGGGTCGCAAGTTCGAATCTTGCCGGGTGTACCAAGTTAACTCTAATAAATACAAGTATTTACAAACAACGAAAGGCAAGCCGAAAAGCTTACCTTTTTGAACGAGTGCGCCACAGGTGCGCCAACTACTCAAAATTAGCCGCAAACATCATTTTTTCGAGCTTGCTTGTTGCGTCTTTTTGCATTGTCGGCAGAACGTGAGAATAGGTGTCGAGTGTCAAAACGATTGAAGCGTGTCCAAGCCTTTCCGAAACCACCTTTGGATTTTCGCCAGCCGAAAGAAGCAAGGTCGCGGTCGTGTGGCGGAGATCGTACAGCCTTATCCTCGGAAGCTTTGCTTCTACCCGGATTTTTTCGAAATGTCTATGGCGCAGGTTCTCTATCAGCAAGGGCGTGCCAATTTCCGTCGCGAACACAAGGTCATTATCCTGATAACTGTCGCGTATCTTCATTTTTGCGGTT
>JAYVER010000258.1:0-3780 GCA_043748725.1 Chloracidobacterium sp. | reverse complement strand
CGAACGCGATCTTGCCGTTTAGATTTGGTGTCGGCGTTGGAGTCGGCGTTGGAGTTGGCGTCGGTGTTGGCGTCGGCGTTGGCGTCGGAGTTGGCGTCGGCGTTGGCGTCGGCGTTGGCGTCGGAGTCGGCGTCGGAGTTGGCGTCGGAGTCGGTGTCGGTGTTGGAGTCGGCGTTGGAGTCGACGTCGGTGATGGCGTCGGTGTTGGCGTCGGGGTCGGGGTCGGTGTTGGTGTGGGTGCCGCAACTATTTTTTCGACGGTTCCGGCAAGAAGTCCGCAAACATATAGTTCGCCGCTCTCATCCTCACCGAATGAAGATAAATTATTATTGGCAGTATCAAGCAGCAGAGTTTGCTGATTATTGTTCCATATTAAGATCTCGCCCGTGCAGTAATCACCATAAATATACGCCCCGTTTGGCAGGGCTCCCTGTGAGCCGCGATAAACGTACCCTCCGGTTATCGAACACCGTCCGCCGCTGTGATCATATTGAAAAATTGGCGAAATATAATTTGTCGGTATGCACAAACTTGGGTCGATATTTGTGCATCGAGTTCCCTCATAAACGCGCCAGCCAAAATTTCCGCCGAGCGTAATAATGTCCACTTCTTCGATCGCGCCTTGGCCGACATCCGCCGCCCAAAGCTGGTGCGTTCCGCCGCGGTCAAATGACCAGCGAAACGGATTTCTCACGCCGACCGCGTAGATTTCGTCCGCACCCGGAACGCCAACAAACGGATTATCTGCCGGAACGGTATAAGTCGGTGTTGGATTGGGAGCGAGACTCGGCGTGATACGAAGAAATTTCCCCAAAAGCTGGTTGATGTCCTGGGCGCGGTTGCCGGGGTCATTTGCCGAGCCGCCGTCGCCCATTCCGATATACAAATTGCCGTCGGGCCCGAATTCGATCATTCCGCCATTATGATTGGCGAACGGCTGGGCGATGGTCAAAACGATTATCTCTGAATTCGGGTCGCCGATCGTGTTGCCATTTATTGCATTATAACGTGCAATGACGGTTGCTCCGTCGCCGATGCGCGTGTAGTTTACAAAGAAATATCCGTTAGTCGAAAACTGCGGATGAAAGGTCAATCCGAGCAACCCGCGTTCGCCGCCGGAAAGAACGCGAGCGGTGATATTCAAAAAATCGGTCGCCACATTCGAGCCGGGCTGAACGACTTTAATAATTCCGCCTTGCTGCACGATGAACATGCGATTTGTGCCGTCTTTCGCATTGGTTGCAAGCAGCGGCGAACTCAAACCCGTTACATACGGCTGCAAACTGATCGCCTGCGGAGCTTGTGCCGATACCACAAAAGAAATGAGAAAAATGGCAGTCGCCGAGATCAAGCAAAATAATGCAGCATATCTTAAAACCTTCATAATTATTTTCTCACTTGTGGGGCAAGAGGCCCGCAGCCGATCTTAAATAAAGGTGACAGAAATAAAATCAATGCCCGTAAATTAGAGTGATGTGATTAGAAACAAGTCTGTTTTGTTGCCGTCTTTCTATCCAACTTCCGTCGCCCATAATACTAATGTACAAAAGCTGACGAATTAGCGCAACAAGTTTCAACAATAAATTGTTTAATCGTGTATGGGATCGGTCATTTGTTCCCGAAATGGCGGAACGTCTGAATCTCTAGATTGTCGTTCTTCCTCTGCAGCCCAATCTTCAAGTCCTGCGGCTTTAGCCTCGCGATCACCACAAACAACCCAAAACCTACCTGCATGTGAAAACGGATATCCTCGCGAAACGGTTCGCTACTCACACTTACCCGACTCTTGTCGATAAGTCCCGTGATGATCGCGACAGCAGCTCCAATACCCGTTCCGAGCAGAGCCAGAAACCCCGCAAATTGGAATATTGAGCTATCCGTCAGGTAGCCCACAAGATCGAGGACAACCGAGAATGTCATCAGAGCTATCGGAAAATGCACGATGGCTGGATGTATAGGTCGCATAATACCTCCTTCTAAAGTTAAGCGTGCCGGATATCGTTAACCTTTCTTAACCGGAGTCGGAGACGGGCTAGGCTGACGCCGAGGAGAGCTGGAATGCCAGTGAACGATCCGCCACTTGCCGCCCGACTTTGCCAAAACGGCGGTTGCCAGTCCGGCGCTGTCAAAATGCTTTCCTTCCGAGTCGCCCGAGATTGTATATTTCATCGTCGCATAGGCCATACTCCCCGAAACCTTCGCCTTAATGTCGGAATACTCGTATTTTGTGTTTTTCATCTCTTTCATTTCCGGCGCGAGATGATTGTCGCGATAATCCGTCCAGCCGTAATTGGCGTGTCCGCTTTCAAAGATCGTAAGGGATTCATCAGTTGCCCAAATCTTAGTCATCGTCGCCATATCATTCTTCGCAAAAGCGGCCGCGTTTTGCCGAAGCACGGCGGCGACAGCTTTTTCGTCATTTGTCTGAGCGGAAACGCCAGTATAAAAACTAAGGCCGATGAATGCCGCGATTGCCAAAACCACCGCAGCGACCGAAAAACCTTTCGAACTCATTTTCTTTTTCATAAAAATTCTCCTCCTTTTGTCTTGTAGCAAGAGACAAAAAATGCTCACCCTTATTAGTTTAATATTCAAGACAAACCCGCCGATTTTCGTCACACGGCCACGTGACATCAATGCCCTTTGACCTCTAACGCTTTGGCATCTCTATTTCTCAAGGTTTTTCCCAAGTCTTTCCATTCTTTATGGTCGGTAAGCCGCTTCAAATCCGAATATTTATCTTTTTGCAGATCCCCCAAAAGGTCGGCCGATCGGTCCGCTTTAATTGCTTTTTCGCCCGCCTTAAACAGCATCTCGAAAGCCTCGTGATGTCCTTTGCTCGTGACGGTTTCTATTTTTGCTCTCAAGTACGTGAATCGGAAATCGCTCGGATAGTTACTCTCGGCATTCTTTAATTCGGCGTCCAGTGAGTTCGTTCCATTCGGAGCCGCGTTTTTTAATTTAGATTGAAGCCGCGTGAACTCATCATCCGCGGTTGGATACTGGGAAACATTAGTATTCGAAGAGGTGGAATCAGGAGCAGGATTTGCGCCCTTTCTCGGAGAGCCGTTGACCTGTACATTTTGGTCCGTATTAGTTTGTTCGCCGTTTTTCTGCATTTGCCACCAGACAAAAACGCCGCCCCCGACAATGAGGAAAAAAACAAAACCAAGTGCGGCACCGGCAATAAACAGTACTTTGTTGGAGCTTCCCTTGGGTTCCCGATAGCTCAGATTCGACGCAAAAGTAGGCACGGCGATCGTTTGATCAATGGGATCGGCCGGCGGCGATACTACGTGACCGCTCGAGATTGGTGTTGAGGCGACTATCGCCGAGCTGGGGATTTCAACCTTTTCGTTTGGGGGAGCGTTCGCGGACGAACCCAGCGGGTCCGGCTGCAATGATTTTAAATTCACTCCGCAGTTAGTGCAGAATCCATAAGCATCTTTATTCTCTTCACCGCATTTCTTGCAAATCATATGGTTAGCCCTTTATACATGCTGTAATCACATTGCTTCCATAGGAAAAGTTAGGTCCGAGGCCGATCCCCAAACCGCCACCACTAAAACAAGCGTGACTATGACGATATGACGATATCTCATAGAGTCCTTTGAATAACCGGAATCTTTTCACGGTTTGGAAGGAATCGCGATTTTTTTGAAAAGTTGGGGGTTATTTGTATGAGACTTTGGTGATTTCGGGTTCATTTTGTTCATTATTTTAGTCGTGATTCGCGTTTTCAGGTTTTATTTGATTTATTTTGGCGTTGTCCGGCATTTG
>JAYVER010000257.1:0-9824 GCA_043748725.1 Chloracidobacterium sp. | reverse complement strand
GATCGAAGACGGGTTGAGTTGCTGATCTATATATTTTTGCAGACCCATCGCCTTGACCTTTTCGATGTCGCCTGACCTAACGCCAAAGCCGAGTCTGTTTAAAACATGAATAATCTTCTGCTCTTCGGTCAGCGGTTTCGGTGCGGTTTTTGTATCGGCATGTAATATCAAGGCCGGTGACAGCATCGTATAGATCGCCGCGACGGCTGCTAATTTTTGTAAAAACGAATTTCTTTTTTTCATTGTCGAATACCTCAAATCTAATTATTGCAAAATCTTCCTGCGAGATAAGACGTCTGCGGCACGCAAAAAGGCGAAGAAATGTGTGATCGTTCATAATGCTGTCTCGGCTAAAAAAGACAACACACGCGTCCCGATCTTCATCTAATATCTCGAAATCGAGCGGGTTTTAAGCTAAGATAGCTGAGAAACCGGCATCGAGGGTAAAATGAAACTAAAAAATATCACATTGTTTTATTCTATTAGCATGATTGTCCTGTTGGCGCTGACCGCCGCTGCCCAGGATCAGGTTTTTAGCGACGGCAACGTCGATTACTCGTTCACGCTTCCCGACGCCAAGTGGAAAATGACGGTCAAGCCGTCCGCAACCAGCCCAAACGTCGAATATGTGTACGGCGACCGCACCGACGGCCATCTCGAAGTGCGTAAGCTCACCGTTGCAAAAGACGAGATACTAACCGACGTCATCCAGGACGAAGAGCAGAAACTGCAGTTTCGCCCCGGATTTGTTGCCGGAAAGGAAGAAAATTTTCTCGGCCGTCTGCGCGGTAGTGCCTTTAATTTCGAATACGTAGCCGCCGGCCGGAGCATGGCCGGGCGATTTTATTTTCTGCGTGCAAACGCAACGACGGTTTATCTTGTTCGGTTCACCGGACTCAAGGACACGCTTCGCTCGATCCGAAACCAGACCGACTCGATCGCCCGAACGTTTACTGTTAAACCGTAGTTCATACTGCTATCGCAAACTTCGCTCCGCCTGGAATAATATAGCCGTTCAAAGCAGCGTCTATAAGTGCCGATATTTCGGAAATTTCTGTTTTCGTCAATCTCATTTTTCCGGTTATCGTACTCTCCAGTTCGGTAATAATTTTTACTTCAAATCTCTCCGTTTTCGTTAGCAAACTCCACGCCGTTTGTCCGTTGACCTGATATTTTTTGCACAGGTTTGCGGCTAATGCTTCGCTATTTTCCGCGTCGAACCAATTCAAAAAATCGTCGCGGCCGAGTCCCTCGGAACATTCGGCAAGAAGGATGATCGTACCGCCATCCTTACAGGCGTGAGACGCGGCCTCGAGAGCTTTGTGCGCCTGGATCATATTGATGTCGTGCGGAAACCCGCCGCAGCTTACGATCACCAGATCGCGTTTTTCGGTTATTTTAATGGTGTGCTCAATAGCGTAGGCGTCGCACGCCGCCCGATGCGATTGTTGCCAGTTGCCGCAGAACAAATCGACAGCCCGCCCGGCGTCGTCAACAATAGAAGTTATCGCAAATGCCGGATTTATTTTTGCGACGGCATCCATAAAAGCCTCGTTGACCGCGTTTCCGTCCAACAGGCCTGTATCTACGCCGTCCCGGCGCGATTTGGTTTCACAATCGAAAGCCAGTCTGTGCGTTTCCGAAACGGTTTTGGCGGACGCGAGTCCGGGACAGATCAGCTTTCGCCCGCCGGTAAACCCCGCAAAATAATGAAAGCTGACGCCGCCGATCAAAATAATGTGATCGTGTTCGGTCAATGCTCGATTCAGTTCAATGGGTATGCCGCCGGACGTTTCGCCGAAACGAATGATCTGCATGAGATCGCGCGGGTCATGGTGAAACGTCTTGATCCGCTGGGCGATAAACGGCGTCAGGATCGACGATTTTTCGGCCTCGGTGACCTTGCGGTGAATGCCGGTTGCGAAAATAATGCTGATCTCAAACGGCGCGGTGCCGTTGGCTATCAGCCGTCGGATAACAAGATTAACAATCTGTCCGCAGGCAGTTTGCCGCGTTGCGTCAGGGACGACGATCAAGACTGATTCGCCGGGATTTACGATCTCTTCGAGCAGAGGCGACGCGATCGGATTGTCGAGTTTTTGACCGATCTCAGCATCGGATAATGGTATTTTTTCAAACGGTGTGCCCAAAACATCGAACCGGATTTCGTCATAAATAAATGGGATATGCGAACGGCCGTATTTTAGATCAATTTGAGCCATGTTTGTTCGCGAGTTTATGACTGTTTCGACGGTTCGAAGCATTTCGTGCCGGTCTCGCAAACGTACACCGCCTCTGCTTCGAGATCCATCGTTTCCATCTGAATCGTGAGGTGGTCGAGACCGAACCGCTCGTGCAGTTTTTCCCGAACCTTCACGAGCAGCTCCGAATGGACAACCGATTCGTCGTGGCTGATGTGTGCCGATAGCGCCTCGATTCCCGACGAGATCGTCCAGACATGAAGATCGTGAACGCCGCCAACGCCATTTGTTTCCAGGATAGTCTGCTCGACGGCGGTAAGATTGATGTGTGCGGGCGTGCCTTCGAGAAGGACATTGACCGATTCGATTATCAACCGCCACGCTCCAAAAATAATGATCAAACTAATTAAAACGCTGCAAACCGGATCGGCCCACAGCCAACCGAACGCGACGATCAGCACACCGGCAACGATCGCCGTCACCGAGCCGAGCAGATCGCCCATTACATGCAGCCACGCTGCCCGCATATTGAGATCGTGTTTATGATCCCCATGGAGCAGTTTTGCCGCGATAATGTTTACAATCAGGCCGCCAAAGGCAATGATCGTCAGCCGCAATCCGTTGACGTCGGGCGGCGACTGCCAACGTCGAACGGCCTCGTAAATGACCCAGGCCGAAATCAGAACCAACACGATGCCGTTGACGAATGCGGCTAATATCTCAAGCCGGTAATAGCCGAAAGTTTTTTTGGCGGTTGCCGGACGCGCGCCGAACCAGATCGCTCCGAGCGTCAGACTCAACGCCACAACATCCGTGAACATATGCCCGGCGTCGGCGATCAAAGCGAGCGAATTCGTCAGCCAGCCGCCGAACCCCTCGGCCAGCATATAAATAAAAGTCAGAACAAGTGCCAGTCTCAACCGGCCAATGCGTTTGCCCAGCGAATTCTTATGTTGATGTACGGTTTCCATATCAATAACGCCGCAAAACCCGTGCGTTTCGGAGTGAAATAATAAAACCACTGCGGTTGCCGCGGTCGTCGCTGATCTCGACGGCCGTTTCTATCGACGGCGATGAGATCTGTAAGCGGAACGCTCCGTCCGGCCCGGCAAATGTATCGCGGCCGGCCGCACGGACGCTCATTCCGGGCGATGTTTTGCCGCTTATTAAATACACGTTTCCGCCGACCCGTTCGACTTTCCATTCCGATCCGTCGATCGTGGTAGTTTCACCTCCTCTGACAACCATAAACTTCCACGGGTCGTTCCAGTTTGTGGTTTGACCCGATTGGGCAGTTGCCTTGAGCCGCCAATAATATGTTCCGGGCGAAAGTGCGGCAAGGCGGAATTCGCGGGTTTGCAAGCCGTTCCTGTCAACCAGTATCGAGTCCGAAGCGAATATCGGCGACCTTGAAATTTGCAGATAATAACTCGATGCCGGGTTTCCCTCGGCATCCTGCCAGCTAAACGAAACACTGACGCCGCCGCCGGAATCAAGGATCTGCCCGGAATTAGCCGGCAAAAGCGGTCTTGGTGCGGCGAGCAGCTTTTCGCGGGCGGTCAATTTGCCGCCCTTGACCGACGCAAATTCGTTTTCACCGAGCGTTGTTTTTTCGCCGCCCATTGTCGATTCGACACCGCCACGGCTGATGCGGATCTCGCCGCCATTTGTTTGCGAATCGGCGTTAAAGCTCACGTCAGTGTTCGAAAGCACTCTGTTTTCCGAATCCGCCACCTCGACAATATTTTTTGTGTCCGGCGGCTGCTCATTGGTTCTGACGTTGACCTGTCCGTCGTCAACGGTAACCCGCACGTCTTTGCCGCCAAAGAGCGAGGTCGACCCCTTGACGACCATGGTGGAGTTTGGCCTCAGCGTATATCTGGTGCCGTCGATCATTTGAATGACGGCCCGCCCGTCAGGCTGAGTCTGGATTGTGTCTCCGGCGGCAACGTAGGTTGCGCTTTTGACTATGATCGTCTCGCGCGTTGCGGCGCGTATGATCCTCACTTCGCCCTCGAACGAGATAATGCGCGCCGCGTCTTTAGGAATATTTTGATCTGGTGTATCAACAAACCAGTTATGCCTGGACGCCCACCAACCGCCGCCCCATAACGCACCGCCGACGAGCAAAATAGAGACAATCGCATAGATCGTACTCTTGCGGATGTTCCACCACTCGACGTAAAATTTTCGATATTTGTTATCGTCCATTATTGACGGTCTTATTCAATTTCCTTGTCGGCGGCCTTGCCTTTGCGGGGAAAGATCAGCGACATGGCCACAGCAACTATAATCGTTCCGACGACAATGCCGAGCGACAGGTTGATGACCGTTTGTTCAAACTCATGATGCAAATACCCTTGCAAAAAGCCCGCAAACGCCGAATTATTTCCTTCGCCGAGAACCATTATCAGACCTTGGGCAGCGAGAGGCAAGAGCATTTTTACCCCAATAAAACTTAACACAAACGCGAGGCCGTATTTTAGAAAATGAAATTTTTCAGCCATTTCCACAAGCAAAAAATAAAAAGTCCGCAGACCGAGTATCGCGAAAATATTCGATGTATAAACAATAAACCGGTCAGTGGTGATGCCGAATATCGCCGGGATCGAATCCACAGCGAAGACCAGGTCGGTAAATTCAACTACTATCAGCACCAGGAGCAACAGCGTTCCGGTCCGCAAACCGTCTTTGACAATAAAAAACTTATCGCCGTCGTAATGCTTGGAAATACGGATATATTTTGTCGCGAGTCTTACGATCGCGCTCTCGTGCGGCTCGAAATTATCCTTATCATCCTTGAACATCCTCAGACCGGTATAGACGAGAAATGTGCCGAAAACATAAATGACCCAATGAAATCGCTCGACGAGTTCAGCACCGGCGAAGATCATGATCATTCGCATCACCAACGCCCCCACGATGCCCCAAAAGAGTACGCGATGCTGAAATTTCTTTGGCACTTTGAAGAATGTGAAGATGAGCAGGAAAACGAATAGATTATCAACCGACAACGACAGTTCGATAAGATAGCCGGTCAGAAACAGCTTTGCGTGCGGCAAGCCGAACTGCCACAAAATAAAGCCACCGAACGCGATGGCGAGCGAAACCCAGACGCCGCTCCAAATAACCGTTTCCTTGCGGCTAGGGGTGTGCGAGCGGCGGTTTACTATGCCAATGTCAACAAAGAGCGCCGACAGTACGACCGCAAAAAAGAATATCCAAACCCAATATGGGTATTCGACCGGATTCATATAAAAACCCCGCTCACTCTAAATAATTCCCTCGATAACGCTCACTATCTTGCCCAAACCTTCCGCGTCAATCTGAGAGAAATCATCCAATTTATCGCTGTCCACATCCAAGACTCCAAAAACCGCTCCGCCACGGTCGAAGATCGGAACGACTATCTCCGATTTAGATGCCGTCGCACAGGCGATGTGACCGGGAAATTCATCCGTGTTTGCCACGATTATCGTTTGCCGCGTCGTATAAGCGTGGCCGCAAACACCCTGGTTATAATTGATCCGGGTGCAGGCAAGCGGCCCCTGAAACGGGCCGAGAACGAGCTGGCCTTTCTTGCTCAAATAGAAACCAACCCAAAAAAATCCGAACGCCTCTTTCAAAACCGCCGCGATGTTGGCGAGATTGGCGATCAGGTCGGTTTCGCCGGAGACCAGCGCTCCGATCTGCGGCGTTAGCTCGTCGTACAGCGTTTTTCGATCGGCATTTGCTGTAAATTTAAGTGTTTCGGACATAAACCTTGAGTTTAGCTTGGCCGGTCAAGCGGTGCAAATGATTCGTCCTCCGGAAAAATGTATAATTCAGGGCGTGGAGACAGCTCTCAAGATATTTTCAGTGGCGATCGGCGGCTCTCTCGGTGCGGTCGCGCGGTATTTGATCAATATCTCGCCGCTGGCGAATGTCTTCGGCAAGTTTCCACTGCCTACGTTTCTAATTAACATCACAGGCTCATTTCTGATCGGGTTTTTGATGATAGTTTTCGCCGACAAATACGTTGTCAATGAAAATGTAAGAATGGCCGTTATCGTCGGCTTTTTAGGTGCGTTTACGACATTTTCGACATTTGAGATGGAAATATTCGGACTCGTTCGCGAACGCGAGGTTGTCACGGGCTTTCTTTATCTCTTTCTTAGCATTTTTGTGGGGTTTGTAGGAGTCGTGGCCGGTGTCGCACTGGGCCGAAGGGTCTAGCCACTAAATAAAGAATTTTCTCTCGCTTTTTTCACAATTTCGACAGCTTTTTTGGCTGAGGCTCCGGTTGCGGTCAGGTGCCCCATTTTTCGACCTTTTCGCGGTTCGATCTTGCCGTATAGATGGAGTTTGACATCGGGGAGATCAAGCGCCGCAGTCCAGTTTGGCTCGCCGTTTTTCCAAAGATCGCCCAGCAGATTTGCCATTGCCGCCGGACGGTAAAATTCGGTCGAGCCAAGCGGGAGGCCGCAGACGGCGCGAAGCTGTTGCTCGAATTGCGATGTCACGCAGGCGTCAAACGTCAGGTGGCCTGAATTGTGCGGGCGCGGGGCGAGCTCGTTTATCAATAATTTTTCGTCCTTCGTTAAAAAGAACTCGACGCAAAGCGTGCCGACATAATCAAGCGTTTCACCAACACTGCGGGTTATCTCGACAGCCTCGCGGTAGATTTTTTCTGAGACTAAAGCAGGCGCAAGAGAGATGTCGAGTATGTGGTTAACATGGCTGTTCTCGATCACGCCAAAATGCTCGAAATCGCCGTTTTGGCCGCGTGCACAGACGACCGAAACCTCTTTTTCAAAATCTACGAACGCCTCAAGCACGGCTTCGCGCCCGTCCAAATTTTCAAACGCCGTTTCGATATCCGATACTGATTTTATCGTGCTTTGCCCTTTGCCGTCGTAGCCAAAACCGGCTGTTTTCAGGACACACGGTGTCCTCCGAGCCGCAACCGCGTCACTCAGGTCATTGAGAGACCTGACATGCCAGTACGGGGTGACCGGAAAGCCGTTCTCCGACAAAAACGCCTTTTCCCGCAGACGGTTTTGCGTGATATGCAGAATCTCACCGCGAGGGAATACATCGACAAATTCCGAAGCCGCCTCGACCGTCACCGACGGCACGTTTTCAAACTCGAACGTTACAACATCGATCGAGCGTGCAAATTCCCGCACCGCATCGAGATCGTCATACGCCGCCTGCGTCTCAATATCGGCGACCTGCCCGGTCGGAGTATCGCTCTCGGGCGAAAAGGTATGGACGCGATAGCCCATCTTGCGGGCCTCGATGGCAAACATCCGCCCGAGCTGCCCGCTGCCGAAAACACCGATGGTTGAATTTGGAAGGATCGGCTTCATTCGTCGGGTTTGTCATTTAGCACGTTCCAGTCTTCAAGCGGGAAGACCGGGCTAAAGGGATCATCGTATCGATACGGCGTCCCCCGGAGAGGACACTTATCCTTAGTCACCGAGACGGTCTGGGTTTTTCGAAATTTATGCAGCTTTTCCCGCAACTCGGGGCGTGAATTCGCAAGGATCGCGATTGCGAGAAGGGCGGCGTTTTTAGCTCCGGGTTGGCCGATGGCGAGTGTGCCGACGGGAATACCGGCGGGCATTTGAGCAATAGAAAGGAGCGAGTCGAGGCCTTTTAGTGCTTTGGTTTCAACCGGCACTCCGAGGACGGGCAGAACGGTTTGCGAGGCACACATTCCAGGCAGATGGGCCGCACCCCCGGCACCGGCGATAATGACCTCGATGCCGCGTGATTCGGCTCCTTTGGCAAATTCAAAGAGCAGATCGGGCGTCCGGTGGGCCGAGACGATCTTCGTCTCATGCTCGACGCCAAACTCGGTCAGTGTCAGCGAACCAACCTCCATCGTCGGCCAGTCAGATTTGCTGCCCATGATGATTGAAACAAGCGGGGGGCTTTTCGCTTTACTTGCCATCATACTTTGCAAACTTCTCGGGTGCAGCCGCCGTCGCCGGGACAGAAAGATTTTCCAGTCCTTGTCCGGCACGTCCAACGCTGCGTATCAGTGTCGTCGCCGGAGCACCGGTCATGGCAAACGTTCCCAACAAGTGCCCTTCCTTATCGGTAACCGAGACCGTAACTTTTTGATTTAGTGCGACCGCTTTTGAAACAGCTTGGGAAATTACGGTCTGGACATCAGCAACTGTAAGGCTTTGCGACCGCCCTGACGCTGTAAGTACAAGAAGAACGATGAAGCCGGCAAAAAACTCCAATTTTTTTACCAATAATTTACTCTTCATAGATGGGTAAGAATATTATACAAAAACTCCGGATAGTCAAGTATTTTGGCAATGACTTCGACTGCAATCGGTCCAAAATGCTGACGAAACGCCGCACACTTTGGTTGGAGCGTTTTATGACGTGCAAAACTTTCCGAGTGCAAAACTGCTGCTGAACAACAAAGGAATAAAACCACTTGAAATTCGTCCGACAATTTATAATGCAAGCGGACAATCAATCGAAATTCCGCTCGTGACGGTTGCCGTAAATTCGCATCATTTTATCGATTTGCGTGATTGGGCAAATCTTGGCGGTGAAAGTTTTAATTCGGGCAGCATCAAACTTTTTCATCTGGGCAAAGACCTTGTGCTTGGCGCACAAATTTATTTAACTGACAACGAGCACAGTCTTGTTTTCGAGGAAAAATTGTCGGAGATTGGAAAATTCGATTCACGCCGTCAGGAAGCGGTTTGGTGGATGCCTTCGAGCCAGACTCAAGCCCAGGTAGTTTTATCAAACACCTCTGACGCAAATTTGACAATAACTGCACAGCTGGCAAGAAAACCGTCGCACACGGGCGAACCGCAAACGATTGAACTTGAGCCGCATCAAACCCGCGTACTTGATCTACGCAGAGATTTTGCCGACGGCGATCAATTTGCGAGTTCCGATGTTATCGCGCTGTCGCTTGAAAATTGCGGAGCAAACGACGCGCTTCTGGCACGAATAATGCTGAGGGACGAAACACGCGGATATTCAAACGTCGTGCAGTTTTCAAATCCAAACACGGGAAGATCAAGCAAATACCAGGGTGTGGGCTTTCACATCGAACGAATCGGCGATGCTCCGCTTGAGCCTGTGATCGTAGCCCGAAACGTCGGCACGGAAAGAGCCAGTGTCAGCGTCAAAATTCCATACACGCGGACAGACGGCACGACCGGCACAGTCGATCTGCCGCCGACGAATCTGCAAGCCGGTGAAATGCGGTTGCTTAATATGAATCGCGTTATTCAAGTCAGCCGAAGAGAACAAATAAAAATCGCCGGTATCGAATTTGAATACGACACAGCACCGGGCAGCGTGGTGGTCGCCGCGCACAGCACAAGCGAGAATCGAAACCAGGTTTTTCGCGTTCCGATGTGGGACCCGTTTCAACAAAAAAGTCCGACCGGCGGTTATCCGTGGCGGATCGAGGGAATTTCGACGACGAAAGTTTATATTAAAAACATTACCGACCGCGAACAATATTACGTCGCTTATCTAAAATGGGAAAACAGCGAAGGATATATGTTGGGAATGAAACGAATCGCACCGCACGAGACGATCGACATTGACGTTAAATCCCTGCGCGATAATCAAACGCCTGACGAAGCGGGGCGG
>JAYVER010000256.1:0-3802 GCA_043748725.1 Chloracidobacterium sp. | reverse complement strand
CTGCCTGTCGTGATCGGAACAATTGCACCCGATCAACTCGCCCGGCTGAAAGATCAGGTTGCAAAATCCATTTTGTCGCTGCTCCAGGGCGACGAAATAATGTCGGGTATCACGTCATATTTAAAACTAACCCTCGAAAAACTCCGCCCGCACAGCATCGACGCGATTTTGCAAGTCATTCATCCGGAATCCGAAGAAAAGCTTAAATCGATGCTCGCCGCGGGGATGCTCGACATCCTCGCACGCGACGAAACGTCAAATATCATCAACGAAATGTTAGCCGATCAGATTGACCGGCTATTGTCGAAACCAATCGGCAAGCTGGCCGATCACATGCCCGAAGCGAAACTGCGTGCGGCCAGCGCGTCGCTAACTGACACGATTATTGATGCAACGAGTGCCAAGCTGCCCGAAGCCATCGCCGAATTCGACGTCGGCTCCGTAGTTCGCGAAAAAATAAAAAACTACCCCGTCGAAAAGCTCGAATCGCTCGTTATGTCCGTCGCCCGTGAGCACCTCCGCACCATCGAGCTTTTCGGCGCCCTCTTCGGTTTCATCATCGGCGTACTGCAATCGATCCAGTTTTATATATATGCAAAATAGTTTAGAACCGCCAGGCTTAGAAAGATTTACCAGAGCGCCGTTTTTAGGTTAAAATGATGTTTGGGCGATAAGTACAAGGAGTAGCAATTATGCCGCAGATTAAAGGGAACAAGACTGAATCATTTACGGTAAGACGAGCCGAACTAAACACCTCTTTAGATGAACGCGATATGTCACCGATGGGGAGAAAGTTGATGAAAATCGCCGCCGAGATAGAAAACTCTGACGAACCTGCAATGAGCAAGGCCGATATTGAGCGAAGATTGCAAATGGGGCGCGGCGGCTATGTAAGAAATGGTCAATAGGTTACTTACTTACGTTGATTCATCTATCCTTATCTATGCCGCGACTAAGTCGTCCGCCCAAACATTTGCGTCAAGAATGCGTGGCATCGTTTCATAGGTTATAGAAACAGCATCCGAGTAAGATTACTTTGGATTATCGTCGAGAAACTTCTGAATTTTTGATTTGAGGGTTTCGAGGTCGTTTTCGATCACGGCCCAGACGATGTCTGTGTCGATACTAAAATAATTATGAACAAGGATATTTCGCATTCCGACGATCTTTCCCCATTCAATATCGTCGGAACTCGATGTTGTATTTACCGACAGAGCGCGGACTGCTTCACCGATGAGTTGCAGGTGGTGTAAAACCCAGGTTTGTATTAATTCGTTTTCGTCAAAGACCGAACGTCCGCGACCCGTATATTTTCGATACGTTCTATCGCCTCAAGTATGTCATAAAGTCGCTCATGGTCATCCCTCATATCGCTTTCGCCTCTCGCAAAACACGTTCACGGATGCGCGGCCGCAATCCTTTTTCCGTAACAACATCTACCGGCCTGCCGAGCAGCGTTTGGAGATCCATCAACAACCCGCCCATATCCATCAAGCTGCGTCCTTTTTCGAGGTCAACCAGGATATCGACATCGCTATTATCATCAGCGTCACCGCGAGAAAATGAACCGAAAACGCGCACATTCGACGCGCCGTGCAAACCGGCTATCCGAAGTATTTCCCTTCGCTTTTTTTGAAAGATGTCTATATCCATTCTTTTCATTGTTCGGTGACAATTATTACAAAAAAAAGCTGTTAAAATCTACTATTCCGGCAGATTCATCCGTTTCAGCAGATCCTTAAATCGCGGGTCGTCGCGGAGAGATTCAAACGGAGTTGTCCATCGGATTTCCGCTAGCTTCCCGTTTCGGGCTTGGAAGTCCTTTTCCAACCCGTCCGCATTCAGGGCATAGAGCAAATCGATAGTTGCGGTGCATCGCCGCTAAACGACCGGTCATTTGGCAAACGGAACGATACGCGACTTGAGGATTTTTCGGTCTCGAGTCAGCAATGGGATCCGCTCAATTACGCTCGTTGCCGCGATGATCTCGTCGGCCGGATCGGACTTAAAGTCCAAAGCGGTGCTCTTTCGGGCTATTTGGACCGTGATCGGTATTATCGTGAGATGGCGCAGCGAACGGCGAAACGCGACGCTGTCCATGTTAAGCTCCAATCGCCCAAGCTGGACAAGCTTGGCTAATTCCCATAGCACAATATCCGAAACCGCCAGGCTATCGTTCGTGACCAAAACACGTTCCCGCTCGGTCAGATCACCGGCCAGTGCGGCGACCAGGATGTGCGTATCAAGATTCAGCATTCCATTTGGCCCCTGTCGAGAAGATATCGCCTGATATCGTTATCGACCCTTTCATCGAATCTATCAGATCCGAATTATCCGCCGGCCCGAAAGGGATAACCTTGGCTACCGGCTTACCGCGTTTCTCGATAACTATTCCCTCGGCCCCAAGTTCATCGAAGATCTGCAAGCACTTGGCTTTGAACTCGCTTGCGCTAATGGTTTTCACTTTGTTTTTCATGGTGCCTAAAGCCTACCATATGACCAGTCAGGTGACCAGTATTTGAGTACCCGCAACTCTTTGAGCCAAAGCGGAATTCGACGGCGGTGTTTCACAATTGCCCTATTCCGGCAGGCCGACCTTTCGCAGCATTTCCTTAAAGCGCGGGTCGGAGCGCAGCGGATCAAAGGTGGCACCCGATTTGAGTCTTAACAGACCTATATCGCGCTTGCCGCTTGCAAACGCCTTCTCCAAAGAATCAAATGCCTGCTCTTTGTTACCTAACTGGAGTTGAATCCGTGCGATATCCAACGGGTTGGGCTCGCGATTGTTGTCGCGAGCGCTTGTCTCGGTCTTTTTGAGTACCAATTGCCAAAATCCCCGCTCACCCGATTTGCGGTACGCCTCAATGATTTCCGCAGTTTCCTTTTCGACTTGTTCCGGCGGATCACCATGCATAAGCCTTCGTTTTCGAACTACTTCGATCGCCTGTTCATACATCCCTTTCGAAATATAAGTGCCGTAAAGGTTAGAGTAGGCCACAAGAAACTTCGGATCGATCTCGATCGCTTTCTGGTATTGGGCGATCGCTTCATCGTAAGGGTGGTCCCGCCGGTAGGCATTGCCAAGAGAATTATAAATTACGGCAGATAAGGGATTAAGCTCGAGCGCTCGCTTTAGTTCCGCGATCGCTTCATCAGACCGTCCCATATCCATCAAATACTCGCCATACCACTGATGGGCCGAAGGATAATTCGGATCGAGCTCGATGGCCCGCTTAAACTCTTTTTCTGCCTCCCCGTGGTTCCAGTCGTATTCGTGAAGGATATAGCCGAGAGTGGCGTGAGGTTCGGCCAGATTAGGATCGATCTCAAGCGCCTTTTGCACGGCGGCACGCGCCTTCGGATAGGTTTCATCGGGTCGCGGGTCGGCGGCGTAACTGGGCATTACCCCATAGGCATCAGCGAGTCCGGCATAGGAGAGGGCGTAAGAAGGGTCGATGGCGATCGCCTGGTTGAAATACTCGATGCTTTTTGTCAGATCAGCCTCAGTGCGTTTGTTCCAATAGAATCGGCCCTGTAAATACAACCTGTACGCCTCGGGGTTGGCGGTGTAGCCCTTTTCGACCTTCGCAACGTCTGCACCCGAAAGTTTGGTCTTGAGTTTATTTGAGACATCACGCGCGATCTCGCTTTGCAAGCTGACAACATCTGCTTGTTTGCGGTCGTATTTACCGCTCCAGATCACGTTTTCCGTAACTGCATCGAGCAGCTCCAAACTAACCGTAAGCTGATCACCTCGCTGGATCATGCGTCCATACAACACGGCCTGAACACCCAACTCCTT
>JAYVER010000255.1:0-9872 GCA_043748725.1 Chloracidobacterium sp. | reverse complement strand
TTCACGTATCTCGACACCGAGAAAATTCCATCCCGACTCGACCTCTGCCATTCTTAGGATAAAACGACCGCGCGCACAGCCGATGTCCAGATGCAGCGGCTGTTCGGCATCCGCAAAAACAGCCGTCCAGTCAACCGGGTCAGGAGACTGGGTGTAATGCGGAGAAAGCGGATTGACGTGTTGGTGTACGCGAACGCGCGGCATAATAGCGTGGTGTCGACTGTGCGACCGCAGTATCAGTAGCCCGACCGTGAGGGAGGGCCTTAAGTTTATACGATCCCTAACATCAGCAAAATACAGAAACAGCAACCGGCGATATAAATTCCGACCGAAACGAGACCGAGAGCTTCCATTACCGAACCGGCTTCCCGCGGATCGGCATATGAATTGCTTGGAATCTGCAAAATTCCATACACCGCACCCGTGATAAGTCCGCCAATGTGTCCAAAATTGTCGATCACCTGATATAAAACGAGACCGTACACGAGAATGAAGCCAATATTTATCAACAGACTCTTACGAAACGCGGGCGAGATAAACTCACGCCGACGAAAAGCATAAACCGCGAGATAACCGATCAATCCGACGATACCGCCGGAAGCCCCGACCGAAATTCCGTCAGGCGCAAGCACGAGACTCAAAATGCCGCCGCCGAGAGCCGACAGCAAAAAGACGATTGCCAGATGTGCCCGGTTCGCGAGCATTTCAAATATCTTGCCAAAGCTGTAAAAAGCGTAACCGTTCATCGCGACGTGGAGCAAACCACCGTGCATTGCGGCCCCGGTCAGTATCCGCCAATATTGATGATCGTGGAGAAAAGCGCGCTTAACAAAACCGGCGATCAGGATCGAACGATCCAGACCAGTCATAAACTGCACCGCAGTAACCGCCGCAAAAGAAGCAATCAGTATGATCGTGTAAACGGGTGTCGGCGTACGCGGCTGCGCGGCAGCAGCCTCGCTTGGATGCTCGTCCTGTGTTGGTTCTTCCGTCTGATAAGTGAATGACATTGAATATCTACATCGCGAGGCCGCCGTCAGCCTGGATCACCTGGCCGGTTATGTACGCAGCCGATGGTGAGAGCATAAAACAAGCAATTTCAGCAACTTCGGAAACATTGCCGAGCCGTCCGAGTGGAATTTGAGCGAGAATCTTTTTGCGGTATTCGTCGTTCATCTCGGAGGCCATGTCAGTCTCGATCAGGCCGAGAGCGAGAGCATTGACGGTGATCTTGCGGCTGGCGATTTCCTTTGCCAGCGATTTTGTCAGGCCGATCATACCTGCTTTCGACGCCGAATAATTAGATTGCCCCAGCATCCCGACAACACCAGAGATCGACGAGATATTCAATATCGAGCCGCCGTTCTCATTCCGCATCATCGGACGAACCGCCGATTTCGAAAAATTCCACGCGCCTTTCAGATTGGTATCGATCACGGCGTCCCAATCTTCCTCTTTCATCCGAACGATAAGCTGATCGCGCGTTATACCGGCATTATTAACAAGAAAGTCGATAGTACCGAAAGCTTCTTTGACCTGTCCGACAAACTCCGCCGCAGCCTCGGTATTCGCCACATCGCACTGAGCGGCAAGCGCCTTTACACCCAGAGCCTCGATCTCGGCTTTCAGCGTTTCAGCTTCGTCAGCGCTTTTCGAGTAATTAAACGCGACATTCGCTCCCCGCCGTGCCAATTCCAACACGATCGCCTTCCCGATACCGCGTGTGCCGCCGGTCACGATCGCCGATTTTCCCTCAAATTGTGTGACCATCATAGGTTGAATAAGATGCGAAGTCGTTGGTCGACTTTCGCACGTTGAGCCGCCGACAAACTGCCCAAGTGCCTTTTTACAAGCGACGTTGATACTGTCACGAGCCGATGAAGCTTTATAGCAGAAGACACCTTCAACCCGGTCTGTAGAAAATCGGCGTCACTACTGGCGATTATGAGGTCGGTCGTCGAGGGATTTGTTGGTACCGCGCTCGTGACAAACGCCAGAACGACGTGGTCGTGAGGCCGGATAACATCTGTCAGGCAAACTGCCGGGCGCACCTTCGTCTGAGTCAAATCGTCAAAAGGAAACGGCACGAGTACGACCTTATTATTCATCTGTAATCGGCCTTCCGTCGGCGAGAGTGTAGATATCCTCCGATTCATCCTTGAGAAAATCAAAGACATCGTTCGAGCTGACAGCCTTTTGCCATTCCTTGTTGCTTATGTCTGCCTCCGATTCGTCAAATAACACGATAACGCGCACGTGGCTCGGAGCGTTACTCGGCAGATCTTCGTGCAAGACAATTTGATGTTTGGCGTTCACAGTCGCGGTCATTTCGATTGCGGTCAACATAGTTAAATCTCCTTCGGTTTTGATTTTACTATAAATTTTTACAATGTACCTTACGCGGCGGCGGGATCGTACAGTTCGGCACGAGTAAAAAGAGCCGTCTGCAAGGGACTACCTGGCACGGGTAACGACGCGGAAGCCAAGGTTACTGTTGCGGAAAGCCGGATATGGTCCGTAGCGTTCATAAGAAAAAGCATCCTTAGCATCGCTGTTCCACGCGCCACCACGAATGACCCGGTTTTTACCCGAGGACGCACCCTTTGGATCCGCCTGGCTTCCACTTTCGTAGCTTCCGTACCAGTCCTCGCACCACTCCGAAACATTTCCGTGCATGTCGTATAAACCAAATCCATTGGGCTGTCTTTGTCCAACCGGATGAGTGGTTGAATCAGAATTCTTGCTATACCAAGCCATGTCGTCAAGCTTTCCGGCATAGTCACCGGTCGTTCCGGCCCTCGCGGCGTATTCCCACTCGGCCTCGGTGGGCAACCTGTATTCGAATCCGTCATTGTTCGCGTTAAGCTGAGCAACGAATTTTTCAGCATCGTCCCAAGATACATTTTCAACAGGACAATCTTTACCACAGTTTTTGAAAGAGCTCGGGTCATTTTCCATTACACTCTCCCATTGTCCCTGCGTTACCTCATACTTACCAATCCAAAACCCCTTTGAGATCGTAATCCTGTGAGCCGGTTTCACATCCGCACGTCCATGTTCCGATCCCATCATAAACGAGCCTGAAGGAATCTTGACAAACTCCATTCCGATTAAATTCTTTCGCACCTCACCTTTGGTTACCGTTGGGTTTGGCGTAATCGATGATGTATTATCTGTCATTGTCGAGAAGTCGGTCGGTGAGTTAGTATTCGCGGCTAATGTCTTGTTTGTATTTATGTTTGCCGTCGCACCGCTGAAATTGCTTGAGTTATCCGTCTTGATGATGATCAAAACAAACACTACAAAAACTAAACCGCCGAGAATCACGAACAGGAGTTTATTATTCTTTTTTCCTACGGGCTCGTGGATTTGGAATTTTCCCGGTAAAATTTGCGTTATCGTATCTGCTTTGATCGTTGCCAATCGCGTTACGACGGATTCTTTTTCTTTCACATGCGTAACAGATGAATGGTGAGCTTGGATCGGCAGCTGTACGGTCGGCTGGTCCGTCGGCTTCTCATCAGCACTGGTTTCTTGATCCGCTTCGCTTGTCGCGGTTTTGTCTTTGATCGTCTCGGCCGTTGCAATGTGTTCCAGCACAATCGGTAATTGAAGCGCTTCCGTCGACTGCGGAAACGAGATATTTACCAAAACTTTCCGCAAATCTTCGCGCATCTCAACGGCCGAAATGTACCGATTTTCGGGCAGTTTCGCCAACGCGTTGGCCACAACATCTTTCAAATTTAATGGGATGTTATCGGGCAAAGATTCAAATTCGCGCATGATTATCGCGGCTAATAGGTTTGAAGGTTCCTTTTGCGGAAAGGGCAATTCGCCGGTCAAAAACTGATAGAGATTTACACCGACCGACCAGACATCGGTCTGCACGCTCCGCTTGCCGTCAAAACCTTCGGGTGACATGTAGGCGAAGGTTCCTGAAACATTGCTGCTCTGGCTCGAAGCTGTCACCCGCAAGGCGCGGGAAATGCCAAAATCCGCCAGACGCGGCGTATTGCCTTGGAGCAGGATGTTGGCGGGTTTTAGATCGCGGTGAATGATATTGCGCGAGTGCAGGAGCTCCAAACCGTCGAGGATTTTTATGGTCGTTTCAATCGCCCGTTCGACCGGCATCTTGCCGTGCGTTTTGAGCCACTCGTCGAGGGAGCCGTCGGGTGCAAATTCACTGACAATTACGACCTGGCCGTCGTATTCGTCGGCGTCGATGATCGGTAAAATATTCGGATGCCCGCTTGCCTGCTCCCAAAGCGTCGCTTCCTGTTTGATAGTTTCGTGGTCGATCTGCTCGTCAAGCGGAAGTTTGACGGCAACTTTCGTGGTTACAAACTTAGTCCGCCGCTCCGCCAGCCAGACCTCACCAAAGCCGCCTCTTCCGAGCTTTCGGATCAGGGTATAAGGTCCAATTTGTGAGTTTTCACCAAACATTTAGTTGCGAGTTGCGTGGTTGGATTATAGAAAAACCTGCGAACTATTTAAAGTTCTATTTTCAGAGTTCTTTGAAAAACTCAAAGCCGATCTGCTGACGAAGCCCGTCTCTGTGTTCTTTGTGTCTTAACTTCGTGCTCTTTGTGATAATGCCTTAAAAACCTTAATCACAAAGGCCGCAAAGGGAAGACACAGAGGTCACAAAGTTTGATTCGCCGGCCGCATAAGGTTTTTCAAAGAGCTCTTTCATCAAAATATTTGCTAAAATTGCTGAGAGGTGAACAATAATGCCTAAGAAGAAAGAACCAGTTCAAGACACAAACGGCAACGGCCTGCGTGACTATTCTCACCTGCCGCGCGCAAAGGATTTCCCAAAGCCGAAAAACCTGACTCCTTTAGAGAAGGAGTTGAAGAAAGCTACACATGAAGCGTTAAAGGCATTGGAAGAAGAAGAAAGGAAATATGGCATTTCCATTGCTTGACACGTCTGTTTTCTCGACATACAAAAACCAGATCGACGAGAATTTTAAAACGTTTCACTTTTCGATAGTCGTTTTCTACGAGTTGATGGCATCGCTGATTGACTAATCAACTCTGAAAAAATACGAACATTGGCAGACCGTTCTTCAAAAATCCGGCAAGTTGCTTGCTCCTACAAAAACCGATTGGATCACGTCAGCCAAAGCAGTTAGACGCCTTCGTCATCTCAAGCTAATTAACAGGAATCTCTCGCCGACAACCTTGCAAAACGACGCTCTGATTGCCCGTTGTGCGGTTATGCACGCATGTTTTGTCGTAACCGTCAACATTCGTGATTACACTTTGCTGCAAAAGGTAATGCCGAAGCTCGAAGTCATTCCCGCAAAAGACTTTTTCGGCTAATCAAATATTCAGCGCATTTCGCTGAATTTCAAATAATTTATTGACGCCGATCTCCGCGAGTATCAGCATTTCGTCCATTTGATCGCGGGTGAAAGGCTCGCGTTCGGCGGTGCCTTGTATCTCGATGAATTTTCCGGCGCCGGTGCAGACGATGTTCATATCGACGTCGGCGTTTGAGTCCTCGGCGTAGGCGAGATCGAGAATTGTCGTGCCTTCGATAATGCCGACGCTGACGGCGGCGACCTCGCTGATGATGGGCGAGGTTTTTATCGTGCCTTGTTTGACCAGTTTGCGGCAGGCGAGGGCGAGAGCAACATAGGCACCGGTGATCGATGCGCAGCGTGTGCCGCCGTCAGCCTGGATAACGTCGCAATCGAGATATATTTGGCGTTCGCCGAGCAGTTTCGTATCGACCACGGCCCTTAGAGAGCGACCGATAAGTCGCTGAATTTCCTGCGTCCGGCCCGATGGCCCTCGTTGAGTCTCACGCTGCGTTCGCGTGTTAGTAGCACGCGGGAGCATCGCGTATTCGGCGGTGACCCACCCAAGACCCTTGTTCCGCATAAACATCGGAACGCGGTCCTCGACCGACGCGGTGCAGATCACTTTGGTTCCGCCGACTTCGATAAGAGCAGAGCCTTCGGCATACGGCGAGATATTCGGCGTGATCTTGGTGTTGCGAAGTTGGTCGTGGGTTCGCTTATCTATTCTTTGGTAACTCATTATTTCTTTGCCCACGAAATACACGAAACATACGAAAACAGGAAAGAAATAATTTTGATTTATTTCGTGTTTTTCGTGTGTTTCGTGGGCTAATTCTTCCTCAGTTCGTCGACGCCGTAAACTTCGATCGCTTCGAGTTTTGACGGCTTGGTGCCTAAAAATCTCTCCGCAACGCGGCCGAAACGCTCGGCAGCGTCGGTCACATAAAAGTGATCGAGGTCGTCACAGAGTTTCCGCGTGCCTTGCATGGCGTTCGGATTCTCCAAATTCTTGTCTTTCAATAGCTGTGCGACCTCATCCGCGGTCGCCTCGCCGGAATCAACAAGCTTAACATTTTCACCCACCGTTTGCTGAATCACCGCGCGCAGGATCGGGTAATGCGTACAGCCGAGAACGAGCGCATCGGGTGCGAATTCCTTCATTTCTACAAGGTATTTCGCGGCAATTGAAAAAGTCTCGGCCTCGGCCGTCCAGCCCTCCTCGGCGAGAGGCACGAATAATGGGCATCCCACCTGCAAAACCTCGGCCGTGTCGGACGCACGCCGGATCGCCTCGAAATACGCGTTGCTTGCAACGGTCGCCTCGGTGGCAATCACGCCGATCTTTGCGTGTTGTTTATCGCGGGTGATCTCAACGGCTTTCCGCCCGCCGGGGCCGATCACGCCGACCACATCGAGGCCGATCTTTTCGCGGATTTTAGGCAATGCCAGCGCAGAGGCCGTGTTGCAGGCAACAACGAGCATCTTGATCCCGCGAGAGGCAAGAAACTGCGAATTCTCTATAGCGTAACGCTCGACAGTCGCCATCGATTTCGTGCCATACGGCACGCGCGCCGTGTCTCCGAGGTAGATAAAATGCTCATTCGGCAAACGGTTGTGCAGCGCTCGGTAAACCGTCAGGCCGCCGACGCCGGAATCGAATATACCTATTGGCAATGTATTTAACGCCATTCTCTATATCGTAGCTCGAATATCTCCAATTTGCCCTTTGCTTCGGGCCTTGCATAATAAAAAATGGCCGTATTTTTTGGGTGCCGCTGTCCCACGTGTGTCCCACGCCCATGTGGGACATGTAACTCACTATTTTTATTGAAGTTATGGCTTTTTTAGCCCCTGTCCCACCGTTTTTTGCGCAAAATTTTTCTCCGGCCCGGCTCCACATTTGATAAACGTATAAACACCACAAATATTGTGGTTAGGGTATTTTTAAGTTTTGTCATACTCCTTTCACGCACTGATCTTCGGTGGGACAGTTTGGCATAAATTATCAAAGATAAGTCTGTTGGCCGTCCCAAAAAAAGATCGTTTTCGAACCGGCAACTTGATAGGTCTATGCACCGTGAACGCACGCTCACCCTGGGTAGATTATAACATGCTGTTTCATGTCTTGCAAATAATTTTATAGTTGCAACAATCAAAGCGGATTTCAATCTGTACACATCCTATTAACGATTGTCCGGTTCTCGAACAATTTCGTGGTAATATACGCTCAAATATAAAACACGGTATGAGTGACGAGATTATAAATTTCAAACAGGAAGAGCAACGCATCGTAGCGCAGAGCGCGACGTTCAAGAAAGAGCTTGGGCTGACGGATCTCGTGCTGACGCAGATCTTGTTTATTGTCGGACTGCCGTGGGTCGGCGTGGCGGCTAAGCAGGGACCGTCGCATGTTGTGCTGTGGCTGGCGGCGATTCTGCTGTTTTACATTCCGTCGGCGGTTGTCGTCATTTACTTAAATCGCGCGATGCCGCTCGAGGGCGGGTTGTATCAATGGGCAAAGCTCGGCTTCAGCGATCTCGTCGGCTTTATGGTGGCGTGGAATCTGTGGCTTTTTGCGATCCTCAACACCTCAGAGGTCGGACTGCAGGTGACGCAATATGTCAGCTACATCTTGGGCCCGAGCGGCGAATGGCTGAATTCCAGCCCGTGGTTTATCGGCGGAACGAACGTCGTCGTCATCGGGACATTGGTAGTGATAACCATCATTGGACTCGGTGTCGGAAAATGGGTGCATAAGATCGGTGCGGTGCTCATGCTGGCTATCTTTGCCGCGATCCTGATACTGCCGCTGCTAAATCTCGCAAAAGGAACTATCACCGAGTATCATCCGATAACCTTCGAGTTGCCGGTAATGTCGCTGCTGACATTTAATCTGCTTGGCAAGATGGGTTTCGGTGCACTCGGCGGTTTTGAATACGTCGCGATCCACGCCGGTGAAGCTCGCGACCCGGGCCGCTCCATCGGTCGCTCCGTGATGATTGCCGCACCGATCATTGCGTTGATGTTCATTCTCGGCACAAGCTCGGTGCTTTCGCTTATCCCGCAGGATCAGATCGACCTGATTGCACCGATACCACAGGTGCTGAGCGTCGGTTTCGGCCCGCTTGGCATGGTTGCGGGTATTGTAACGCTGACGATCGTGGCCATGCTGTCGATCCGCCTCGCACAAGCAAGCGTCCAGTTTGGCGGCAACACCCGCCTGCCGATGGTCGCCGGTTGGGACAGTCTGCTGCCCGCGTGGTTTACAAAACTTCATGCCAAATACCGGACACCGGTAAATTCGGTCCTCTTTGTCGGTGCGGCGACGCTGTTTATGGGCATTGTCGGTCTGATCGGCGTCGGGAAACAAGAGGCGTTTCAACTGCTGTGGAATGCATCGGGTGTTTTCTACGCTCTGACATATCTGGTGATGTTCGCGATCCCGCTCTTCGGGTTGAAAGCATCGGGCCGCAAGATTCCCGTTTGGCTAAAGGCCGCGGCATTCTGCGGATTTGCAATGACATTGCTTTACGTTGCCCTTTCGATCGTGCCGATCGTAAAAGTCGAGAGCCAACTGCTCTTCGCCGTCAAGATCGGCGGGCTTATCATCATCACCAATCTCATAGGTCTCGGATTTTATCTCGCGGCAAAAAGAAAGAGGATTTCAGATAAATAATCCAAAATCCGTAATCCGCAATCCAAAATTGAGATGGTGGAGGCGGCGGGAATCGAACCCGCATCCTATGGCCCAAGACCAGTGAAATCTACAGCGAGAAATGTTTGCTGCCCGGAATTATTCTCACATTGCAATAGCCGCGAATCTTTTCAAAATCCTTGACGTTATCCGTTACCATTGCAGTATTTGAGCGCTTGGATACACAAGCTATCAGCACATCGCGAATAATCTTCTGTTTTTCGTCAACGGAGATCTTTGGCGTCTTGCCTTTGTTATTATGCCTTTGACCGCGAAGCAGCGAATTCAATACTTTCCCGGCCCGCCACCAGTCTTCTCCGTTCGGGATGAGGAGCGTTCCATCTTTTTCACGTTCTCTCCGAATATCATTCCAAAATCGCACCACTCGATCGTCCAGTGCGCCGGCAGTTAGTTCTTGTAAAACAATAGCCGTCAATCTAAACCCTTTAGGGAAAGACGACGGCTTTTTCGAAATGAAAATACAAGTGTCAAACGTAAGCAGTGGCATCTTTATGTGATAAACTCATCCCGTTTCTCATAAGTTAATTGCCAAGCCCTAAGTGTCATTCGATCAGCCTTGGACATCGCGGTGTCAACCGGTTTGATATCAGTTTTCGCCGGCTTGCCATTGGCCGACTTGTTTGGAACCCGTTTGCTTTTTAAACCGTTCTGAATTGATTTTTTATCGTTCATGCCCATTAACAAAATTATATATTCAAAGAGGATTAAATCCAAAATTAAAAATGGTGGAGGCGGCGGGAATCGAACCCGCATCCAAAGGTTGCGACCAGTAAAATCTACACGTTTAGTTCATTCACTTAAATTTCGCCGTCGCCGAGCAGATGAATAAACAAGACCTCGTCGACAGC
>JAYVER010000254.1:0-26607 GCA_043748725.1 Chloracidobacterium sp. | reverse complement strand
ATGGGCAGCGCGACGATACGCTGCGTGATCTTGTCAAAGTCGATCGTGACCTTGACAGGCTCGGGTTTCGTCGGAGGTTTCGGAGCGTCCGGCTTCGGAGTGTCTTCAACAACCTTTTCTTCATCGCTCTCAGGCGAGAGCGGCGACGGCAGGTCCTTTCTCAGAACTGCGGCATAAACGCTGCGCGTGGTCTGAAACGGATAGCTCGACATATCCAGCCACCCGGTCGTCGGGCCGGAATCGGTGCTGGCGGTAAAGAAGATATACTTGCCGCTTTTGTCAAATTTCGCGTAACGCGCGTCGCTCAAACCATCGGTTATCTGCGTCGGCTTGCCGCTGTCGAGCGAGTATGCAAAAACGGCGCAAAAGCGATTCTTGAGCTGTTTGGTGTAAGTGATCCACTTACTGTCAGGCGACCAGGCCGGGTCGATGACCGGATTTGGATTTTCATACGTATTCGTGTCGATTTTCACTGGTGTTCCCTTAGCGATGTCAACATACCAAAGCTGGAGCCGTTTGTCGGTGTATGCAATCATCTTGCTGTCCGGCGACCATTTCGGGCTGTAGAAAAACGAAGGCGGGTTGCCGAGATTGATCTTCTTGACCTCGCCCATGCCGGACTGATCGCTAAGGTGAAGCTCATATTCACCTGAGGCATCGGAAAAATAAGCGATCCATTTGCCGTCGGGGGACCAGGCAGGGTTGCGCTCGAATACGCCAGGGGTATTGGTCAGATTTCGCGGGTTGCCTTTTTCAAGCGGTACCGTGATGATCTCGCCGCGAGCTTCGAACACACCGCGGGCTCCGGTAGGTGAAATGGCGAAAGCCTCAATCCTCGCAGCCACTTTTTCATACCGCGGGCGAACGGAGGGCAAGTCGCCACTTAACGATATATTCACTTTGTTCGTCTTGCCCGACTTTGTGTCGAACAGGTTGATCGAGCCAAACTGTTCATAGACTATGCCGCCGGGACCGGCCGATGCAGATTTAAAGTCGAGGCCTGTGTTGCTCACCGCTTGTGTAACCTTCTTTGTGCCGGTGTCGTAAACGAAAAGCGACGCTGGGCCGCTGCGGTCAGAAAGAAAATAGACCTTGTTATCGACCCACATCGGATTAAAGTCGTTTGAGTTTTGACGAGGTATCTCTTCGACGCTCGAATCGGATAGATTGGCAAGCCACACTTTTGTCGTGCGGCCGCCGCGATACTTTTTCCACTGAGCAAAAGCGGAAGCAAGCGGCATATAGGCCAAACGCGAGCCGTCTGCCGAATAAGACGCGATACCGCCCGCCATCGGCAGCGGAACCTCAGACGGCAAGCCTTGACCACCAACATTCACGGTGAAAAGACGCGGCGCTGGCATACCGCCGTTCATTCCCGAAATAAAAAGGATCGATCTGCCGTCGGGCGTCCAACCTACCACAAGATCGGCGGATGGATGATAGGTCAGGCGTTTTGGCTCGCCGCCGGTTGAGGGTATGACGTAAACGTCAACATTGCCGTCGTATTCACCGGTAAAGGCGATCATGCTCCCATCTGGAGAAAATGCCGGGCCAGACTCATTGCCCACACCCGTCGTCAATCGCTCCGCCGAACCGCCGGTCCGAGGCACAGTCCACAGATCGCCGGCAAAAGAGAACACAATATGCGTACTGTTCATCGCCGGCTGCCGAAAAAGCATTGGTTTATCGGTTTGGGCGGACGCGGAAATACAAAGGCTGACCAAAACGGCCAACAAAACGAAGAATCCTTTCATTACATTTTGCTCCAATTTGATTATTTGAATGGCTGTTAACTTATCTTTAGATAGCTATTATTTGGTATTTACGGCAAATGGTCAAAGAAGGTTTAAAAAGCGGTGACGAAATAGTTGAGTGCTTTGAAAAAGCAGTGATCCAGAGAATGGTAATTTTATTGTTTTGTTCTGTTTCAGGCTCACCATTTTTGCGACAACTGCCAATTCTTTCCACTATTTTGTCACGTTATCAATCAGTTACCAAAAGTTGAAACAGAGTGAACGAAAGCAGTAGTCTAAAGTTGTGGTGTTCCACGAATATTGGAATTTTACTTTGCGATTTTTGTCTCTTCCCTTTGTGATCTCTGTGATTAAGGATCTTTTTTATCACGAAGGACACAAAGCGAAGACACAAAGAACACGGAGAATGAACCGCCACAACTTTAGGACGCTACCACAAGAGGCGTGATTCTTTTTTGTTGTAAAAATTGAGAATTCGCCTAAAATAAAAATGAATCTCAACCGTCCTTAAAATTAAATTGTGCGTTTTCGAGTCCCGGCAACTCACCGGGTTCGGCTGCGGCAAAAAATATACTTAGGAAAAACCCATGACTGAGAACATCATAGAAAAAAAACCCGTTGCATTGCCATACCCCGATCTATTTTTAGCAAATCTCGAAAAAGAATTACTCGATTTCAAAAATAAGCACCAAAAACCAAACCCTGATACGATTGCCGCTCTAAAAGGTGCAGTTGAAGAGATTAAAAGAGTCGTTTTGGTGCGGGATGAGACTAGCCAGATCGTTAAAGGTAACCTGGACAAATTCATTGGAGGCATAGCAGAGGATACGCAATCGAACATTGGTAATTTTGAAAAGGAAAACGGCCTTGACGAAAACGATGCACGATCCGTACTCAATTTTTATATTTACTACGCTATCTTCGTCGAGCATTTTAACAGCATGAAGGTTCTCTATCAGGTGCTGCTACGAGAATATGAAGGCTTGAATTTGCTTGACCAACAAACGGTCAACAATTTGCGGCTGACTGCCGTCAAGCGGATAAATTCCCTGCTCGTTCAGCATAAATGGCGGGGCGACGCCAACGCAGCGAACCGCGATAACTTTAGGAACATGATGTTGGCGGATACCCGAGCTGCCATTGCCAATAAAGCCTCAAAAAAAAAATCTCAGCCGATGGCGGCTCTTTGTCTTTCGGGCGGCGGCATTCGAAGTGCCACGTTTTCGCTCGGCGTGATACAGGGTTTGGCGAAACACGGACTTTTGGACAAGTTTGACTATTTATCGACAGTGTCGGGCGGCGGATATATTGGGAGCTGGTTGACCGCATTTATCAGCCGTACTCCTCCCAAGATCGGTGATTTCGATCCTAAGGCGGCCCGGTTGGAAGCTGTGCAAGACCTATTGGCAAATCCGCACAAGCAGATAGAAGGTGCAAGTGAAGAGGTAAAACCCGCCGAACCGCCGCAGGTCACGTATCTTCGCTCGCACAGCAATTACATGAGCCCGCGCGTTGGCCTGTTTTCGGTCGATACTTGGACGTTGATCGGCGTTTATCTAAGAAATTTGCTGCTCAACTGGACAATTTTTGTGCCGCTGCTCGCAGCCTTTCTACTCGTGCCGCGAATGCTTGCGGAGGTAGTTATTAACGGCGAAGCGATCGTTGAGCGTCCCCCATCCTACTACGCCGCCATATTTGTCGGGGTTAGTGCCTTTTTTGGCTTTGTCGCGCTGTTTTGTATAAGCAGATTCCGTCCGAGTCTGGCTGTTTACCTTAAGGATAATTCCCGTTTTAACCAACATTTCTGGCGCGATAGTATAGGGGTGCTGAAAGGCGCCGAAAGGAGAATTCTTGGATGGTGTGCCGTCCCGCTCCTACTTTTCGCCTTTGGCATTTCCGCTTATTGGAATTGGGCCGGGCAAGACCCCGACCGGCTCGAATTCATGAAATCCATCGTCGGCCATCTCCCTGCGCACCGAATCAAGCTGCTGCTGGTTTTTGCCGTAGTTTTCGTGATTTTAGCGGCGATCAATGTGTACTATCGACACAAAAATGAATTGGAAAACCTTTGGGATGCGATTTTTGGAACCGTAGTAATTTTTTTGTGCATCGTGACCTTTGGTCTTCAGCTGTGGAATGCGTCGGAAAACATCAAAATCGTGGGTTTGATGCTCTTTACTGAATCTATCGGGCTGGCGGCCTTTATTTTGGTTCGTGTCGTGATAAGGCTCTTTCGTAAAAAAGACGCTCCGGGCGGAATGTGGAACAATTTTGTAGCCGAACTCAGTATTACTTTCCTGACGGGTGCGTTGAGCGGCATTTTGCTCTTCCTAGGCAGCGAAAATCTCTCGTTTCTATACGACCTCTTCGGAGCTAGAACGGAAATGCAGCAGACGCAAGTTTACACGACGGTCGCCGTGCCAACATTTTTATTAGTGTTTATGCTCGCGGCCACACTTTTTATTGGGATCGGCAGTAAGATAATGGACGATATGGATCGCGAGTGGATGTCGCGTTTCGGTGCCTGGATACTAATTATTTCGGTCGCGTGGCTCGGCATCTGCGGCATCGTATTTCTCGGCCCGCATATTTTTGATGACAATGTCGCAAACTTTTTGAGAACGGGTTTTGGGAAATGGTTTACCTCGGTGGGTGGTATTGCGGGAGCTATCACGCTGGTTTTTGGATTTTACGCCAAGAGCTCACCGGCCGACGACTCAAAAGCCTCGGGCAAAAAGAACGCCGTCCTTCGAATAGCCCCGCAAATCGCGGCGCCGATCTTTGCGGCGTTTATCGTTATCCTGGTTGTCGCCGCGACGAATGGGCTAATCGGTTTATTAGGAGATCGGGTCGAGTTTCTCAAATATGACCCAATGGCCGATAATGAGCAATCGCTGCAAGGGCTAATAGTCTATGGCATCTGGATCGTGGTGCTCACGCTAATTGGGGCTCTGATGGGTTGGTGGGTAAATGTCAATAAGTTTTCGCTCCACGGCATGTATCGCGACCGGATTATCCGAGCCTATTTGGGAGCGTCAAATGCCGACCGGATCAAATCGGTGAACAGCTTTACCGGTATGGACGACAACGACAATATTGAGATGTCCCGCCTATTTCATAAACCGTTCCATGTCATCAACATGGCTCTGAACATAACAAAAACTTCGGATCTGCGATGGCAGTCGCGCAAGGCCGAATCGTTTACGGCAACGCCGTTTCATTGCGGCAGCCCGAATATGGGCGGCGGCACCGGCAACTATCGTCTTTCTGAAGAATATGGCCAAAATCCGGAAGGCAAGGGGATATCGCTCGGCACGGCCGCGGCAATATCCGGTGCGGCGGCCAGTCCGAACATGGGTTATTACACCCAGTCGACGCCGGTTTCGTCCCTAATGGCCCTTTTTAATGTTCGACTAGGTTGGTGGCTCGGCAACACGGGGCGGAGAGGCAAAAAGACTTACCAGAAAAATGCCCCCGATTTTGCTCCCAGGCTTTTAATCGGTGAGGCTATGGGGCGAAGTGAGGACACGCAACCCTACATATATCTCTCCGACGGCGGGCATTTCGACAATCTGGGATTTTACGAGATGGTGCTTAGGCGCTGTCGGTTTATCGTCATTTGCGACGCCGGAGCCGACGGCGGATTTGGATTTTCCGATTTAGGCGCGGCTATCCATAAAATAAGAGTCGACATGGGAATCCCCGTTGAGTTCGAACCCGGAAATATACCGGTTAAGGGTCGAAACTGTTCGATAGGCACAATAAAATACTCGGCAATCGAAGGCAATGCTGAAAACGATGGATTTCTGATCTACATAAAACCAACGCTCGACGGAGACGAACCGATCGACATTGTCAGCTATGCCAAAAAGAATCTCGGTTTTCCACACGAATCGACAGCCGATCTCAACTACAGCGAAACCCAATTCGAAAGCTATCGATCGCTCGGCTATTACATGATCACCTCGATATGCTGTAATGCCGCTTCGCCCGCGACTCCTTGCGAAACGGTGTCGAATTTTAAGGAGAATGTACGAGCCTATCTGAAAGTGCACAAAGATAAGACTGATGCGAAAACAAAACTCTCCGAGCGGCAAGTAAATTTGTCCAACCCCAAGGAACACGTTAAAATCCAATAAAACTCTTGAGGAGAATTTCTAATATGTTTCACCGCCATGTTACCCGTCTGTTTGTGCTTTGTGCCGCAGGCATTTTGATCTTTATGACAAATCCGCAAATTGACAAAATCGGTGCCGCTCCCGAAAAAGCTGTGCCGAATCCGCTGACCGAAAAGTGGGAAGGCCCGTACGGCGGCATTCCGCCTTTCGACAAGGTAAAGGTCAGCAAGAACTCGCTAAACTCAACATGCCGCCCGAGATCGCGATGCGTCACCGGCTGACGCAGTTTCGCCATATTTTCGCCAGCGACGACTATTCGGCTGGATACTACAGCTATGTTTGGTCGGATGTGCTCAAAGCCGACGCCTACACCGCGTTCACCGAGGCGGGCGGGCCGTATGATCAAAAGGTCGCGGCCCGGTTAAGAAAGTACGTGTTTACGGTCGGCAACACCATCGACCCGGCTGACGGATTCAGGCTGTTTCGCGGCCGCGACCCCAAGGTCGATGCTCTGATGATCGAACGCGGATTTCCGGTGACGGGAAAATAGGTTTCAAGTTCCTGGTTTCGGGTGTAGAGTCTAGATTAAGAAGCGGCCCGGCAGTCATGATGACATTTATTAAGATCAGGAGGAATTGATGAAACACTTATGCACGCGATGGCAGTTGCAACGGCTAAACCGCGTGTCGGCCAACTCAATCGCGAAGCATTTCCGCTGGGATGCTATTGGCCTGCCGGCGGCGATGTTGTTCGTTGCGCGCTGCTCGCGGTTCAGCTTTTGGGCGGTGTGGACTTGCGCGCCGGCGGCGACTGGCGACGCGATGGCTACGACGCGTTGGTACGCAGGACCCGGCGGCGCGACCGGGCGTGCGCAAGGGCTTAAGATTACGATGATCGCCATATCGCTCGCCGAGGAGGTCCGAAGCGCTGACGACATCGGCGTTAAAGTCGAACTCGCACCGATCCTCTTCACCTTCGATCCGGGCCACAATTTCTAACTCGGACGCGACGAAAACATCCCTTGCTTTCCCCGCTCCGCTGCTCCTGGCATCGGCCGCTTTTCCTCTTGACCTTTGGTCAATATTGGGTATAGTATAATCGTAATTCGTTTCAAAAGTTTGATTTGCTCAATTGCCAGCCCCGCAAAGTCATTGACGTCCGCGTCTCTCCGGGCCGAAGGCGCCGGCGAAACCAGAATGGAAAAAGGGTTGCAGTAAGGCGGTGAATCTTCTCATGATATAAAGCGGAATTGGAGATGCAAGTATGTCTAAACTCACTCACAAGCTTTTTCATCTAACGATTGCGCCGGCAATTTTTTTGTTTGCGGGCGCGGCATTCAACATCCGGGCGCAAGAAAGTCCGCCAAAGACGGGGCGGGCTCCGAGACCTACAACCACGCCGGCGCCGCTGCCGCCTCTCAGGAACACACGGGCCAAGATTAGGCAGGGCGGCAAAAATCAATTTGCCCCGGGGATCTTTGGACGCATTAGCTGGAAAAAAGAATACGGCTTGCCCTCGATAGACGGTGGCAGGACGCCCGACAAGGCCACAAATTGCACCGCGATCAGAGTCCAGACGACAGTGCAGGAAGGTGTGTCTGGTACGTTCGGCAAGGCCGTAAATGTCGGCTATATCGCGTTACAGAATGAACCGACGGAAGAGAATGGCTATTATATCTGTAGCTATTCTATCACTGACCAAAATAATGATCTCCAGCGCAATCGCGTCATTGCGATTTCGGCAATTCTTGGCCCGTACGCCAGCCAGGAACTCAACCGGGCGTTGAGCGAGGGGCGCTGGTTTGGCCCAGGCCAACCGCAGCCGCCGCCCGGTTACCAGCGTGTGCCAATTGGAGGTCGCGGCATAACCTTAACGGACGCCGAGCCGCGCGCGACTGTTGACTTCGAGATGGTTTACCGGCCACTTCCTGCAGCGCCCAGATAATTGATCTGAGGCGGGATCTCGACAGTGAAGGCGGCGTATGAACGAAGCCTCGCTAAGCGCGGGCTTCCGACCCTGGCACCAGGATTTAAGGAGAAAAATGATGAAACACTCAATCCAGAAATTCACACGATGGCAGTTGCAATACCTTCTGTGCATCGCAATCGTCCTGACAACGGCAATCACATTCGTCGGCATCGCCGACGCGCAAGAGGGAAATATCCGCAAAATACAGCAGGGGCTTGTCGGCGCGGTGGCGGTGGTCAGTCCCAAACAACAGGAGGAATATGGGTTGCTGACTCTGAGCACAGGTTGTAGTGGCTCGCTGCTGAGGAATAACTGGGTGATTACCGCTGCTCACTGTGTGGACAACCCGGACCCGAAGAACGCCGGACAATTCATCATGGTTCCCGAGAACAGCGTCACGGTCACCGCCAACTGGACGACGGTTCAGAGCATGCAGTCCATGCGGATCATCACCTTCAGGCCGCTGGATGTCGCAATCATTAGAGTGCCTACGCCCTTTTCGGTACTGGGATCAACCACCAACTACAACCGCGACATATTCCGTGACGGCCAGTTTCCGTATTTCGGCACGCCGGTCGGAGTACCGATCATGATCTTCGGTCGCGGCATCTACCAGTTCGCGCAGGGATCAGGCGCGAGCGCCACGCCATCCAAAAAGGATGGGCTGTATCGAGTCGGCTTCATCAAGACCACGCGCCAGGACAATGATGACGGCCAGCGCTACTGGTATCCGAGCACTGCAATGGTGGCGATTGCTGGAGGCGACAGCGGCGGACCGGCGTACGCAGAGGTTCTTAACCGAGGACAGGTTCTCGTCGGCGTCCATTCCCTGTGCAAAACCAGTTGCGTCTCAGGCCAGATATGTGGGACTTGGCCTGGTCCGGGTCCGGCACCACCTAACTATTCAAACTGGAAGTGGATTAGCGGAACCTCCGAATGCGCGGACGCGCCGATCGCGCCGGTTTGGGACGAGATCAATCGCTACCTGGGGGCGTTCGTGTCAGAGCCGCTGCCCCGCGAACCCGGATTCATCGGCACATTCGGCAAGACACCTGCGAACTATCAGCCGATCTGGGTCTACGCGATCAAGAACAACGGCGAGTTGCTTTGGTATCGAAAGGACACCGGCGAGTCTCCCTGGCAGGGACCGAAAAGCGTTGGCAGCGACTGGGCCAATTTCAAGGATGTGATTCCAGCTGGCGGCAACAGCTTCTACGCTCTGACCGCGGACGGTAAGTTGCTGTGGTATCAGCATACGGGGTTCAACGATGGCACTCGCAATTTCAAAGGGCGAGTCGAAGTTGGCCATGGCTGGACATTTTCCAAGATCTTTTCCGGCGGCGAAGGCATCATCTATGCGATCACAGAGGACGGTGAATTGCTCTGGTACAAGCACGGCGGGTACGCCGACGGCGGCGGCCCCGAAACATGGGTTGGCCCAAAGTCAGTCGGAGTGCAGCCACCGAGTGCCGCTGCAGCTATGTCGATATGTGACGCGGCGCGCAGTGCCCGCGCGCGAAACTCGCCTGCCGCGCCCGGCCTCGAGGCCCAGTGCCGAGCGGTCGGGGAAACTGCGCCTGCACCTCCGGTCGCCGTGACCCAGTGGAACCAATTTAAGGATGTCTTCTCCGCAGGCGAAGGAAAGATCTATGCCGTCAAATCCGACGGCACACTCCTGTTTTACCAGCACACCGGTTGGGCGACTGGCGAGCGATCCTGGGAACCACCGCGGCAGGTTGGCACGGGTTGGGCCAACTTCCGGCAGATCATCCCGGCTGGCGGCGGCGTGATCCTTGCCATCACACTCGACGGACGAATGCTGTGGTTCAAACATCTCGGACTCACCCGTGCGGTGGCTTTTGGCAGGTTTAAAGAGACATGGGAAGGCCCGGTCGAAATCGGCTCCGGCTGGCTGGGATTCAAAAAAGTCATCGCCCTGCTCCCGGTGGCATCAGCCCCGGTCGTCCGTTGAGGAGTCGGGAGGGCCAAGGCAGACTTGGCCGTCCGACTAACTTCAGTTCTTTCAGATGTGTGAGTTGATTTTACCCTGACCCGGCGATTACGCCGTCGTCATAACAAAGTTGAAGGAGTGAAAAACATGGAAAGGAAAACCTCGAAGCTGGCAGTTGCCTTTGTTGTGTTGCTGCTTTGCGCGGCGGCGATCACGACGGCCAGTTCCCAGAGCAAAGCCATAGGCAGGGTCAAGGTGTCGCCGCCTACGGACGCTACACCCCGACCGATTTGCGATGTTGCGCGAGAAGCTCGCGCGCGAAACTCCCCCGCCGCGCCCGGCCTCGAGGCCCAGTGTCGCGCCGCCGGAGGAGCGATCGTAACGCCGATCGATAAAAAGACCGACGCGTCGCGATCCAAAGTTTACAACGATCTCAAGAAGATCGACGCCGGATCCGACTTTACTGAGATCCGCTGCCGGGGTGGCTCCGGACTGCGCTTCGTGGTAGTCGACGGGCGAACCAATTCAAGCGGCGGGCAGACAAAGTACATGACGATCTATTTCCAGCTTGCCGCGCAACCCGCCGGTGATTCTGGACGCGATCTGCAATCGGGGCAATGCGCCTTTCCGGAACGCGCTGTGCGACAGGATGAGCCAAACGAGATTATTCAAGAGATTGTCGCCTTCGGACAGTTAGCTCAGACGTTACACGGTTCGCCCGTGGATCGTTCGCCCACCGCCGCCGAAAACTTCCCCGATGCACAGAACATACCGCAGTATTTGGGCGATGCAAAACACTACTGGAGTTTCTTTGTGCGCCAGAACGCGCCGCTGCCGTCTGGTCGGTTTGAAGCCTCTTATGGCCGTTACTGGAAACCGTTCCTCAACATAAAGAACGTGATTCGTGTGCCAGGCGCGGAAGATCAGCTTCGTCGCAGGGTGTTTTCAACAGTTTCGCTGCAACCTGACAACACCATTAGGGTGCGCGTGCGTTATAGGCGAGAGTACGGATATAGAGGCGACACGAGCGCCTTCGGCTACATTGGACCGACATCCTGCGATGCGTTCTCTGTCTTCGCGGCATTGGGATCGGGGCGACCCCCGAATCCAGTCCGCATCAGCACCGATTCAAAGATGGAAGATGCGGGCGGCTACTACGTCTGTAGCTATCTCGTTTCCGATTTGCCGCTCAACCAGGCGATAACGATCAACACAAGTATGTCGAGCAATCGCGGCTTGCCAACCGAAGTCTGGAAAGGGGGGAGTAATCCCCAACCGCCGCCGGGACAGGAGAGGTTGATTCAAAATGGAATTCAAAATGTAACGTTGACCAATAGCACGCCGCGCGCTGCATTGGTTTTCGAGATGGTCTATGCCCCGATTCCCTCACCGCCCAGATGATGCGTTGTTGCCATGGGGCTTTGCTTTTCTCTGAAAATTCGAGATTCGCTCAGCGCCGCCGGACAGAGGGAGATTTAAGGCCTCGGTGAAATTGCATCTGAGCCAGAATTACAAGCCCTGAGGGAGTCCCTTATTGTGTGGCCTCTGTCAGCGTCGCTCGCCCCACCGGTCGCGGCAATCTAATAATAAAGTTTGGTCTATTTCGCCTGAATGCCTAAATTCCGCATCCTTCGGTACAGATGACTGCGGTCGACGCCCATTTCCTCGGCGGCTTTGGCGACGTTTCCATCGAATTCAGTAAGTTTGTGTTGGATAAACTCACGCTGATAGGCATCGGTCGCGTCCTTGAATGTCGGAAAACGAAAGCTGATTGCCGGTGTTTCGTTTGTAGATTCCAATTCCGGCAGGTCGTCGGTCGCGATCTTTTTCTTGCCGGACATTATAACGATCCGTTCAATTGTGTTCTTTAATTCGCGGACATTGCCGAACCAATCGTTAGCCTGCAAACTCTCGATTGCATCAGCGGCAAATTCCTTTGGCTGCTTGCCATATTCGGCGGAGAAACGCCGGTTGAAATGCTCGACGAGCAGCGGCACATCCTCGGGGCGTTCGCGAAGCGGCGGCACCTGAAACGGGATAACGTTGAGCCTGTAAAATAGATCGGCGCGAAAATTGCCGTTGTCGATAAGGCTTTCGAGCGGCTTATTTGTGGCCGAGATCACGCGGACATCGACCGACACAGGCGTGTTGCTGCCGACCGGCTCGAACCGCTGTTCCTCGAGCACACGCAGCATTTTTGACTGGACGCGCGGCGACATATCGCCGATCTCATCGAGAAAAAGTGTCGCTCCATCCGCCACTTCGAACTTCCCCTTCTTCGCCCGCGTCGCACCCGAAAACGCACCTTTCGTATGGCCGAAAAGCTCCGATTCGACTAATTCTTCGGGGATCGCCGCCGAATTTATCTCGACAAATGGAGCATTTTTGCGTTTAGACTGTGAGTGAATCGCACGTGCGACCAACTCTTTGCCCGTGCCGCTCTCACCGGAGATCAGCACGCGGCCGTCGGTCGGGGCGACGATCGATATTTGTTTGCGAAGGGCACGCATCGGCACCGATTCGCCGATCATTACATATTGTTCGGCAAGCTCGCTCTGAAGCTGTTCGTTGACACGTTCAAGCTCGCGTTGGCGAACAGCATTCTTGACGGTAACGACGGTGCGCTCCAGACTGAGCGGCTTTTCGATGAAATCGAAAGCACCCAATTTCGTCGATTTTACAGCAGTTTCAATATTCCCGTGCCCGGAAATCATCACAATGGCCGCATCATTTCCTTCGTCTTTCAACATGGCAAGGGTTTCGAGGCCGTCAATGCCATCACCCAGCCAGATGTCGAGCAGAATGCACCCGAAATGATGAGTCCGTGCCAATTCGAGACACGCTTCACCTGAACCGACCGTTTCGACCGCGAATCCCTCATCCTCCAGCACGCCGCGAAGCGTATCGCGGATGCCCCGCTCGTCGTCAACAATTAGGATCGAATTTTGCATTTATCAAATTTATCCCATAACCGGCAGCTCGATAATAAACTTTGCCCCGTTCGGCTGGTTTGCAACCACATTGATCCGGCCGTGATGCTCTGTAATTATACGATTTACGATCGCGAGGCCAAGTCCCGTTCCGCGGCCTTTGGTCGAAAAATATGGCTGAAAAAGCTTTTGCAGATCGCGCGGCTCAATGCCTTTGCCGTTGTCAGACACCTCGGCAATGAGCAGATCGCGGGCTGGATCATGTCGCGTGCTTACAACGATTTGACAGTCTTTCTGCTCACGCTCGAACGCCTCAACGGAATTTTCAATAAGGTTTACAAACACGCGCTTTAATTGCTCGGCGTCGAGCAATATTCCCGGTAGATCGCGGCCCTCGGCCAGATCGATCGACACACCCTTAAATCTGCCTTCAAACGCCGCGACAGCCTGACGGATAACTCTGTTGAGATCACCGGATTCCAGTTTGGCGTCGGGCAGGCGTGCAAACCGTGAAAACTCATCGACCATCGATTTTAACGATGACACCTCGCGAAGGATCGTCGAGGTACTTTCGTGAACAACATCGCTGAGCGGACCCTTGTCGTCGATGCGTTTCCCGATTCCGTTATCGCGATGTCCGCTGTTAGCAAACCGCTTGGCGATGCGTTCGGCCGAAAGCTGGATCGGTGTGAGCGGATTTTTGATCTCGTGAGCCATGCGTCGCGCGACCTCCTGCCAAGCGGACGCCCGCTGAGCTGCTATCAGCTCGGAAAGATCTTCAATGACGAGAACCACGCCGCTTTCCGCCGGAAGAGCCGAGGCTGTGATGGCTACGGTTCGTTCGGTATTTGGTTCGTGACCACCGTTCGCATTCTCCGATCTCAGTATAGTTTGATCAGAGGCATGTCCGACACGCCGCGCGCGGGCAACCAGCCGTTCAAACACGACCCGATCATCGTCACCAGCCAGATTGACAAGTCCGACGCCTAAAAGATCGCTGTCTTCAAGCCCTAAAATATTTATCGCGGCACTATTGATCGTGCTCACTCGGTTTTGAGCGTCAAATGAAATAACGCCCGTGGGCAGCGTTTCCAGCACCGTCTCGATATATCTTCGCCGCTCACCCAATTCGGTCGAATTTGCCTCAAGCGTCGCCGACATCTCATTAAATGCCGTTACTAGCAAAGCAAGCTCGTCTTCGGCAAGAACTTCGACGCGGTGACCAAGATTGCCCCTCGCGATCTCACCTGCACCTTCGGCCAATGCCTTTATCGGCAATGTCAGCCCGCGAGCCACGTAAAACGCGATCCATGACGACGCGAAGATCAGCAAAAACGTCAATACGCCGAGCGTCAATAAACCAACCCGTCGAATTGTAAACTCCGCCTGCCCGAGCTTGTCGAATTCATTGAGCGAATTATCAACAGCCTGGCTTAGATTGGATTCGGTCACCGGATCGGGTACCACAAACAGCCGCCGGCCGCCGGACATATCTGCAATAAATACGTCGAAACCTTTTCCGTCATGATAAGCCGGTCCGGACGGATCGCCGCCCCTGAGGGAAGCAAGCATAGCGTCGAGTTCTTTTTTTTGATCCGGCGTTACATCGCGCTCATAAAGCGCCAGAGTCTGATGTTGCTCGGATACAACTTCGATGTGAGACAGGCGGCCGGTCTCGGCAACCCTCGAAAGAATGTCGTTATTAACCTGGTTCTCAAGCGTCGCTGCAAGCATTCCCGTTGCCTGGTCGAGCTTTAAAGTCCGATCTTCAACCGACATCCGCTCCAAATCGCCAGCCTCTCTGCGGACATTCCCCGGTATCTGCGTGAACCACCGTTCCACCGCGCGGTTCATGAAAAGATAAGAAAATACCGCCATCGCGATGATCGGCAGCAGGCTGAGCGAACAAAAATAGATCAGCAAACGCGTTTTGATCTGAGCACCGAGTTGAAATGTACGCCGCTCGCGCACGAGCTTGATGATGCTCCGCAAAAATATAAAGCCAAAGATCACGAACGCAATGAAATTCAGCGACGAGAGAGCATATAACAGGAGCAGATCGCCTGATGTTTCGATAGTGAAGGTTTTCCAAAGATTGCTGGCTTGCAGCATGACGAGCAAAACCAGCGACGCGACCATCAGCGTACCGACGACCCACGGCGTCTTTCGCCTTTTGATTTTGGTGCTGCCATTTTCCACGTTGCAAGTTTAGCATAATTAATTCCGGGTAAATTATCGCTTTGTCGGACGCCCGCGAATCCGATAGAATCAATCGAACCGCTCGAATATGGGATCTTTTTTCTTCAATCAGGATGGCAGATTACACAGCGGATGGCGCGCCCTCATTTTTCTCATCGCGTTCCTTTTTTTCTCGTTTTTTTTCATTTTCGGCAGCATAACGATTCTCGCGCAGTTCCCGTTTGGCACAACAACCGCAGGCTTTCTGCCCTTGATTGTTCCGTTTGCTATCTCGACAGCTATCGCCATTATTTTGGGGTGGTTGTGCGGAAAGTTTTTTGAGGGCGTGCCTTTCCGTGCTTTGGGCTGTGCTTTTACAAGCGGTTGGCTGAAGAATTTCGCGGCCGGATGCCTGATCGGCTCGGTCGCTCTCGCGAGTGCTGTAATTATTGCGGTGATGTCGGGCGGGATGAGCCTTTCCGTAAACCACGAATCGGCGATCTCGTCTGTCTCAACCACTCTGCTGACCACTTTGCTGATCTTTGTCGTCGGAGCGGCTTCGGAAGAAACGCTTTTTCGCGGTTATGTACTGCAAACTTTCACCCGCTCAAAGCTGATCTGGGTCGGCGTCGGCCTCACGTCACTGCTCTTTGCGTTCGCCCACAATAACAATCCCAACGCGGGAACTTTGTCGTGGGTGAATACGTTTCTCGCCGGCATCTGGTTCGCATCCGCTTATTTGAAAACCCGCGATCTGTGGTTTCCACTTGGCATTCATTTGATGTGGAATTGGCTACAAGGCCCTGTTTTTGGAATAAATGTGAGCGGTATAGCAGAGTTCAGCCCCGATCCCGTACTGCGTGCGACCGACGCGGGCCCGGCATGGCTGACCGGCGGCAGCTACGGCATCGAAGGCGGCGTTGCATGCACTTTCGCACTGATAGTTTCAATGGCTCTGATCTACTATCTGCCAAATCTAAAGCCCGATGAAGAAATGCTCTCCCTGTCAGAACCGCCTACGATAGCAAAGTGAGATTTGATATATGAGATATGAGAATTTGTACTTCTTATATCTCATTTCTTACATTTTACAATCCATCAAGCGCTTTGTATTTTGAACGATATATCTACCGCCCGCGCCGAATGGGTCAGTCGCCCCACCGATATAAGATCAACGCCGGCTTCGGCGTATGATCTCACGCGGTCGAGGTCCATCCCGCCGGACGCCTCGATCAGGACATTTGGGTTCATGTCGCGCGACATCTTCACGAGTTTCGCGGCTTCCTCGGGTGTTTGATTGTCGAGCATGACGATCTCGGCTCCGGCCTCTATTGCCTCACGAAGCTGTGCCCAATTGGTTATCTCGACCTCTATTTTGTGCAGATGGCCGACACTCTGCTTTGCGGCATGAACAGCCTCAGTTATGCCGCCGGCGAGAGCAATGTGGTTGTCCTTGATCAAAACGCCGTCGTCGAGTCCCATCCGGTGATTTTTACCGCCGCCAATAGTGACCGCGTATTTTTCGAGCGCGCGCAGTCCCGGGGTAGTTTTTCGCGTATCAACGATGCTCGCGCTCGTGCCTTCGATACCTTTTACATAGCTTCTGGTCAACGTCGCGACGCCGGACATCCGCTGCAGCAAATTGAGCGCGACGCGCTCACCGGTCAAAAGCACATCGGCATAGCCCTTCAGCGTCCCGAAAACTGTGCCATCCTCGACCTCGTCACCCTCGCTAAAGGTCGTTTCGATCTCGGAGCTATCGGGATCGAGATGAAAAAAGACAGCTTCCGCAACATCGAGGCCGCAGACGACGAGATATTCCTTCGCCAAAAATCGCCCCTGCCCGCGTGTGTTAGGGGCTACAGTCGCCCTCGTCGTAATATCTCCGCGACCGATGTCTTCGGCCAGGAATTCACCGATAGCCGCCATCACATCGCCATTTTCAAGCCAATTCATATAGATTTGATTATCATCCGTTTTCCATGCTTTGACAACCAAGTTAGGAAAAGATATTCTCGCTCAAAAGCGAATATAACTGCGGTAATTTTTGCTACTCTTATTTCAAAAAGGAGACGTTATTATGAAAAATGGATTGAGTTTATTAATTGTGGCCGTCGTGCTGTTCACGGCGGCGTTCGCCTGCAATGTGAGCACCGCAAACATGAGCAGCTTTAAGATCGCCAAAGACAAAGACGGTAAAGAAGAATCGTCCAGCTTTAAGAATACCGACACTGTCTATGGCCGGGCAACGGTAGCTAATAACGGCGGCAAAGTCACCGTAAAAATGCAGATGAACGCTGATGATGTGCCAGGGATGAAGAAAGGTGACATCGTACCCGGATCGAGTGTTACTGTCAATCTTGACGGCGACGGTGTTGCCACCTATTCGCTGCCATTGGGCGGAGCAGTCAAAGCTGGAAAATATATCGTCGTAGCCGATATGATCAACGACGCCAGCGAGAAAAAAGACAGCAAATCGGTCAACGTCACCATCACCGGCGACTCAACCAGCAACACGACGGACAGCAAACCCGCCGATAAGGACAAAACCACGAACAAGGACGAGGACGATAATTAGTCGTTCTGAACAAAAAAAAATAAGCGGATCGGCAGCGGCCTTTCCGCTCTTTTTGTTTATTCGCCAACGGTGACCAACATTAAAGCCTGGGGTGGAGCCTTTGGCGAAACCCTAGGAAAAATGCCTTACACGAACCCGACGCTGAAGGCGTCGAACAATGTTGTGAAATGTTCGTCCCCTTCAGGGACGGAAAAAATATCCAAATTTACCTAGGGATGCACTCGCTTCGCTCGCTTTCCCTAGGCTTTAATATACGTCGACCTCAGCGACAAGAATTTCAGGATTTAGTTCAACGCTCCGAGATTGTTATTAAGCGTAGAAATCTGAGTATCCAAGTCACCTTGCCGATCACGAAGCTCCTGGACCTTCTCTGCTGGAGCACGCTCGATGAAATTTGCGTTCGAAAGCTGTGCGTCAAGCCGCGTTTTCTCTTCCGTTAGCTTTGCGGTCTGATTATTTAAACGCTCGCGTTCTTTCTCGAAATCGATCAAGTCCTGGAATGGTATTGCGACTGAAACGTTGCCCGCTAAAACAGCCTTAGCCGAGGCCTTTGGCACGTTGAGAGCGCTGCTGATGACGACCTTTTCAGCTCGGGCCAGCTTCACGATCTGCGGTTCGTTCGCGGCAAATATCCGCTGCATCGCCAAGTCCGCGGCGATATGTATTGGTACGCGAATCGATGTCGAGATATTCATCTCGGCGCGGATATTTCGCACCTTTGTAATGAGTTCTATAACCGCTGCCATTTCGCTTTCAGCCTGTTCATCGATCATTGCATCGTCACCGACCGGGAAATCCACGAGCATTATTGTCTGTTCGGCGTCTGAATAGGCAGCGTTGTGCAAACTCGACGATACACCAGGCAATTTCTGCCATAATTCCTCGGTCAAATACGGCATAAACGGATGCAGCATTCGTAAAGCTTGTTCGAGGATCGTCAGGATCCGAGTCCGTGCCGGAACGCAGGCACCCCTGCCTGCAACGCCGCTTCCTGCGGCGTGATGATGTTCGGCGATATTCATCGCGTCGGGATGTGGCAGCATCCCTGCAGGCAAGGGTGCCTGCGTTCCCGTTATTTCATCCTTAACCAGTTCAATATACCAATCGCAAAAATCATCCCAGAAGAAGTGATAAAGCAATTGCACCGCCTCGTGAAATTGATATGTAGTTAGTGCATGATTGACCGCTTTCGCCGTCTTATTCAAACGTGAAACTATCCACCGATCAGTCAAAGAAATCGAACCCTTTGCGTCTTCGCGACTTTGCGTCGTTGCGTCGAAAATAATACAGGACGGATCGACAGCCGCGCCATCCGAATTCATCAAACAGAACCGCGTCGCGTTCCATATTTTGTTGGCAAAATTACGATAAGATTCGACCTTTTCATCCCGCCAAGCGAAATCCATGCAGGTTGCCGAACCGGCTAATGTCATACGCGTCGCGTCGACGCCGTATCGCTCAAAAACATCAAGCGGATCGATGCCGTTGCCCTTGGTTTTTGACATTCGCTGACCGTTTTTATCAAGCACCGTTCCCGTTATAACCACATCGTCAAACGGCTTTTTGTCGAGAAATTTCAAACCTTCCATCACCATCCGCGAAACCCAGAGAAAGATAATATCGCGACCCGTAATGAGGACGTTTGTCGGATAAAAAGTCTCCAGATCAGTTGGCAGTTGGCAGTCGGCAGTTGGCAGCGAATCGGCTCCCTGCCTACTGCCTACTGCCAACTGCCCACCGGCTTCGCCACCTGTCCAGCCGAGCGTCGAAAACGGCCACAGTGCGGACGAGAACCACGTATCAAGCACATCCTCATCCTGTTTCAGATCAGTCGTGCCAGCCTGTTCAAATGCCTCTTCTTTGGTTCGTGCAACGTAGGTATTTCCGGCAGCATCGTACCAAGCCGGTATCTGATGCCCCCACCAGAGCTGCCGCGAGATCGTCCAATCACGCAGGTTTTCGAGCCACGCCATATAAACCTTTTTGTGCGGAACCTCCGGGAAAAAGTGGGGCAGATTCTCCTCATTCATCAATTTCAGAGCAAGATCGCGCATCTCGTCCATCTTAACGAACCACTGCTCTGACAACAGCGGCTCGATGACCGTTTTGCAGCGTTCGCAATGCGGCAGCGTGGCGTCGTAATCCTCGATCTTTTCAAGCAGACCAAGCTCTGCAAACCGCTCGATAACTTTTGCTCGTGCATCATAGCGGTCGAGACCCTCGAAATCCGGGCCGGCGGCGGCGTTCATCGTCGCGTCCTCGTTCATTATGACGAGTTTTTCGAGGCCGTGGCGCTCGCCGATCTCCCAGTCATTCGGGTCGTGCGCGGGCGTGATCTTGACCGCACCCGTGCCAAATTCCGATTCGACATATTCGTCTGCGATTATCGGTATCTCTCGGTTTGTCAGCGCCAGAGCGATAGTCTTGCCGATGAGGTCTTTGTACCTTTTGTCGTCAGGGTTGACGGCCACCGCTGTATCGCCAAGCATCGTTTCAGGCCGCGTCGTTGCGACAACTACAAAGCTCCCCTCATTACGAAGGAGGGGTACGGCTTTAGCCGGGGGGTGGTTCTCTACGTTGGCATCCACAGACGTTGAATCAGTAGAGAGCGATAGAACCACCCCGTCTGCCGAAGCGGCGTCTACCCCTCCTTTGAAAGGAGGGGAGCTTTTGATCGGATACCGCAAATAATAAAGCTTGCCGTCCTTAACCTTTTCTTCCTTTACCTCGAGGTCGGAGAGCACGGTTTTGTCTTTCGGACACCAATTTACGATCCTGGTTCCGCGATAGATCCAGCCTTCGTCGTACAGCCGGACAAAAACCTCACGAACGGCTTTGGACAAATTCTCGTCCATCGTAAAGCGTTCACGCGACCAATCCACCGACAACCCCTCGCGACGTATCTGCCGCGTGATCTCGCCGCCGTATTTGTGTTTCCACTCCCAAACCTTTTCCGTGAAAATCTCGCGGCCGATGTCCTGCGGTGTTTTATGCTCTTCTTTTTTGAGCTGGCGCGTGACCATTAATTGCGTAGAAATGCCCGCATGATCAGTGCCCACCAGGAAAAGCGTGCGGTATCCAAGCATTCGCTTCCACCTTACAAGCGCGTCCATCAGCGTGTGCTGGAGCGCGTGGCCCATGTGTAGGCTGCCGGTAACATTCGGCGGCGGAATGACGATCGAAAACGCCTCGGCATCTGGATTTTTATTTATCTCCGGAGCAAAAAATCCGCTCGTCTCCCACCGTTTGTAATGATTTTCTTCGGCTTCTTTTGGATCGTAAGCCTTTGCGAGTTCCATAGATATTTGTGTTAGAACCGGGAGCGGTAGCGACTGGGTTCTTAATTGCTCGACGCAAAAAAAACCCAGTCGCTACCGCTCCCGGTTCTGACCTCTTTAAGCCTTGTTTTCGTCCTCAAGCGCTTCGCGGATAAGTTTCTCGGCAATACGCGGGACTGCTTCCTGCGCGATCTCGCGAATTACGCGGTCAGAAAGTCTGTCGATGACCCGGTTAGCAATAAGCGAGACTAACTCATCGGACGGTTCGGCATCGGTTTTGTCCGCAGCGGCGAAAACGCTTTCGTCTTTACCCGGCAGGTGGTCGGTGTCGTTTGGTTCGTTGTCCGCAAACGAGAAACGCGGTTCGAAATCAGTTTTAGACTGTTCGGGTGCGAAATCATCGACGATTTTTGCGGCCGGTGACCAATCAAAATCCTTTACCAACTTCTGAGCGTCAAGCCCGAACACTAGCTCGGCTTCCCCATTTTCGCCCTCAGGGCCAACCGGATGAAATGCGTCGATCATTGCGTCGTCCATGACCGCATCACCGAACGGATCTTCCTCGGTGTCGTATTCCTGAATCGGCAGCGTTTCCGCAAAGCTGCTGTTGTAAAGCTCAGCAATGTCCTCAGTTTCGGGGCCGGCGGCTTGCGGCGGTGCATCGAGCAGATCCGAGACGCGGGCAACGAGCTCGCGGATCGAATGAAACGGTTTCGTCATAAATCCGTCGGCACCGGAGCGCTCGGCCTCATCGTGATCGAACGGCTCAAACGACCCGACGAGCAGCAAGACGGGAATATGCTTCGTCGCCTCGTCCTGCTTGATCATTTCGCAGATCTGATAACCGCTCGGGCCAGGCATTTCGACGTCAACCAACACGATATCAGGCTGCACCTCGACAAATTTGATCATCGCCGCATCGCCGTCGCCAACTGCGAATACATCTATCCCTTCGTCGGCAAACGTCAGTTCCACGACCTTTCTGATCGTTGCCGAATCGTCGGCCAGCAATAATTTGGGGGTTGTCATAGCTAAAGGACAATATTATCAGATTTCAGTAAATTTCCGCGAACCTACAGCAAGCTCAGCGGCCAGCTTTACAGCTGCGACCATGCTCGATGCGTCCGATACGCCTTTCCCGGCTATATCATAAGCCGTTCCGTGATCGACCGATGTTCTAATTAGCGGCAAACCAAGCGTGACATTGACCGCCGCTCCGAACGAGAGCGACTTGACCGCGATCGTCGCCTGATCGTGATAGAGGGCGATCACGCCATCAAATTCGCCGCGAGACCCGCGCAGAAATATTGTATCAGGCGAATACGCCCCACTTACATTTATGCCGTGTTCATTGCGGCAGTGCTCGATTGCCGGCGTTACTTCCGTTTGCTCTTCGGAGCCGAACATTCCGCCTTCCGAAGCGTGCGGATTCAAACCCGCGACAGCGATTGAGACCTTTTTATGCAGTAATTTGCCAAGTTCATCGGCCGAAAATCTGATCAGATCAACAAGGCGATCTTTCTTGACCAAAGCAATTGCATTGGTTAGCGAAAGATGTGTAGAAAGCAGAACAACACGCAGCTTTTCAGCAAAAAAACTCATCGCAAATTTTTGCGTGCCCGTCAGCGCTGCAAGAAATTCGGTATGGCCCGGAAAATCATACCCACCCAGGTGTATCGCCTTTTTGCTGATCGGAGCTGTACATATCGCATCGATTTTCTTTTCTCGCCACAGATTAACCGCCGCCTCGATATTTTCAGCCGAGGCCTTACCGGTAACAGCCGCATCGACACCGATGGTGAAATGCTCAGGCAGATTTTTCAGGTCGAATACCTCGACTGTTCGGGGGCCTTTCGAACCTGCTTCGCCAAAAAGCCCGATCCCCACATCCAAACCAAGATCAGCCGCGAGCCGGCGCAAATGAACGGCGTCGCCGATGATCACGCACCGGCACGCCGTTCGTATATTTTCGTCCAATATCGCTTTGAGAACTATTTCAGGCCCGATGCCGGCGGCGTCACCCATTGTGATCCCAACTACCGGAAGGCCTGTTACATCTAAAGACATGCCCTCTAGATTAGCACGTTTGGAGTTCCAGCTTTAGCTGGCGGTGTGCAGAAGCCCGCGCGTGAGCAAGGGCGTAATCCGGATGCCACCGGGTGTTACGCCCTTGCTCACGCGCAGACTTTCGGCATTTTTTTTCAATCCGCGTGGCGACGCATAAATGTGGGGACGTCAAGATTCTCGACCGGCGTCAGATCATTGGACGCGAACGGCACCGAAGTGGATGAAACAGCGTGAGCCTCTGCCGTTTTTGGCTTTGGGATCGCGGCTGAGGATTGCGAATCGAAACCGGTCGCGATGACCGTTATTCTGATCTCATCGCCCATGTCTTCCTTGATTACGCTGCCCCAAATGATGTCGGCATTATCGTCAGCCTCGGATTCGATCATCCCGATCGCGTCCTCGACCTCGCCGAGAACCATGTTCGGGCCGCCCGTAACGTTGATGAGCGCGGCTTTCGCACCTTTGATCGAATGTTCTTCGAGCAGTTTATAATCGAGCGCGGCACGCATCGCTTTCGACGCGGCGTCTTCGCCGTCGCCTTTGCCAATGCCCATTAGCGCGACCCCTTTGCCGCGCATGACTGTGGTCACATCGGCAAAATCAAGATTGATAATGCCCGGCGTGATAATCAGGTCTGTAATGCCCTGAACCGCTCGCAGCAACACGTCGTCAGCCCGGCGAAACGCCTCCATTATCGTGATCTTTTCCTCAACCTCGCGAAGTTTTGAGTTTGGGATCGTTATCAATGTGTCAACGCAGCCGCGAAGCTCGGCGAGGCCCTTTTCCGCCTGCGCCATGCGTTTTTTCCCCTCGACCGCAAATGGCTTCGTAACAACGGCAACCGTCAGCGCTCCAAGCTCGATCGCAAGCGATGCGACTACCGGGGCCGCGCCTGTGCCCGTTCCGCCGCCTAAGCCCGCAGTTACAAAAACCATGTCGGAGCCTTCGAGAATGTCGAGCAGCTTTTCCGTATCCTCAAGTGCCGCCGCACGTCCGATCTCCGGATTAGAACCCGCACCGAGGCCGCGCGTCGATTTGCTGCCGAGCTGTATCTTCATCGGCGCTTTCGAAGCATTGAGCGCCTGCAGATCGGTGTTGGCGACGATAAATTCGACGCCCTTGATCCCGGCGTCGATCATGCGATTGACCGCATTGCTGCCGCCGCCGCCGACGCCTATAACTTTGATCCGAGCACCGGTGATCGGGGGCTCGTCGATAAACATTTTTATGCCGTTGTTATTCATGTAAAGGTCTTCCATTGAGAAAATAATTCCGTTACCGGAAATCACGAATTAACTTAAGAAACGCTCGTTTGAGGTAAGTTTGCGAAATAACAAGATATTGTGCTGTCGGAAAAGAAGCATACAACTATTTGTGGTAAAACTTCAAGCCCCGATGTTACATTTATCTAAATTTATCGCGAAAACTTCCAAACCAATCTACAACTTTTCGGGCCGACGACTTTCCGCTGTGTCCGTCGTCCCTCATTCCCTCACGCATAGAGCCTAACGCGAGGCCGCAAGCCGTTGCCCACTGCGGGCTTTGAACCTCTTCGACCAGGCCGCCAAAAAATGACGGCTCCAAAAAACCCACGCGAGTCGGAGCATCAAAAACCTGCTCGGCGATCTCCGGCAAGCCGCGAACCATCGCTCCTCCACCCGTCAAAAACACGCCGCCCGAGATCTGCGCCTTTGTTGCGGTGGTTTCCCGCGCAATGTGCTGCATTAGCTCGACCGCTCGCGGCTGCATGATGTCGCATAGGATCTCTTTCGAAAGCCCTCGCGTCTCGCTGCGGCCAAACGGCAATATCTCGATCATTTCCTGTTTCTCCTCTTCGTCAATCAGGAACGAGGCGACACAGCCGTGAGTTTGCTTGATCTTGTTCGCCTCGGGGATCGATACGCGCAAGCCCGTCGCGATGTCTTTTGTAAACAACATGCTCCCAAACGGAAACACCGCCGTATGCTGTACCGCTCCGCGTCCAAAAATGATAAGACTGGTGATCTCGGCTCCCATATTGACGATCGCACAGCCGTATTCCCTGTCGTCGTCGGTAAGAACGCTTTCGGCGGCGGCGAGCGGTTCCAGGATCAGCTGCTCGACGTCGATCCCCGCGCGAGTAACTGCCTTAATAAGATTTTGCCTCACCGCGCTCGGGCTTGTAACGATGTGAACAAGAGCCTCGAGCCTCGATCCGTTCATGCCGACCGGCTCGGTAATCCCGTCCTGACCGTCAACAATAAATTCCTGCGGCAAACGGCTGACGATCTCCCAACCGGGCGTCAAAGGCATCGCGCTTGCCGAATCAATAGCTCGCTCGGTGTCGTCGTCAGTGATCTCTTTTTCGACACCCGCAACGGCAACAACGCCGTTCTTGTTTTCGCCGCGCAGATGCTCGCCGGAAAGATTGACCGTCGCCGAATCGATATCGAGACCGCTGACACGTTCGGCTTCACCGACGGCTTTTCTAATCGATTCAGCCACGGACTCGGTCGATGTGACAACGCCGCGGCGCAAGCCCTTGGATTCGGCCTCACCGATACCGACGATATTCATTTTTCCGTTGGCCCCGGGCTCGCCGATAACGCACCTCACCCGGCTTGTGCCGATATCTAACCCGACTGCCTGTATCTCATTCGCCATAACAAATCGCAAAAACCTAAAAATCCAAATACTGAATAACCGGATATCCACTGCCGGTATTGACCGATCTGACCTTTGCTCCCTTTCCGCTGACGGCTTCGATGCCGGTTTTTAAACTTTTACCCAGACTGTCTTTTGCAAGGAAGATCGAGATTGGCCGCCCCGAATCTTCGACGATCGCGGTCGGTTCTTTTAGATCCGACAGGTCAACCCGGCTGACGCGTGTCGCCAGATCAAACTGCTTCCACTCGTCAAGCATTTTTTTATATAACTTGAGCCTCGCAATGTTATCGGTCGGGGCCTTTTCGGTCTTGGCCTCGTCCCAACCGTAAAGAGCAAAAGGAAAATCCTTTTCATTTCCGACCGCCGAAGCCAATATCACCCCGTCGGCGTCAATCAAAAAATCGCCAGACCGCAGATGAACGACCGCCGCCGGTATGCGTTCGGTCACATCAACCCTGATACCCGCCGGCAGCATTCGCGAAACCGATGCGGCCTTAACATACGGAAATTTTTCGATCTTTACCCGAATATTAGCCAGATCCGCGTTCCAGACGCCGGACTTTTCGACTTCGCTGGCGACGATCCGGCGAATGTCATCGGCGGGGGTTTTGTCATTGCCGCGAATATCGATCGAGCGCACCTTGAAAAAGTCAGACTCGGTAGCCGTCCGGTATCCCAAAAACCCCAAAATAACTAAACCCGCGATAAGCACACAACAGATCAAAAGCGGCAGACCAAAACGGCCAAAGCTCTGTGAAACCGCTCTACCCGACACGCGCGATGACGACGCGCGGCCACGTGTCTTCACCGACGAAGCCCTGGGTTTTGCGGTTATTTTTTTCTTTTTCGCCATACAAAAAGGGGAAATGTGAAAAAGGGGAAAAGTTAAGAATCGCCCGCGCCTCGATCTCTCACTTTTTCACTTTTTCCCTTTTAACCTTTCAATTATCTCGTCCGACAGCCGCGTGACACTTCCCGCACCAAGCGTGATAACGAGATCACCCGGCTGCAGAACCTCGCAAATTTTGTCCGTCGCCGTCTCGATATCGCCAATATAGGCGACATTCTTATGCCCATATTTCTTTATATTGTCGGCGAGAATTTCTGCCGTGATTCCCTCGACCGGCTGCTCGCTGGCG
>JAYVER010000253.1:0-9886 GCA_043748725.1 Chloracidobacterium sp. | reverse complement strand
ATCGCCCTCGCAAGACGTTAGGCTTTCAAACGCCCAACGAAGTCTATTTCAAAGATCACGAGCAATCAAAAGTTGCACTTACTACTTGAATCTAAGTTCGCTTACTATTGATTTATCGCGGGATAAGGTTTTTGAGTTCTTTTCGAACGCTGAAAATCTCGAACGCCTTACACCACCCGAGCTAAAATTTCATATCGTTACGCCGCTGCCTATCAATATTAAAAAGGGCGCATTGATCGACTACGAGCTTAGCCTGTATGGGCTGCCGATCAAATGGCGGACGGAGATCACGCATTGGGATCCGCCGTTCGAATTCATCGACACGCAGCTCAGCGGCCCATACAAACAGTGGATACACAGCCACCGTTTTACCGAACCGGAACCCGGCAAAACGCTGATGGAAGATGAGGTGCGATACCGTCTGCCGCTCGAACCGCTGGGTGACATCGCCCAATTTTTTGTCGAACGCCAGTTAAAATATATCTTCGGATACAGGCAAAAGGTGATTGCTGAACTGCTTGACGAGAATGCATAATGCGATGGTGTGGCTGATCTCGGCACCACCCTTGTTTCAGGTCAAACCGGCCATTCGCCGCAGTAGGCGAGGTCGGCGCGACCGGTGAGGACGATCTCGTCGTCGTCGCGCCACAGGACGTCCGTTGTGCCGCCCGGGGAATGGACATGGACTTTACGATTAGTTTTTAGCATAAACGCGCTCAGGACGGCGGCGGCGCTCGAACACGTTCCTGAAGAAGATGTCTCGCCGGCGCCCCGTTCCCAGATTCGGATGTCGATGTTGTCTTGATCGGCGGGTTTTACAAAGACAATATTGGCTCGCTCGGGGAAGTTGTCGTGGTTCTCCATCGAGCGGCCTAACATACGCCAGTCGAAATTAAAATTATCGACAAAAATACACGCCACAGGGTTGCCGACGTTGACGGCGGAAAATGTGTAATGGCTGCCGCCCACGACGATCGGCTCGTTGATGACGTGGTCGCGGCGGGTTGTCGTGAGAACGGGAACCTCGTCGCTCGCAAATTGTGGTTTGCCTATCTTGGCCTCAAACCAAAATTCACCCCGCCCGCGCTTTATCAGGTGATAATTCTTGACGCCGCTGCGTGTCCGCAAACGAAGATCGGTCGCCGACCAGAGATTTTTGTAGTGCAGATAGGCGACCGCGCAGCGTGTGCCGTTGCCGGAAAATCCGGCGATGCTGCCATCCGGGTTGACAATTTCGCAGCCAAAATCGGCTGATATGCCATCGAGCTTTTCGAGAATTGCGATGCCGTCGGAACCTGCTCCCGTATGGCGGTGGCAGATCTCGCGAGCAAGCTCGTCGAGCGGCACTGCATCACCGATAGCTTCGCTCTCGATCACGATGTAATCGTTGCCAAAGCCGTGAAATTTGCAAAACGGGATCGCGCTCATTTAGTCGTTTTGATGCTGTTGATGGTCTCTCTGCCGCCTTTGTATTCGATGACAAATGAAACCCTGTCGCCGATGGTCAGCCCTTTGAGCAGAACCTTATCCGTCACATAAAATTCCATCTGCATGGCCGGCATCAGCCCTTCGATGTTTTCGTGGTTAAGCCCGACCGACCCCATCTTTTCATCGATCTTGGTAACGATTCCCTTGCCATTGTAATTGCCGTCCTTAGGCGTTGCGGACGGCGGGATCGGTGTCGCATGATTATCGGCGGCAGCATTCGCGGGCTTAATGTCGGTTTTTGTGCACGAAAGGTTCAGAAGCGCCAGACTGACCACAATTGTCCAAATGGTGAATTTCATATCTGACTCCAGTCACTGGCGCTTTACTGGCGTTATCTTTAGCGTCAAACGCTCGCCGCCGCGAATAATAACTATTTCGTATTCCTCGCCGGCTTTCATCGTGCCGAGGACTTTAGTGTAATCCTGGACGTTGTTGATGTCGTGCCCCGCGAGTTTGACGATCTTATCGTTGGCTTTCAAACCAGCCTTTGCCGCCGGTGAATCGTCACGAACGCCGTCGATGACCATTCCATCGGTCGAATCAGTATAGCTCGGGATCGTGCCGAGTGTGATCGTGATCCCGGCCCGCCCGCCGCCTGGCGAGGCGGTGCTTTTTGCGACCGTGTAGGTCGGCCGCACCGGGTTTTGGTCGATGGCCTTTGCGATCATGGTTATGTAAGAAATGACTTTTGCTTCGCCTTTGTAGTTGATCTTATCGGCGGTGTCCGACGGTTTGTGATAATCGAGGTGCGTGCCTGTAAAGAAAAAGAGAACTGGGATTTTTTTAGTATAAAATGATGAGTGGTCTGAGGGGCCAAAGCCGTCTTCGTTAAGTTGCAAAATGAAGGGTCGATAACGGAAGCGGGTTACAAAGACGACTTTAGTAGAATTCGGTTTTACGTTGATGTTGTTAATTACTTTCGTTGGCTTGGCTTCAAATGCAGCGACCATCATTGCCGGCACTTGGTCTTTCGGAGCATTACCGCTAACGGTCACCTCGCCATTATTGACGAATACGAGTACACCCGATATTCCTGCTTTTTTAAGTTTTTCGACAATTAAGCCCTCCATCAATTTGTCGGGCGTCGGTAGGTCCGTTGACTTAGCGTTAGTCGAATTGATTTTTTCAACAAGCTGCTTAAATTCACTCGCCGTACCGATGCCGCCGATCGTCAGTTTGTCGTCGTGCAGCCGCCCGACCATATCAAGATTTATCATTGCAACCGTGCTTTCTATCGGAAACACCGGATTGTTGACGTAATATTTCGACCCTAACAGGCCCTCTTCCTCGCCGCTGAACGCGATGAAGATGATGGTGCGTTTATTTTTTCTTTCCCTTGAAAATTGACGGGCCATTTCGATGATTGCAGCAACCCCCGAAGCGTTATCGTCGGCTCCGTGATGTATCTCTTTTGAATTTAGTGCGAGGCTGCCTTCGCCGCCGTGGCCGAGGTGGTCGTAGTGCGCACCGATAACAAAGGCCTCGTTTTTGAGTTTAGGATCGGTACCCGCCAAAATCCCGATCACGTTATAGCCGGTGACGGGATTTTCAGGCGTGCTGTCTTTGCCAGGAAACGGCTGCATGTAGCTTGCCTTGCCATTGTGCAGCGGGACACCGGGTTTCAGTTTGAATATCTCAAACCTATCCGCTACATATTTCGCCGCAGCCATCGCTCCAGGCTCGCCCGTGCGGCGGCCTTCGAGTTTGTCGGATGAGAGATATCGGATGTGGTCACGGAGATGGGCCTCGGTCGCGTCAACCGACATAACGCGTTGTTGCGCCGAGAGCGGCAGCGACAGCGCGAGCAAGAGGATAACTACGTTCAAATTGCGTGATTTCATAATGGACATACTACTTTGGATTCTGACGCCCATTACACGGGCTTTACGGATTTTTTTTGAGTTTACCCACGGCTTACACCGTGGGCTATATTCTGTCGTTGGCTTCGCCAACTTAGAGCAATTCTACCGCCTACTGCCCACTGACCTATTCAACCCAATCAGTTATAAAGACGTTGGTATCCCCGGCTTTTGCGTCATTGCGGTTTGATGCGAAAACGAGCTTTTTGCCGTCGGGCGAGAACATCGGGAAACCGTCGAACGATTCGTTGTATGTGACGCGTTCGAGCCCCGTGCCGTCGATATTTATTACAGCAAGGTCAAAATTGGGCTGTTTCCGGTGATTGTTGCGCTCCGGGTCGAAGTAATTTGTACAAAAAATTATCCGTTTGCCGTCGGGCATAAAAAACGGGGCGAAGCTGGCCGAGTCGAGCTTGGTAACCTGCCGCTTGTTCGATCCATCGGCGTTCATCACCCAAACTTCGAAGGTTATAGGCACGACAAGGTGCCGGGCGAGCAGATCCTTGGCCTTTTTGATCTCCTCGGGCGAGGTCGGGTGCGAGCCGCGATAGACGATCATTTTGTTGTTGGGCGAAAAGTAAGCGCCGCCGTCATAGCCGGGCTCGTGCGTCAGGCGTTTTATGTTTTTGCCGTTCGTGTCCATTGAGTAAAGCTCAAGATCGCCGTCGCGCTCCGATGTAAAAACGATATGTTTACCATTTGGCGAAATGGTGGCCTCCGCGTCATATCCCGGCGAATGGGTAAGATTTTTGATATTTTTACCGTCCGGCGTCGCCGTGTAAATATCGTAATCCCAATATACGGGCCAGACGTAACCCTTTGAACGATCCGGCTCAACGGGACATTCTTTTTTGCCGCCAAAGGTCGAGGCATACAGCATTTTTTTGCCGTCCTTGAAAAAATACGAGCATGTTGTGCGGCCCTCGCCGTTTGAGACCATGTGGACGTTTGAGCCGTCGATATTCATCGAGTAAATTTGGTCGCACGCACGGCCGTCGCGTTTTGACTGAAAAATCAACTGTTTGCCATCGAACGAAAAGTACGCTTCGGCGTTCTCACCGCCAAAGGTCAATTGCTTAATATTTTGGAGATGTCGCTCGCCGATCACGGCAAGCGGATTTTCCTGTCCAAAATCAGTTGACAAAAAGGTTAAAATTACAATAATAACGAAATACAGCTTTTTCATATTTTTTGATTATATTATTACGGTCACCGTTAGCGCATCTGAAATTAGCAGTTTAGCGAATTAATGCTGTAAGCGGAATTGAATTGGCGACGGGTTATCCTGTTACGGATTCAGCCATTCACCGCGTACTTTATGAATTTTGAGACGAACAAGGACGTTTTGGAATGGTACGAGCGCCAGCCGCGCTCGCTGACGCCGGAGTTTATCAGCGCGATTCCGTGGCATAAGGTAAAAGATCATCCGCTCGATCCGCGATTCATTCCCGTTCTGTTTTATATGCGCGATGTCGAAACGCTGACGGATATGTACCACACAGAACTGCTTCGCACGCCAACCGGCAAAGATCCGGATATCAGCAAGTTTATGGAGCGTTGGGGAATCGAAGAGATCACCCATGGCGAGGTGCTAAATCGTTTTCTGAACGAGTTAGGGATCGAGACCGATGAAAAATGGCAGACGCAGGTGCGGCGGGCCGTTACGACGGTTTATAACGCAAATACTTATCTACTGACGACCCTAACAAATCTGATCGGGCGAAAATTTACGGCGACACACATGACCTTTGGCGCAATCCATGAAATGTCGACCACGCAAGGGTATCGGCGGCTGCTTGGGCTCGCGGATCATCCGGTGTTGACCCATATTTTGCAGGGAATTATGCGCGAAGAGGCAGCGCATACACAATTTTATTGGAACGTGGCTCGTCTCGAATTGCGAAAGAACGAATTCGCACAAAAGATAGCGCGTTTTGTCATAGAGCATTTTTGGGCTCCCGTCGGCCAGGGCTCTCTGCCCAAAGTACGCACCGAATACCTGATCGCAACGCTGTTTGGCGATAAAGACGGGCTGGCCGTTCTCGATAAAACTGTCACGCAGCGTGTCCGTCAGCTTCCAGGTTTTGCCGATATTACCAAGATCAATGAAACCATCGGCCGGATCGCCGAAAGCTCCATTTTGAATCTAACAACCGTCTAATTTGGCCGATAAAATTCGACGCCACCGCTCATTTCCACACCAATTTTACCTTCCGATTCAGCATAATCGAGATGTGCGATCGCCTCGGAGATTGCCAAAAAGCGGTGTACGTCGTGATCAAACGAATCGGGAAACAGCCTCTTGGCCACATCGAATGCAGTTGTGCCGCCGCCGGATACGAGCGCTATCACCTTTTTTTGCCTGTCGTCAATTGCCCTCACGTAGCGGTGAAATATCTCTTCAAAATCGGTTACCGGTTCGCCATGTCCGCCGTAGGCAAGGGTTGGCGAGAAACTCCGCAGTTTTGCGAGACTGACGAGATATTCGGCCAGCGAGGGAAAACGTTTCGACGGGTTAACGGGGTCGGGCGACAGTATCGGGTTTGGTGTGATGCGTTTAAGCACACAGTCGCCGCAGATCAACGTCCGGTCCGCCTCGCGCACAAACGAACACGAACCCGGCGTGTGTCCGGGAGTGTGGAGCACACGCAGTGAGCCGGTTTCAAATTCCAACTCCATGTCATCGCGCAGCGGCCTGAAATCACTCTCTTTGAGCGAATCGGTCAGTAAGCTGACCTCTTCGTAAAGCGACCTCATCTCATCAAAGACAGCATCCGGCACACCCGAACGCAGCATCAGAGACGCATGCTCCTCGTGCGCAAGCCTTCCGAACAGATGTCCGGTTTCCCATTCATGTATTAAGATCTCGGCGTCTTTTGCCTCGTCGCGAACCTGCTTTGCCAGACCACAGTGATCTTCGTGGGCATGTGTCAGGACAATGCGTCGAACATCGGAAAACCGGACGCCGTTTTGCGCGAGTTTTTTGCGAAGAGCATCGTTTGCCTCTATCGTTTTTGGACCAACGTCAATGAGCGTGAGCGGATCTTCTTTAATTAAGTAAACATTAACGTCACCGACGTAAAAGGGTGTCGGGATCGAAAGCTGAATGATGTTCATAGAAATTGTTCTACGTAGAATATAATTGTAGAAAATACAGTATTTTCGCGCTCATTTCCTGTCAGAATCATCAATAATTTTAATAGCGGCATTAAAACCATTTATGTGCCTTAATCGTAGTATGCTGGACGAGTAAAAGATAAATGGTGCGGCTATTTTGTATAAACATTTGCAAAAACTCAAGTTTTTGCTTGCCTAAATTTGGTTTTTGGGTAAAAATTGCGTTAGCAACAATTCTGTTTAATTCTGTCGGACAACGCTTGTCAACGCTTCAGCTTCGCTACTCGATACGCCTAAAATAAAGGCTGGCTCGAAATAACTCTGAAAGGCGAAGTTCCCCGATTTTCCGACAGAATTTCGAATGTATCTAAAGTTCGAAGGAGAAAAAAATGAGAATGTTTTCGTCCGATATTTCCGCTAAAGCGGTAAAACTGCTGCTTTCGATGGCAGCTTCGCTGGTTTTAGCATCTGCTGTAATGGGCCAGTCCCAGGCCGCTGCCGCTGACCTTTCAGGTACAGTGGTCGATCCGACCGGGGCCGTCGTCGCCGGTGCGATCGTTCACGCCAAAGGAATAGGAAACGGCATCAGCCGCACCGTTACGGCAAATGCCGAGGGCAATTACCAGCTCATCAGTTTGCCGCCCGGAGACTACGAAATAACAGCCGAGGCCGCGACATTCAAGAAAATTATCATTTCACCCGTCAAACTCTCTGTCGGCCAGAGTGCCGATCTCACGATCAAACTCGAGATTGGCGCGGCAACCGCTGTGGTAAATGTTTCCGGTGAGGACGCCCAACTTGTGGAAACCACCAAGACAAATGTCTCAAATACGATCGACCAGACAAGGATCAACGGCCTTCCGATCAATGAACGCAGTGCGACCGGCTTTGCACTGACGCTCTCGACCGTCGGTCGCGACAATGGCCGTCCGGTCGGGCCGGCGCCGACATCCGGCCTGAACATCGGCGGCCAGCGCGGGCGTTCGACGCTCGTTCAGGTCGATGGAGCGGACTTTACAGACAACTCGATCAACGCCGCCCGCTCAACTGTTTCACAGGAAGCAGTGCAGGAATATCAGGTAACGACAAACTCGTATTTGCCCGAATTCGGACGCGCTACGGGAGGTATCGTCAACGTCGTGACAAAACGCGGGACTGAAGATTTTCACGGCAATGTCTTCGGATTTATTCGTCATAAAAGCATCCAATCGCGAAATGCTTTTGCTCCGCTTATCGACAACACGCCGGGCAAAAAGCCGCCTTATACGCGGGCTCAGTATGGAATAACGTTGGGCGGGCCGCTCGTACCTGGAAAAACTTTCTTTTTCGGTTCGTTTGAGCAGCGTCGGCGGCAGGAATCGGGTTTCTTCACCGGCGATATCATCGGCGGTGCAACTTCGAACGTTACGATCGGCCCGCCGTTTTTGCCGTTCACAAATAACTATACGGGCTTAACGCCGGCGCAGGCTGCATATATCACCGGGGAATTAGCATCCGGCAATCCCGCGCGTATTGGCACTGCTATCAGCTATGCTACTTTGGCTTCGGCGGGTACACAAACCGCATTGAACGGTACAAGCACATTGATCAGTCCCGGTGGTGCGATCCCGGGTGGCCAGCTTATCGGATCACGTTTCTTTATATCGGGTGCACCTATCCCGCTGACCCGTAACGCGGCCGGTCAATTTGTCGCCTTTCGACCGCTTTCGCAGCTTGCCAAGATCTTCCCGATATCCGAAAAAACAAGCTTCTCTTCGATGCGGGTGGATCATACATTATCGAAAAACAACCAGCTAAATGCTCGCATTTCGTATAATCCGAGCAGAATAAACGGCATTCAGGACGAATCGCAGAATCAGACGCTCGGTCAAAACGATTATTCCCGAACCGGCATCCAGACGATCGAGGATTTCTCATTTGGCACGTCGCTGACGAGCATTTTGCCGCACAGCATGGTCAATGAATTTTCCTACAACTTTGGCCGCCGGGTCGCAAAATTTGACTCGCAAATACCCAGCGTTGCCGATCAGATCGCGGGTACAGGCTTTATCGGCTCTAATCCGTTCTCGCCGGTTAACCGGATAGAGTACCGGCACCAACTCCGCGACAATGTGACCTGGGCGACAGGCAACCACATCATCAAATTTGGCGGTGATTTTAACTTTATTAAAGTCAACGCGTCGTTTGAATTGAATTTCCCGGCGTTGTTCAATTTCAGTCAACAAGCGGGCGGCTCATTAGTGACGGGTTGCGATGCGGCGTCTTTGCCGGCGGGTCAACCCAGGTGTCCGGCGTTTACGCCGATCCAGACATACGGACTCGGTTTCCCCAGCGTATTTATTCAGGGATTCGGAAATCCGAAAAGTACGATCCACAACAAGCCGATAGCCTTTTTTGGCCAGGATACTTGGAAGATCGGCCGCAGGCTGACGATCAACTATGGCGTGCGTTATGACTACGAAATTACCGAGCAGTTTGCCCCGACGCCGTTTACCGATCCGCTCACGGGAATCACGCTAAGCGTTGCGGATGTTCAGGCAGCGCAGGATTTTCTTGGTGTAACGCAGGGATTTCCGCGCGATAAGAATAATATTGCACCGCGCTTCGGATTTGCATTTGATTTGGCCGGCAACGGAAAGACGATAGTGCGCGGGGCGGCCGGCCGCTTCTTCGATCATCCGCTCTTGGCCGTCGCGTTCAACTCGGACATTGCCGACGGTTCGCAGCAGCAACAGGCGACGCTTTTGCCGATCGGCGGCCCGTCACCGATTGCATTGTTCAATGCTTTTCAGGTCTTTCAGGGGACTGTGGTTACGTGCAACTTCCCAGGCGCTACTCCCGGTGTCAACTGTACTCCGGGTCTTGCCGCCTCCGCTCAATATCTGCGGGGGTTCCAACGCTTTGACCCGGCCAGCTTCACAGGTTTTGGGCCGATTCTGCCATTTACGCTCAATGTCGCCAAAGACTTTCAATACCCCGACGCGTTTCAAGCCAATCTCGCCATCGAACGCACGATCGGCCGAAATACATCTCTTTCGGCAAGCTATATCCTTGTGAACGCACACCACCTAGCCCATCCGCAGGATGTTAATAATGTCGATACCGCCGCCGAGATCGAAAATTTCCGCCGCTTTGCGGGCCGGGCACCGACAGGCCTCGTCGAGGCATCGTTTTTCTCGCTGCCGTTAGCCTGTCCCGGTGCCGGTTGCCCTCCGGGCTTCACCGTAGTGGTTCCGGGTTTCATCGGTATTAATGGATTAGGACAAAAGGTTGTCAGCCCAATCGCAGCCGACTTTTTCCGCAAAGCGGGGCCGAATTATTTCTTTGTCAAAGCTTTGACCGGTCTTAGCAAGGCAACATTTGACAGCCTCTTGGCAGGTTCTACACGTGCACCTGGGTTGCTCAATCCATACGCAGACGTT
>JAYVER010000252.1:0-9897 GCA_043748725.1 Chloracidobacterium sp. | reverse complement strand
AGTGAAATCAAACGACAGCTTGACGACATTTTTGATCTCGCGCGTCAGGGAAACTAGATTAATTCGCAGAGTGGGCAGTTCATGACGCGCATCCAAATCGATGCCGATAAGTGGAACGCCGTTTTCCAGCCAGTAATCCGTGAACCCATCTTTGACAGGCTCAAAAACGCCTACCCGCGTTGGCCTGCCGGCGTTTTGCTCGCTATAGAATCTAAGGATTGGTGTCCAATCAGATCGTTTTGTCGCTGCTTTCATAATCGTAACCTCCCGTTTTCGGCAAATGCATCCTGTTTCCTTAAATCAAGCCGCCCAGTCTCTCTTCAAATAACTTCGACGAAACCGTCAGAAAATCGTATGCCGTTATCAAACCGACCAGCTGTCCATCCTTTATCACCGGAAGGCACCCGATATTGCGTTCACGCATGAGTTCGAGAGCGTCGAGTGTCGGCGTTTCGGGAGCAATCGTGATCAAATCAGTCTTCATGATGTCCCGAATCACGAGAGGCGGCGATGCACCGGACTTGCCGTGGGCAAAAAGTTCGATCAGGTCGCGGTGCGAAACAATTCCGATTAGATGCCCGGCATCGTCTTCGACGGGAACGTGCCGAACGTGCCGCCAATGCATAAGATTCGCCGCCAGATCGACAATGTCCTCGGGGCGGACCGTGAAGAGGTCGACCGCCATGAATTGCTCGACCGTCTTGTAATTGTCGATCCATTCCGACTGCTTGGGTATCTCGGCCAATTCCCATTCATGCACAGGTTCGCCGCTCTCTTGATGTGTCTTCATCACTGCTGTGAGTGTCCGCAGCCGGACGTTTGGTTTTGCTCGCTTATCCATCGCCTCGTATGAATCGAGCATCCAGCGCGCACCTGACTTTTCCTGCGTCACGCGGGCCTCGATAATATCCAGTAACCGCCCGCTATCGGCATCGTCAACGCCGGCGCGCTGCAAGCCCTTTCGAGCTCGCGGCAGGAGTTCGTCAAGGATGATGCGTCCGACGCGCCGGCTCTTGCCGTCGAGGCCGCGGATCTGGCCGTTCAGGCCGTAACGTGCGGCGTTAAAAAAATTGCTTTTCGCTTCGTCGAATGTCATGAATTCGCGGATATCGCCAAACTCTTCGGGAAGCTCGGTCAGGAGGCCGAGGAAGAATGCCGCATTCGCCATCTCATCGACGACCGTCGGTCCGGCGGGCAGAAATCGTGCCTCGATCCGCAGGCCCGGTTTGCCGTCGACAATGCCGTAACACGGCCGGTTCCAGCGCCAGATCGTCCCGTTGTGCAGACGCCAAGCCGCGAGATTCGGAATGCCCCCACGATTAACTACATCAAGCGAGTTTTCCTCGACTACTTGGGTCAGTAGTATCCTGAAACGGATCGCATCTTCGCGGAGCACCTCGATGATCGAATTATCGACCCAGTGATCGCCAAAATTGACGCGCGGCGTCTGGTTGCGTGCTTTATGGGTAAGTGAACGTGTGTCGGTCGCGTGTTGAAAGAGCGCCAGCCTCGTCTCATGCCAGAGCCGGTGACCTAGCAGGATCGGCGAATTGACCGCCGATGCGAGCACCGGAGCCGAGATGGCTTGCGCCCAATTGTAGTAATTTACAAAATTGCTGACGCCAACCTGAAGATGTATCTGAAAGCTGGTGTTGCAAAATTCGATAAACGTGTCCTGTAAGGTCATTTGCAACTCGTCAAGGCCTTTGATCTGGATAATACGATCACCACCGTGGAGTTGTGTGACAACGCGATCGATCTCGGCGTAGCGTGGGTTTGGTGTCAGATTTTTACTTGTAAGGTCGGACTGCTGGATCGTGGGTAAAATGCCCACAAGCACCACACCGGCGTCAAATTTTCCGGCTGATCTACGAACAATATCGATCGTCTCATTTAGCTCGTCTTCCATCAAGCTCAGACAGTTTCCGCTGAATTCACGAGGGGTTAGATTGGCCTCGAGATTAAATCTCCCGATCTCAGTCGTGAGACGCCCGTCTTTTGCATCTTCGATCACCTCGATTGCAAGTGGAGCCGGGTGCATCGCTGAATCCACAAGAAACATCTCCTGCTCCGCTCCTATTCTGCGTGCGTCCTCCTCAAACACCCCGCCGGAGAGCATCTGCTCAAGAGCCTGCAGATCGTTGAGAACCGCGAGCGTAAATGTACGCATCTGCTCTTCGTCATATTCACTTGTGACCTTTTTGTCGCCCATCAACTATCCCCCGTACGTTTCGAACGGACTCTCCGTATCATGTTTACGGCGACTGACGATCAGCTTGTTGCCGCCCCAACGCCGTTTGCGAAATCCCAACAAGTGAAAGATTTGCAGCGGGAAAAGCCGTGCGACGCGTGTATTGATTACTAGTGTTTCGCGATCATTCGGGTCGCGTGCAACACCCGGAAGCCAATAGACATAGTCTTGTATTTTCAACTTTCGCAATACATCCGAAACTCGCAGCCAGAACGGAGAGACGGTCCTGCCGATAAAGAATCCGTCCTCGCCCAGCTTTTGGTAGAGCGGCATCAGGATCATCCCGTCTTCGGGCACCTTAATCGGCCCGCGGCGGTTTTTCGCGACGATCTGTCCTTCGGTTACGCTATCGAAATTGTTAAATCCTTGGGTCATCTTAAATCCATCTTCAGCGGTGATCGCTTCCCGATAGCGGACTTCGACGATCCGTGAGCCTAATTTTCCAGCCGCGAGTCCAGCACGATGCATTTCCAGATCGGGCACGTCGGCAGCGGAGAGGGTTCCCGTATTCAGCAGTGCGAGCCAGACCAAAGAGATATGATTCTCGACCGTCACGGGTGAGTCGTGCTGCCCGCCTTCAAATCCGAGCGTAACCGCACCTGCATTATTCAGATACTCGAGCATCGTGCCTTCGAGTTGCTCCTCAATACCGAGCAATATCGTCATCGGAAACTTTTGCGCGAATTTACGATTGCGCAGCGTGTCGCCAACCGTTGCGAAGGGCAAGCCTTCAGCTGAAGTCGAATGAAGATCCAACACATAGACCTCGGATCTGGCGGTGATCAGGATGCTGTCCAATAGGCGGTCGATCTCAGTAAGTTCGCGGCCTTCGGAAAGCTCCATCAACGAAGACGTGCCTACCGACGCCATGTTTTCGCGTGTCCACGATCGATTAAGATCGCGATCGATAAAACGAACATGTTCCGGCAATCCCCTTGTATTGCCCGCGATGAGATATACTCGTCCGCGCAGCCGCTCCTTTATCGCGGCGAGTGGTTGCGATAAATTGAAGAGAGCTTGTGCACCCGCGGGTTCATTTCCGTGGATGCTGCCGACAATTATTAGTGTCGGCCCGGCCGCGTAACCCGAAAATGCTCCGATGAGATGTTCTCCGTCGGAGACCACAGGCGTTAACGAAAGTTTCATTGCAGGTTTCATTTTCTTCATACACAAATGCAATCGGCGTTCCGCTGCAAACAAAATACGCCGATACCAATCTTATTGCGTGAAGCATGTCGTTTAATTGGCAAAGTAACTCTGAACGCGGAAACTTTTCACAGTCAGCCGTGAAAAAATACACACCTTTCCGCGCGAATGTATAAAAAACACGGCATTACTTACTGGCACGTCTCTTGCACGCATATTGTTTCGACCGCACGCAAATCGATGATTTGCCCCCAAGGCTTGACGTCGCGGGACGGTCGACTTTCAAAACGGTTAGGAAAAATCATGATGCGGATCCTGATAGGTTATAACGGCAGTGATGTATCCAATGCGGCGCTGGAAGATTTGCGTCACGCAGGTTTGCCGGAGCGGGCGGAAGCTGTTGTAGTGAGTGTTGCCGAACTCTGCTGTGCACCAGCAAATATTGACGAGGCGGGAAAGAGGGCGTTACACGCAGCCAATAAGATCCAAAAGGATTTCCCGAATTGGTCTGTCGGTACCGAAACCGCATCGGGACCGCCCGCCGCTGAGATTCTTTCGCTAGCGGAGTCTTTTAAGCCAGATCTAATCATTGTCGGTGAATACCGTCGAGAGATGAAGGAACGCAACATATTTCTTGGTCAAGCCTCCCAAACGATACTTAAGGAGGCCGGTTGTTCCGTCCGAATCGCCCGTGGAGAGCGCGGTCTGCCGACACATCCTGAACGCGTACTCGTCGGATTTGACGGTTCGGCAGGCTCTAAGCTCGCGGTCGCGTCAATCGCATCGCGATCATGGCCCGCGGAATCGCAAGTTCGGCTGCTCGCGGTGGCCGACTCGTCTGTGCTTGGTTCGATTGGCCGTTTCGTCCCCCAAATGGCGGATGTCGCGATAGGTGCAAAATTCGTATCGCAATGGGCAGAAACACTCGCCGCCAATTCAATAAGAAAGCTGACGAATGCTGGCCTTTCGGCCTCGGTTGAGATCGGAATGGGCTACCCCAAGGACACCATTATTGAGGTCGCTAAAGCCTGGAATGCCGATTCGATCTTTGTCGGGCCGCATTGCTCCGAAAATTCGTTCGAACGTTTTCTTCTCGGCAGCGTATCCGCCGCTGTGGCGGCTTGCGCACATGGTTCGGTCGAGATCGTCAGGACACACCATAACGTCGGTTGACGATTGAGGTAAATTCAGTTGCTTGCATTCACCGGTTGGAGAAGGCCTAAAGGCGGTATTTCAATGCAACGATTCTTTGACTTTTCCCCGGAATGTTCTGAATAAGAATACGAAGTAACCAAAGGCGATCACAATGCCAATGCTCCACCAGATCAAACCGATGCTCAGCCCGTAACCAGCGGCTGCGGAATTATAGATCGTAAGGCTATTGGCCGGATCTAGGACTGGTAATACGTTAGGAAACAAGGCGACTACAGCTCCGACAAGCATGAAAGCCAGGTAGGCCGACGAGCCTATGAACGCGGCCTTGTCTTTACCTTTAGTGTTGAAATACTTGATCGCCGCCAGCGATCCGATCACAGCGGCTGGAACAAGCCAGGTGACCGGATAGTTGCGGTAATTGGAAAGCAACTCATCTCGGAGATTCGCGACAGCTATCAAGCTCAGGATCGTTAGTGCAACAAGGGCGTACCAACCGACGCCGACAAGTTTTCTCGACCGCGCATTCATTTCGCCTTCGGTCTTGACCGCCAGATAATTTGCCCCATGAACAGTCAGAGCAACAAGAGCGACAACGCCGGAGAGGACCGTAAACCAGTCAAGTATGCCGGTTGAAATTGATCCAGAGCGGCTCAAAGAAATAGCCGTCCGTGTTCAGCGGAACTCCACGGACGACATTTTCGAGAGCCGCGCCAAAGAATATTGCCAGCAATACGCTAGAGAGGTAAAATACAAAATCCCAGAAGCTGTGCCACATAGAATTATCCAGTTGATGCCTCAATTCAATACCGGTGGCGATCCGACGTTGGAGAGGAAATCAGAATGACAAACGCTTGAATGCAAGGTCAAGCAAATCCGACGCGAACTTCACGCGTGTTATTCCTTAACGCGCCGGCCCTGAAGGCTGCCGCCGTGAGACTTACAAATAAGACATTACACGTGATCGGTCTCTAGACACCCGCCAGCGCATTGCGTTCGAGATTGACCGCCGACGGAAAAAGTACATTGTTTTCTAGGTGAATATGCCGGTGCAGATTTTTTTCCAGATCTTCCATACCTGCATACAGAGCTGTAAAGCTGGGACAAGCGCCGTCCGGCAAGGTATAGTCGTTCGTGATCACGCGCATTTTTCGCAACCGCTCGCCATCCGTTTCGTGATCGACCATCATCATTCGAATAGGATTTTCTACGGTCCCAAAATGCGGCGGTTGAATGCGATCGGCAGTTGTCGGCGATGATTCGAGAGACTGGATATAGGGAAATAGGACGGCCTCCTCTTTTCTCATATGCGGGATCAAGCTGTCCGCAAGGGCTTCGAAAACGCTTTGCAGTTCGAAGAGGTCGGGATGCTGCTCGCCATGACGAACACAAACCTTCTCCATCAAAGGCGTCAATCTTTCGATTTCTTTGACAGTGAAGATATGATGCTTTGCAATAATGTAATCAATTAGCTCGGATGCGGTTTGCTTTTTGGCAGGCGTTGATTCTTGGCGGTTGTTATGATCGATCATTGCCGACTCGATCTTTCCTGCGACGAGTTTCGGATCCAGACCGGCCGCACGGCAAGCTTCGTCTAGGCTCTTGCGGCCGCCGCAGCAATAGTCAATCTTGAACTCTTCAAAAACGCGCGTTGTTTCGGGCGCTTCAAGAGCGATCTCACGAATTGTTTTAGTTGTTGTAAATGTTTGCATATATGATAAAGCCTCCTTAACTTGTTAATTCACAGCGTACTCCGCAATGGTTAGGGTATTGGTGACCTAGGTCACGAAAGCGAAAAATTATAAAGGATATTATTTTGTGTGTATGAAATTACGTATTCGGGGGAATTCCATTCGGCTGCGTTTGACGAAGAGCGAGGTCGTTCAATTCGATAAGACCGGAAAGTACGAGGAAATTGTCGAATTTGGCTTTGAAAAAGCGTATCTGGGCTATCAACTTCACAGATCAACCGACCATGAAAGGATAGGTGCAAAATTTGAAGACAATTTGCTCTGCATTTCGGTTTCAAAAAAAGAAGCCGACAACTGGGTAAATTCCGACCGTGTTGGTATCGAAGCCGTGCAGAGCATTGGCGGCGGCCGGTCGCTGCGAATTCTTGTCGAAAAGGATTATGCCTGTCTGACGCCGCGAACTCATGAAGACGAATCAGATGCGTTTTCACATCCGCTTGCCGCCGACACCCAATAGCTGACTTCTAAACGCCGGTAAAATATTGATTGTGAAGGACGTTTGTTATATTTTTAAAAAGATAACACTGATTGAGAACTAACCTGTTTGGTCGGAATCAAACGATGGAAGAGCAAGTATGGCAGCCTCGCTTTCAAACAACTTGAGGGAGAACGTCAGTTACCGGCGTCCGACGTATCTTGGAATCATCGCGTCCGCACTTCTTACCGCGCTAGTTATCATCGGCTCGCGAAACCTCGAGCATTTCGATTCGGCTCTCTTTGGCTATACGGTTGCCAGCATCGTCGCCCTCGGTGCGATCGTTTTCCGATACACGGTCTGGCTCCAGCGGCCCGCGACACGAATTTATTGGCTTCGCGGCTGGCAGCTATTTCGCGATCGGAAAAAGCTGTTTAGGAACACAACAAATGCCGCTCAAACAGTCGGCAAAAATTTAATAGCTCAAAACTTCATATTCAAACGCGGTTTCACACGCTGGCTGACGCATTTCCTGATGATGTGGGGCTGCATCCTGGCGGCCGCGATCACATTTCCGCTTTCCTTTGGATGGGTACATTTCAAGCTTGAGGGCGATCTGGGATACCGGGCGTACCTATTCGGTTTTCCATTACAACTGATGGATGGCCGTAGCCTGATCGCCTGGGTGACCTTTCACGGCCTGGACTTCGCGGCGATCATGGTGCTCGCTGGGTGCGCACTAGCTATTCATCGCCGCTTGACAGACCGCGGGGCGATCGCCTATCAGTCATTCCTGCTTGATTTCACGCCGCACTTACTGTTGATCGCGATCTCGGTTTCGGGATTGATGTTGACGGCATCAAGTCTCTGGTTTGCGGGCTATATGTACGCGTTCATAGCACTTCTGCATCAGGCGACCGTGATAATGACGCTTTTCTACCTGCCGTTTGGCAAATTTTTTCATATCGTGCAAAGGCCGGCCTCGATCGGCGTAGAGCTATACCAAAGCCGTTCGCGGGAAATGGAACAGGCCGTATGTCCAAGGTGCGGCACGATGTTTGTCGGCCAACTGTGGATCGACGATCTGAAAAAGGTCGTTACCGAGCTTGGGTTTGACTACCGGATGAAAAATGGCCGCACGCTGCAGGATTATTGCCCTCGCTGCAAGCGAATTATGCGCGGACTCGCTTACGCGGGCCTCACCGACACGTCCGAACCCGTCTTTTACGGTACGCGGGCTGATGAGCAAAAGTAGTTTGAATTTATGTCGAAAGTCGAACATTTGGAGCAGATCATCGACTGGTTTGGGCCGCACCTTCATGACGAACCCTGGGGAGGCTGGCAGGCGGGTCGGGTTATAGACAGGGTAGTGCCTACGCATTGCCCTTACTGCGGCGTTCAGTGCGGAATGAATCTGCTTGTCTCAGACGAACATGTCGTTGGATTTGAGCCGCGTTACGATTTCCCTGTAAATGAAGGGAAACTATGCCCGAAAGGCGTTACCGCTTATCTTCAGACCCATCATCCGGACAGATTGCTGTATCCGCTGATCAAGCGAAACGGAAATTTCGAACGGGCTAGCTGGGATGAGGCCCTCGATCTTGTTACATCGAAATTCAAAGAGATCCAGTCCAAATACGGCAAGGATGCGATAGGTGTTTATTCGGGGTCTTCGTTAACGACCGAAAAAACCTATCTCATGGGTAAATTTGCCCGGGCCGGACTCGGTACGCGATACATTGATTACAACGGCCGGCTGTGCATGGTGTCGGCGGCAGCGGGCAACAACAAGGCTTTCGGCATCGACCGCGCTGCTAATCCCTGGAGCGATATTCCGCTCGCCGAGGTCCTGATACTTGCCGGTGCAAATTGCGCCGAGACGTTTCCGATCCTAAATAAATTCCTATGGCAGCAGCGTGACAACGGCGGCCGCTGGATCGTAATCGATCCGCGTGAAACGGCGACGGCACGCCAGGGCGACATTCACTTACAGCTAAAACCGGGCACGGATGTTGCGGTTGCAAACGGGATGCTGAATGTCATCGTTCGGGAAGGCCTGATCGATGAAGAATTTATCCGGGACAGAACAAAGGGTTGGGAAGATACGCGTGCGATGGTCGAAAAATTCACGCCTGACGTTGCTTCACAGATCTCCGGCGTACCCGCCGAAAAGATCGAACAGGCCGGGCTGTTATACAGCCGTGCGAAGACCGGAATGATAATGCACGCCCGCGGCATCGAGCATCACAGCAACGGAGTTGATAACGTTCTCTCGTACATAAATATCGTTCTCGCGACGGGCAAGATCGGCGATCCGGGCAGGGGCTATGGAACTATAACAGGGCAGGGAAATGGGCAAGGCGGCCGGGAACACGGTCAGAAGGCCGACCAGCTTCCGGGACAGCGTTCGATCAATGATCCCGAACACCGTCGATATATTTGTGAATTTTGGGGCCTTCCCGAAGATGAACTCCCCCAGGCGGGTGTATCGGTCGTCGAGATGTTCGACAAGATGCGCGAGGGCGAGATCAAGGCATTTTTGTCCATCTGCAATAACGGCATGGTCAGCCTGCCCGATATAAACAATATCCGCCGGTCGCTCGAAGGCCTTGAATTCAATGTAAATATCGACTTTTTTATGAGCGAGTCGTCACGTTACGCCGATGTCGTTTTGCCGGGTACAACCTGGTCCGAAGACGAAGGCGTAACGGCGAGTGCCGAGGGACGCGTGGTAAAGATCAACAAAGCCATCGACCCGCCGGGCGAAGCAAAGGAGGATTGGTGGATCATCAATGAGATCGGACGCCGAATGGGACGCGGGCAATACTTTCAATTTAACAGTGCCCGCGAAATATTTGATGAAATGCGCGTTGCTTCGAAAGGCGGCAAGGCCGATTATTTTGGCATAAGTTACGAGAAAATTGACAGACAAAATGGCGTCTTTTGGCCGTGCCCGACGGAAGAGCACACCGGTACGCCCCGCCTTTTTGACAACAAGGAGTTCTATCATCCGGACAAAAAGGCAATGTTTCACCCGATCGAATATTTTGGTGCCGATGAAAAACCGGACGACGACTTTCCGCTGATACTAACGAGCGGCCGCGTGGTTTATCAATACCTTTCGGGTAATCAAACAAGACGAATCGGGTTTTTGGTCCAGCAATGCCCTGAGCCGTATGTAG
>JAYVER010000251.1:0-9912 GCA_043748725.1 Chloracidobacterium sp. | reverse complement strand
TAATAAAAGACGGGGAGGAAAGAAAGTTTGAATTAGAAAAAACTCCGATGTTTAAAGTGTTCTCACAGCGAAAGACGCTCGATCTTTTGGGTGTTTTGGTTGCCGGAGCTACGCCAATATATCAGTTTTCTGCGGACGCCGCCGGCAACTACCTTCTTGGAATGGAACGTAACTGGTCGTACATTAAGATCGAACCGGAAAAATTTGAGGCCTATCTGAGCGAGGACGGCATTGATTACATTATTGCGGAACGCGAAAAACTGGGTGAAAGAAAAAAAGAAGGGCGTGAACGTTACAGCCGGTTTATCAAATCTCTTTTACAGGTCGGAGACAAGCGGGATGACCAGTACAAACGTAAACTCGGCTTAAAACTCGAATTGATCCCGCTAGAAAATCCATATTCAAAGAAAATTGGCGACACTATCACTTTTCAACTTTTATTCGACGGCAAACCGGCGGTTGGGCGGACGGTTTTCGCCGACAATCGCGAAGCTGAAACGCAGAAGATGGTTACCGACAGTCACGGAAAATTTTCTTTTAAGGTAAGCAAAAGCGGCTTATGGCTTGCCCGGCTCGTCATTATGCAGCGATGTAAAGCCGATTGCGGCGAGGCGGATTGGGAAAGTTTTTGGGGGGCCTTCAGTTTCGGCGTTAAATAGAAATAAGTCATGTTATAATTTCCGCTAGACAGGAGATGCATTAACTTATGATCGCCGTAAAAAACTTTAAGGCTTCCCAAGAAGTAGCAGACTTTATTGCAGCAACCAATCCTGCAAAAGTTTTGGCATTTCGCCCTTCGTCAGAAACGACGGGGAGAGTATCCGAGCTTATAGAACGGGAAAAAACTGAGAACATTTCTGAAGAAGAAAAGTACGAACTCGATTATTATATGCAGCTCGAACACCTAATGAGAATGGCGAAAATTTTCGCTCGAAAATATTCTTCCGTTAAATGAGCCGGTACATAAGAGACTCCTTCCGTAAAAAGGTTTTTCTGCGCGCCGACGGCATTTGCGAATATTGCCATATTTCCATCGAAGACACCTACTTCGGTGGAGAAACCGATCATATCCAAAGCACAAAGCACGGCGGACAAACGACATTGGAAAACCTGGCATTGGCCTGTCAACCTTGCAACCGCGGCAAAGGAAGTGATTTAGGGTCAATTTCGGAAATAACGAAAAAACTTGTAAGATTTTATAATCCGCGAACCGACAAATGGCCAGAGCATTTTCGTGCAAATCCGGATGGAGAAATAAAATTTTTTACTGAGATCGGCGAAGTGACGGCGACTATCTTTCGTTTCAATGATTTAGAAAGAATTGCCGAGCGCAAAGGCCTGATAGAGATCGACCACTATCAAATATAATACTGCATAGATGAATTCATTTGACGTAGAAAACGTATATTTTGGCGACGGTCGGCTGTCGTTCATTCTTGGTCCATGCGTGGTCGAGTCGGCTCAGCATGCGCTGTATATGGCGCAGGAGATCAATGATATTTGTAAACATGTTGGCGTGGATTTCGTCTATAAATCATCGTTCGACAAGGCTAACCGGAGCTCGATCGAGAGTTTTCGTGGGGGAGGAATGGAGTTTGGGCTTGAAGTTCTGGCTCAGGTCAAGGATGAGATTGGCGTTCCGGTTATCACCGATATTCACGAGCCGTGGCAGGCGGAAAAGGTGGCTGAGGTCGCTGATATGCTGCAAATTCCAGCATTTCTGTGTCGTCAGACCGACCTTCTGATGGCGGCGGCAAAGACCGGCAAGGCTGTAAATGTTAAGAAGGGCCAATTTCTCGCGCCATGGGACGCTAAAAATATCGTTGATAAGCTGCGAGAGGCCGGATGCGAAAAGATATTGCTGACGGAACGCGGCGCGAGCTTTGGGTACAATAATCTCGTCGTCGATCTTCGCTCGTTTCCGATCATGCGCGATTTCGGCGTGCCGGTCGTTTTTGACGTCACGCATTCGCTGCAATTGCCGGGCGGGCTTGGCAAGGCAACGGGCGGACAATCGCAATACATCGAAAACTTTGCCCGCGCAGGTGTAGCTTGCGGCGTTGACGCCGTTTTTATGGAAGTCCACGATAATCCGGCAAAAGCTCCGAGCGACGGGCCGAATCAATTGCCATTAGGAAGATTGGAAAAATTGCTTACAAAATTAAAAGCGATCCACGAATTGGTGATCGAAAACGACTAATTGGCGAGCGTGAGTTCGAATCTATGAAGAATATTCTGCTTATCGTCGTTTATATGATCGCGATTCTCGGCTGCGATATTTCGAAATACGTCAGCGGCGTCAAGAATGATAACGCGAACACTGCAAAGCCGACGCCGACCGCCGAACCAAAGCCTAGCCCGACGGTGAATAAGAAAGATTATGATGAAAAACCCGCGACGCCGGCCTTAAGCGCGACGCTCAAAAAGTTTGTTGGTAAATATCCGTATGAGGTCAAACTTCTCGATAACCCGGCGCTCAAAGAACGGCTCAAAAAGCTTCTTGGCCCCGATTTCGCTGCGATGAAGGCCAACTGGAACGTCGAAACACCGATCGAGATCGAAAATGGCATCTTTATGGCATCGGCTTGCCAGCAGCATAATTGTGCCGACAATCGCTATTTGATGTTTGTCGATCTCGAAAAAGACAACATCAACGTGTTCCATATCGAAAATGGAACGCAGACCTATGCCGAACACGGCAAGATCGTTTTGCCAAAGAAATTTGAGGACGAGGTCGCAGGCGATCAGTAACATATTTTCAAATGATAATTAGGTTTTTGCTAACGACAATCTTTGCTGTGTTCTTGTTTTCGGGTTTGGGAGCGACTGCATTTCCTCAAGTCGGGGCGAATGCGACATGGCGTGTTCAAAAGTACGACATCGCTGCCACGCTGCCGCAGGACGACAAAACACGCGGCGTCGGGGTCAAGGCGATCCTCAGTCTGAAAAATGTGTCGGCAAGCCCGGCCGGTACTTTGACGCTGCGAATTTCACCTGCGGCAGAGGTTAAGGCCGTGCGGATCAACGACGCGGTCGCGGATTTTTCAAAAAGCGAGGAAAAGATCAATCCAACAACAAGTTTGCAGAGAATTGCGGTCCGTTTTGGCTCGATCGCACCCGATACTGTGTTAACGGCGACAGTCGAATATAAGATCAATATTAAAGAAAACACCGCACTTAGTTCGGTTTCGCCAAACGGAGCACAGTTTTTACCGCTGTCGTTCTGGTATCCGACGCCGAACAGTTGGTTTTTTACACGCGGAGCGGACGCGGCCCCTGTGCGTTTAAAGGTCACCGCATCTAATGGCGCAACTGTTGTTTCGGCGGGAGCAGAAACGGGCGGTCAATACGACCAGAAACTAAACGGCCAGCCATTTTTTGTCGCGGGGAATTGGGATGTCGCAAATCTCAGTGGCATTCCCGTATCCGTGCCAAAAGGCGTGGAGGCCGATGGTCAGAAACGCGCCTCCGAAATGGCGGCTTTGATGTCGGACGCGAAATCGTATATGTCCGGTGTTTTTGGCAGCGCCCCGGATGTCCCGTTCCGGATCGTGGCAAGCCGGCGCGGGGCGGGATTTAGCAGTGCCGGAACGGTCATCGTCGATGAGGCGGTTTTCAGGCGGTCGAAAATCGACTCGCTGACGACAATGAATATCGTCGAAGCGGTGGCTAAAATGTGGCTGGGAAATGCTGTTTCGGTTACGGGTGACGGCTACGGCGTCATTAGCGAAGGATTATCGCGTTATTTGGCGACTCAATTTCTTGAGAATAAGTTCGGCAAGGATGTCGCCGATATCGAGCGTTTGCGCCAGCGCAACGCTTATGCCGCCGTCTCAAAACGTGACGCTCCGCTGAGTGCGGTCTCACCTTTGGATGATTTTTATTACCCTGAGGTCGCAAATAAAGGCGCGATGGTGTGGCGAATCCTGACCAAGCGGGTTGGAACGGTTGAGTTTTCGAGTGCGCTTAAAGCAAATATGGCCGACGGAAATCTGACATTGGCAGAGCTGCGTGCGGCCTTTTCACCCAATAAAGATCTGCTTGACTATCTTTTCGATCACGTCACGGATACGAATTTGCGTGTTGGTTTGCCCCAAATGTTCGGATCTGAAGCGAAAAGCGCACTTTCAAATAGCGGCGCAACCGACGTGACAGTTGATGTTGTGGCAACAACCGTCAATGGTGAAAAGATCGTGGCCTCGTCGACCATCAAGGCTTCGAGTTTTGGTGAGGTTACCTTCAGGTCGCCGAATAAGATCGTTCGTGTCGAGGTCGACGCGGAAAAACTGTACCCCCAAACAGAGTATGCAGACGACATCGTTCCCCGTGAGACGACCGACAGCGATCCGCTGCAGGCGGCAAAGCGTTATTTTGATAAGCAGGATTTCGCCAATGCGGAAAAAACGGCTCGCGAATTTCTTCGCGATCTGCCGAGATATGACGATCTGCGGATACTGCTTGGACGGTCGCTGCTTGCTCAAAACCGGAACGCCGAGGCGGAAAAGGAATTTCGCGCCGTGTTCGATGAAAAGCTGCCTACCGGAAGAAGCCTCGCCTGGGCAAACGCGGGACTGGCCGAGACAGCCGCCAAATCGAATCAGAACGACGCCGCCCTAAAATATGCCGAGGCTGCGATAGTTGCCGACTCCGACTCCGGAGCAAGCCTGGCCGCCCGGAATCTGAGAAACAAGTTGGGCAAGGTTTCGGCGGGCGATGCGAGCGTAAAGACATTCTTTGCCGACTTTGATAAGGCTGCGGCCGCAAACCGCAAAGCCGATATCGACGCATTGGTTATGCCGGGCGAGGTCGCAAAATTTGCCAGCGGCGTTGCCGGCTCGACCGAGCAGTGGCAAACGCAGGTGCTACAGATCGACCGGCTAGACGCCAGTGCCATATTGGTCGAAGCTAACATGACGATTAAACTTCTTAACCGCAATGTCGAAACCGGAACGGCTGTTTTTCGCCTTATCAAGGTTGGCAATGGCTGGAAATTGAGCGGTGTCGACGTGTTTGAAGTTAGATAGTCATGACTGCCGACCAAATATCACCCGAAATTCTCGTTCGAGCCAGAAAGATAAAGCTTCTGTTGATGGATTGCGACGGCGTGTTGACCGACGGGCGTTTGTATTTTGGCGAGACGGGCGAGGCGTTAAAGGTTTTTCACGCCCGTGACGGACAGGGAATTGTCGATTGGCACAAGGCCGGATTTCGTTCTGGTATTATCTCAGGCCGCACTTCCATGATCGTAGATTTGCGAGCACGACAATTGGGCATTGAGTTTGTTTTGCAGGGATGCAGCGACAAGGTTTCGGCGTTTGATGAAATAGTGGCTGCGGCCGGAGTTTCACCGGATGAAACTACCTTCATCGGCGATGACACGCCTGACGCCGCCGTGATGCCGCTCGTGGGCCTTGCCGTCGCCGTCGCCGACGCTCATGACGCCGTTAAGGCTACAGCTCATTGTATAACTCAACATGAGGGCGGACACGGTGCCGTGCGTGAGGTGATCGATCTCATCCTTGCCGTTAAAAAATAGTTTTTTGAATCTATAATTTCGTGTTAGACTGCTTTCAAAAGCGGGTGTAACTCAATGGTAGAGTGTCACCTTCCCAAGGTGAAAGTTGCGAGTTCGAGCCTCGTCGCCCGCTCCAAGATATCTTTACAAAATTACCGATGCACTTAGGTCGGCAGCTCCGATTTTTTTGGTAATTAAGACGAGTTGCTTTGAAAAACACTCCTGACATTGAGTTTTCGGGTGAAGCTCGACGTGATAGTATGCAACGTATGGTAGTTATGCGGAACGAATCCATTCATTTAGTAGTCAGGCTCACCTCATCGCAGTTTCGAATAAATGAATTTACACGGGTTACTATGAAAATTTAGGAGGATGCATTTTGATGAAAATCCGAAACCCGTATTTGATCGCAAGCATTGCGGGGCTAATGTGCGTTTTCGTTGCGAGAGCGCAAGATATGCATCATCACGGGAACGACGGCTCAGAACAACTTGGCGAGGTTAACTTTTCCGTATCCTGCAGCTCCGCGTCGCAGAAGCAATTCAATCGCGCAACGGCCTTGCTGCATTCCTTTTGGTATAGCGAAGCGGAAAAAGTGTATTCCGCTATTGCAATGGACGAACCCGCCTGCGTCATGGCCCAGTGGGGCGTTGCTATGAGCCTTTATCACCCCGTCTGGGCCCCGGCTACTACTGCGGAATTGCAGAAAGGATGGGCGGCGGTTGAGAAGGCGAAGTCCCTACCGGCCAAGACCGATCGTGAGCGTGACTACATCGCAGCGATAGAGACATTTTTTAGTGATTCTGGCAAGTTCAATCATCGAACCCGCACCCTTGCGTACGAGAAATCAATGGAACGAGTCTACCTGAGTTATCCGAAAGATCAAGAGGTTGCGATCTTTTATGCGCTCGCGTTGCTTGGAACAGCCCTTAACACCGATAAAACCTACGCAAATCAGAAAAAAGCTGCGAATATTCTTAATAAGATCTTGCCCGAGGCGCCGAATCATCCCGGTGTGGTTCATTACCTGATCCATAGTTTTGACTATCCGCAGCTTGCGGAGCTGGCGTTGCCCGCCGCGCGCAGGTACGCCAAGGTCGCTCCTTCGTCTCCCCACGCGCTTCACATGCCTTCTCACATTTTCACACGCCTCGGACTGTGGCAGGAATCTATACAGTCGAACCTCGCCTCGGCGGCGGCGGCGAGGAACTTCGTGGCCATGACTCACCCGGGTTATGGCTCTTTCGATCAGCTGCATGCTTTGGACTACCTAGTATATGCCTACTTGCAGGGCGCCGAGGACCGGAAGGCCATGGAAATACTTGAACAGGTGAACTTACTCGATAAAGTTGACTCCGAGGTTATAGCGGCGGCTTATGCCTTTGCCGCGATCCCGCCACGCTATGCTCTTGAACGACGTCAATGGTCGGAGGCGGCGAAACTTAAGGTTCACCCGATCAGTTTCCCCTGGTACCAATTTCGCTACGCCGAGGCGATCACGTATTTCGCACGTGCTGTTGGGGCCGCACGCAGCGGTAATCCCGCCGCCGCTCGCAAGGATGTCGAAATGCTCGCCTCGATCCAGAAGGCACTAGCCGAAGCCAACGATATCTATTGGGCCACTCAGGTCGAGATAGAGCGCCGCTCAGCGGCGGCATGGCTCGCCCACGCTGAAAAAAAGAACGAGGAAGGTTTGAAGCTCATGATCTCGGCTGCCGACCTCGAGGATTCGACGGAGAAACATCCGGTTACGCCCGGTCCGATCATACCAGCACGCGAGTTGCTGGGAGATATGCTCATCGAGCTCAATCAACCGGAGCAGGCGTTGCGAGAGTTTGAAGTCTCGCTTCGCACTTCGCCAAATCGCTTTAATGGTCTTTACGGAGCGGCGCGGGCGGCTGAACTCTCGGGAGATCGCCAGAAAGCAAGGACCTACTACGCAAACATTGTGACACTCTGCGAACACGCCGACGACATCAGACCCGAGCTTCGCAAGGCAAGGAAGTTTCTAGCGAAGAAGTAGTTCGTGGATATGAGGACGGCGTGATTGAATCTTGGAAATTAAGCGGGCGTAACTCAATGGTAGAGTGTCGGCTTCCCTCGCGACGAGTTGCGAGTTCGAGCCTCGTCACCCGCTCCACATTTCAAATAGATCAATCCAAAGGCCGCGATCCCGATTTCAGGCATCTCGAGTTATTTCTTTGGGATCGTCGAAAAATGAGGCTGTCATGAAATATATCGCATGTGTTCTTTTCTTATTGCTTAATTTTAGCTTGGCGTTGGCTCAGCACGACCATTCTTCGATGATGAAGCCAAAGCCCCCTGTATTGATGCCCGGTCTTGGCAGCCAGCATCATCCAGTCTCGACAAGTAACGCCACGGCACAAAAGTATTTCGACCAGGGCCTGGCTCTGACCTACGCATTTAATCACGAAGAGGCGATCCGTTCGTTCAAACAAGCGGCCGAACTCGACCCGAATCTTGCGATGGCATATTGGGGGATCGCCCTTGCCCTCGGCCCTAACATTAATTTGGATGTCGATCCCGAACGAGAAAAATTAGCGTACGAGGCTGTTCAGAAGGCCCTTTCTCTTGCTGCGCAAGCGCCTGAAAATGAGCGGGCGTATATAAATGCTTTGGCGAAAAGATATTCGATAGATCCAAAGGCTGATCTGAAAAAAATGGCGGTCGATTACAAAAATGAGATGCGGGGCTTGGTCAAAACCTATCCTGATGATCTTGATGCGGCTACATTATATGCCGAAAGCCTGATGGATCTCCGCCCGTGGCAATTTTGGAGCGCCGACGGAAAGCCCGCCGAAGGCACTGACGAAATTGTTGCCGTGCTTGAATCAGTTCTTAAACGTAATCCTCAACACATCGGAGCAAATCATTACTATATTCACGCAATCGAGGCCTCACAGCATCCTGAATGGGCACTTGCGAGTGCTCAGAGGCTCACAACATTGGCCCCGTCGGCCGGCCATCTGGCCCATATGCCTGCTCACATCTTTGCCCGGATCGGTGATTACGAAGCTGCTGCTCAAAGCAATGCGGCAGGTGCCGCTGCAGACCGGGCCTATCTTAAGACCCACGGCGGCGAGGGAATGTATCTCCCGATGTACTTCTCTCACAACCTGCATTTTCTGGCTTTCGCCCGCAGCATGGAAGGGCGTTTTGCGGACTCGATGCGGGCAGCGCAAGAATTGCAGGGATTTATGGGGCCATATGTTAAGGGAATCGCGAACGCTCCGGAAATGGTGCCGATGATCGATTACTTTTCGGTCACCCCGACGCTGATCCTGGTTCGCTTTCACCGATGGGCCGACGTGCTCAAGCTGCCCAAACCCGATCACAGATTGCTGACCGCAAATGCGCTTTGGCATTTCGCACGCGGTTCGGCTTTCGCGGAAACCGGAAAGATCAGTGATGCGGAAACTGAGCTGCGTGACTTGATCGCCGGGGAAAAGGCGATTCCGGCGGATACGCTGTACAGCCTTAACAGCGTCGGAAGTGTACTGAAGATACCGGAAAATGTATTATCCGCCAGAATTGCCCGCGCCAAAGGTGATAACAGGTCGGCTATCAAAAACTACCAAGATGCCGTCGATGCCGAAGACGTATTGAATTATGATGAGCCTCCGGGCTGGTATATGCCGGTCAGGGAATTGCTCGGCGGCGCACTCATGGCAAATGGAGATCATGCTGAGGCGGAAAAAGTCTTTCGAGCGGATCTTGAGAAACATCCGCGAAACGGGCGATCGCTTTTTGGATTGATGGAAAGTTTGAAAGCTCAAGGGAAAAGGTCTGCGGCCAAATTTGTCAAAATTGAGTTTGATGCCGCTTGGAAAAATGCGGATATTCGGCTGAACGTCAAAGACCTCTGAACAAAATGCCGCATAAACATTGATTGTCGGCCAATTTATGCCATCCCGCGTTTGACAAAAATCCCTGTTTGTAAGAAGATGATTAATTGCCGCTCAAGTTGATATTTTGACAAACTTGAAGAAAGTTTGAAATATTGCTTGATTCGGTTGACAGACAGATTAGCATCTGTATAATCAATAGTTTCGCCTCTCTGCGGAGAGGAGTGAAGTAAAAGAAGTTGATATTTGAAAACTAGATATGTGAGTCCATGTGTTAATTCGTATGAACAACAAAAAGTCCAACAAGTAAAATTGTTGGCATTCAAAATGATGAACTAGGAAAACAACGAGAGTTTGATCCTGGCTCAGAATCAACGCTGGCGGCGTGCCTCAGACATGCAAGTCGAACGATTAAAGCTCTCTTCGGAGAGTGTATAGAGTGGCGCACGGGTGAGTAACACGTAAGTAATCTACCTTCGAGTGGGGAATAACAACCGGAAACGGTTGCTAATACCGCATAATGCAGCGGCA
>JAYVER010000250.1:0-26669 GCA_043748725.1 Chloracidobacterium sp. | reverse complement strand
GTTTGATAGAGGGCAGCAATTTAATGATCTGTCGGTAAAGCTCTATCGAAGGCCCGGCCATTGCACCGTCGTATTCGATGTCTGTCACGAAAACGTTTGTCACGCCTCGACCGGCAAAATCTTGAAGCATTTCGAGAATCGATTTGTCCGTCTCAGTCTGCCAGCCGTCGATCGCGACCTTACCCTTTCGCGTATCCGCGCCGAGCAATATCTTGTCGCCGCCGTATTTTTTAACCCACGCGAGAAATGTCTCAGGCTCTTTAACCGCAAGACTGCCAATATTTACCATTGACGCTCCGGCTGAAAAAACATCCGTTATGTCCGCTTCGCGCTTGATGCCGCCGCCAAAATCGATCTGTAAATTGGTTTCGACCGCGACAGCTTCGAGAACGTGCAAATTCGCCGGCTTTCCTGTTTTCGCACCATCGAGGTCGACCATATGCAGCCGATTTAGCCCGGCAGCCTCAAAATGTTTGGCTACCTCGAGCGGTTTGCTTGAATAAACCGTTTTTTGACCGAAATCGCCTTGCGTCAGGCGGACGCATTTGCCGTCGATCAGATCCAGTGCGGGAATTATCTTGATCATATGCTCAAAAAATTCTCTAATATCCGTTGACCGGCGGTTCCAGATTTTTCGGGATGAAACTGAACCGCGTAAAAATTATTCTGCACCACCGCGGCACTAAACCTTTCGCCATAAACACAAACAGCCGTCGTAGCCGTGCCGATCTCGACAAAATAGCTGTGGACAAAATAGGCATACGAGCCGGCTTCGATATTATCGAAAAGCGGCGAGTGCAAATCAGTGATAGTGTTCCAACCCATGTGCGGGACCTTTAACTGCGTGGACTCGAATTTGCGGACACGGTACGGCAAAATACCGAGACAAGTCGTATCGTTCTCGTCCGAGGACTCGCAGAGCAAATGCATTCCAAGACAGATGCCGAGGACAGGTTGGAGCAGCGACTTAATGACCATGTCGAGGTTGCGATCGCGCAAGTACTTCATCGCGGTCGACGCCTCGCCGACGCCGGGAAAGATCACCCGGTCGGCACTTTGCAGGATCGCGGCATCATCGGAAATGACCGGCGCGATGCCCAGACGCGCGAGTGCATTCGCGACCGATGCGGTGTTTCCGGCATTATATTTAACTAAGGCAACTTTCACAAAACTCCTTTCGTGCTCGGCAGTTCGGTCCCCTCGCGACGCACGGCCATTTTAATCGCTTTAGCAAATGCCTTGAAGATCGCTTCGATCTTGTGATGTTCTATGGTGCCTGTCGCGTTGATGTTTAGGTTGCACAGAGCTTTGTCACTAAATGACTTGAAAAAGTGAAAAAACATCTCGGTCGGCATCTCACCGATCTTTTCGCGTTTAAATTCGGCATCCCAAACGATCCAGTTTCGCCCGCCGAAATCGATTGCAACCTGCGCAAGACAATCGTCCATCGGCAGGCAAAATCCATAGCGCATCATTCCGAGTTTGTCGGCGAGAGCGAGTGAGAATGCTTCGCCGAGCGTGATCGCTACGTCCTCGATCGTATGATGTTCGTCAATATGCAGATCGCCTTTGGCATCGATCATGAGATCCAATCCGCCATGCCGAGCGAGTTGTTCGAGCATGTGATCTAAGAAATCTATGCCGGTGGATATTTCCGAGTTCCCGACGCCGTCCAGATTTAGCTCAACTGAAATGTCGGTCTCCTTTGTCGTTCGCCGATGTGAAATATATCGTGGAGGCCGACGTAATATTTCGTATATTTCACGCCATCCGCCAACTGAGCATACATTCGAATCACCGGTCTCTTCCAATGGGAAATTAGCGTTCTCGATATACACTGCCTTTGAGCCAAGATTTTTAGCAAGCTGAACATCCGTTGACCGATCACCGATAACATAAGAATTTGAGAGGTCATATTCCCCGCTAAGGTATTTTGTGAGCATCGTGGTTCCCGGCTTTCGCGTAGGCACATTTTCGTGTGGGAAGGTTCGGTCGACAAAAACGTCCGCAAACTCGACGCCTTCGTCGGCAAATGTCTGTAGAACGAAGTTTTGCACCGGGTAAAAGGCTGTTTCCGGAAACGATGCCGTGCCAAGACCATCCTGGTTTGTCACCATTACCAGAATGAAATCTGTTTCGCGTGCGATCCTCGCAAGATTCGTGATCGCACCGGGCAGAAAACGCAGCTTTTCCAATAGATCTACCTGAAAATCATCGGGCTCGCGAATCAGGGTTCCGTCGCGGTCTATAAACAATACTTTTTTCATAATTATCATCTCTCAGATCGATTGCTCAAATTTCACGAGCGACGCAATCAACCGGTCATTTTCGTTCGCCGTCCCCACAGTGATTCGCAGACACCCGGCACAACGCTCGATGTTGCTGCGATCGCGGACGACGATATTTTCTTCGATCAGAAACCGGTAGATCGCGTCAGCGTCGATGGTTTTGACCAAAATGAAATTCGCGTCGGACGGATGGACTTTATCAACAAACTTGAACCCAACGAACGCGTCCATCAGCCTCGCCCTCTGTTCCAAAGCGGCCTCGATCCACCCGTCGATCTTTGGCTTTTCGTCGAGAGCCCGCACTACCGCGTTTTGAGCGATACCACTAACGTTATAGGGCGGCTTGACCCGGTTCATCAATTCAATGATCGATTCGTCGGCGAAAGCTAACCCGACACGCAGGCCTGCCATTCCCCACGCCTTTGAAAACGTCTGTAAGACGACAAGATTTTGGTGCTCTTGTAATTCACCGATCATCGACGGAATATTAGCGAAATGAATATATGCCTCATCCACAATGACGAGTCCATTAAAATTATCCGTGAGCTCGATGATCGATTCGCGACGCATGAGATTGCCGGTCGGATTATTTGGTGAGCAGACAAAGATCAGTTTCGTCAGGTTGGAGACCGCTCCGAAAATCGCCGGGACATCGAGATGAAAATCGTCTGTGAGCCTGACTTCTTTTACTCGAACATTATTAATATCTGCCGAAACACGATACATACCATATGTGGGTGGGCAAATGATAATCTCATCACTGCCCGGCTCGCAGAATATCCGATATAGCAGATCAATGGCCTCATCGCTGCCATTACCGACAAATATCTTTGACGGCGAGACACTGTTCATTTCGGATAATCGACACTTTAAATTTAACTGCCTCGGATCAGGGTACCGGTTGTAGCCACCACCAGCAGGAGAGCCGAAAGCATTTTCGTTTGCATCCAGAAATATCTCGGCATCGCCCACAAACTCGGAACGAGCCGACGAATAAGGCTTCAACCGATGTATGTTCTCACGAACGAGGTTTTGCAAATCAAACATAATTCAACCTCCGATCCATTCGCGACGAATTGAGACCGCTCGCTTATGTGCATCCAATCCCTCCGCCGCGGCCAACGTTTCGATCACTGGGCCGATATTTCGCAGGCCGTCCTCCGACAGCTTTTGAAACGTGACGGTCTTCAAAAAGCTCGCGACGGAAATGCCGCTGTACGATCGAGCCGCTCCGTTCGTCGGCAGGGTGTGGTTCGTGCCGGATGCATAATCGCCGGCACTCTCGCACGAGTAGTTTCCGATAAAGACCGAGCCCGCATTGACCATCATCTCGGCGACATCGTCGGCATTGTATGTCGCGATTATCAGATGCTCGGGAGCGTAATCGTTCAGGAGTTCGACGCCATCTTCGACGGTTTCAACGAGAATAGCCTTTGAGTTTGCGAGAACAGCTCGCACGGTAACTTTTCGCGGAAGCGTCTCGATCTGCCTATCGAGTTCAGCAAGCGTTTCTACGATCATTTTCTCAGATGTCGAAACCAAGATTACCTGGCTGTCAGGGCCGTGTTCGGCTTGCGAAAGAAGATCCGCTGCTACAAACGACGGTACGCATGTTTCGTCGGCCAGAACCGCGACTTCGGACGGGCCTGCCGGCATGTCGATCGCGACACCTGCCCGCATAATCTGAAGTTTGGCCTCGGTAACAAACTGATTGCCGGGGCCGAAGATCTTGTACACGGGCGGAACGGTTTCCGTGCCGTAAGCCATCGCCGCGATGGCCTGCGCTCCGCCTATCTTATAAACGGCGGTTGCACCGCATAGTTTCGCCGTGTACAGTGTGGCCGGATCCACCTTGCCGTTCGTATCCGGCGGCGAGCAAATAATGATTTCTCTACAGCCTGCGAGCTTCGCCGGGATCGCAAGCATCAGCAAGGTAGAAAATAACGGAGCACTTCCTGCGGGAACGTAAAGCCCGACTTTCTCAATCGGAATGGATTTTTTCCAGCAGAATACGCCAGGTGTTGTTTCGATCACGTTTCGCTCTTCCGTTTCGACTTGATGAAATTTCTCAATATTTGTCTTTGCGACCGCAATTGCATCTTTCAATTCCTTCGGCACAAGAACTTCGGCCTCGAGATATTCGTCTCCCGACACCAGAAAATGATCGAGTTCGACCTTGTCAAAATGACGGGAACAATGACGCAAGGCCGCGTCGCCATTCTCACGGACATCTTTCAGAATATTAGCGACTGTACGTTCGAGAAATTTCGTGTCGAGCACAGGCCTTTTTAATATACCGGCCCAAGTTTCGCGTTCCGGATATCTGATTATATTCATGCACGTTACCTGATCATCTGATCTATCGACAGCACCAGGATGCCTTCGGCTCCGGCTCGTTTAAGGTTGTCAACCATTTCCCAAAAATCAGTCTCGTTGATAACCGAATGGATGGACACCCATCCGGGCTCAGCGAGCGGCATCGTCGTTGGACTCTTCATTCCCGGCAGGATCCTCGCAATATCGGCCACCTTATCCGATGGCGCATTAAGCAAAATGTATTTGTTCGCCTGAGCTGCGAGCACGCTCCGAATCCGGAAAAGCAACCTGTCCAAAATTTCTCGACACGGCTGCGTCAGGTTTTGATTGGCGACCAAGACCGCTTCCGATCTCATCACCGTCTCGACCTCGGCCAAACCATTGGAAAACAGTGTGCTTCCCGAGCTAACTAAGTCACACACAGCGTCCGCGAGCCCGATTGACGGAGCGATCTCAACCGATCCGCTTATCTCGTGAATATCCGCCTCGACGAAGCGCTCGGCAAAGAACCTGGCAAGAATATTCGGATAGCTGGTGGCGATCCGCCGACCCGACAGATCGGCAAGTTCACGGTAATCTAAATTCTTGGGAACCGCTATCGAAAGGCGGCACCGGCCAAAACCAAGCTTCTCTATCATTTCGACCGGCTTCGGATTTTCGGCCAATACGTTTTCGCCGATGATCCCAATGTCGGCCACACCGTCAGCAACATACTCAGGTATATCGTCGTCCCGCAAAAAATAGATCTCGATCGGAAAGTCCTCGGACTCGGCCCGCAGCTTTCCAAGTCCGTTCGCAAAGCCGATGCCGCATTTTTTCAGCAATGCGGTCGAGCCATCGGCAAGCCGCCCTTGTTTTTGCAGTGCAATTTTTAATTTCGGTTCTTTCATTTCATTCAGTACTCCCAAAAAGACAAAATATCGCCCTCGATACTTTTCAAGTCTCGCGGCGTTTGGATAAAAACTAATTTTTGAGTTTGTTAAAAACTTGTATCAGTTCACGCGCGAATGTCTCGCGTGATGATGGTGGAGATGATGAATGTGTTTACGGCTTTGCAACATCGTTTCTACTATTAAAAACACACCGTAAATAATTTTGCAAGCCGCCGTCCCAAAACCGCTGTGATAAAATCACTATATGCTTATGGAAACTCACGTTAACAAGGACGTATTAAATGAATTCGGCAAACGCATCCAGCGTTGCTACGGCTGCTTTATCGCCTATCACCTTAAGGATATGTACCTCGGCGAAGACGTTACATTTTTCTGCGACTACTGCAAGGACGAGACGATGTTTCACTTTGACGATTTCTCAAAACTGCTCGACATCGCCAAGCTGAACTAAGTCACGGGTGAGCATCATCACTAACCGCGACCTGATGCTTTTCCACCTTTCCACTTTTTGCTTTAAAATCAATTTGTGGCCGAAAGCAATAACCAAACTAAGCCGACATTGACCGGTCTGGCCCGAAAGCTTGGGCAATTGCCGGGAGATAAAAAGCGGGTGGCGCTGGAGGTGAGCGCGGCGCTGGCGGGAGTTAGCTTACGCGTCAGCCGCGAGTTTGTCGAAGCGGTGCCGAAAGCCGCAAAGATATTGTCAGCCGACGATCTGCGGCATTGGGGCGAATTCGGCCGTCGGCTGGCGATGGGAAATGCAGAAACCGGCGTCAAATTCTTTACGACCGGTGTTGAAGGGTTGAAAAAGGTGCCGGAGGACGCACGAGCTGCGGTTTTTCAGGTATGTTCGCGGCAATTGGTGCTGTCGAGATCGATCGCGCTTGAGACGTTTCACCTGATTCCAGGCATTGCGGCCGATATAAACGATAAAAAGCTCCTTACAGATATTTTGAATCTCGCGGTCGAGATCGCTCAGCGTTCCGCCAAACACAGCGCCGATTTTCTCGAACATACCCCGGCGGTAGCACGGGCTCTGGCGCGGTTTGACGAAGAAGCCGTGGCTGAAGCAGTGCTTGCTCTCGCCTCGAATTTTGCCAATCGAACTGGCGGTTTGACCGCTGATCTTTGGCAAAATTTACCCGAATCGCTGGCGGAAATTTCCGCTGACAACGCTGTACTCTTGATGAATCGCTCAGGTGAATTTCTTGAATTCGGTGGCAGCGTCACGCTGCACTTTGTCGCGTCTGGCGGCAAGGTTTTGGCCTCTGCGACAAGTGCGTTCGACGACTGGTGCGCGCTTTCGCGTGAGATCGCAAGCCAGGGCAACGCCGTTTTGATCTCGTTTTTGCGTGCAACGCCAAAGTTTTTCGCGCAGCTTGCCGGTAAGAAGAACCCCGTTCCCGTAGATTCGATACGTCGTGTGCTCCAGTTGACGGCGAAGATCGCCGAAACCGATGCTGAGAGCGCTCTGGCCGCTTTCAAATCGAGCGCATCGGCATTGAAGAAGGTCTCGATCGAGCAGTTCGAAGAGTGGGTCGAAAACGGCATCCGCGAGCGGGAATCAGATTCGGCAAAGGCACGCCGCAGCTATTTTGCCCTCGAAACCCGCGCGTCGAACGCAAGTCTGCAAAAATCCCGTCTTGGCCTTCAGCTTGAAAACATTCAAGCCGTTCTGCGGATGTACGTTGAGGCTCTGACCGGTAAAGAAGTTGAGATCGCACCGCTTGTCGCGTTGCCCCAGGAAACACGGATCGGCGATGGCAAGACTATCTATCTGCCTCTCTCGGTGGCCGAATTTGACAACGATGAGATGGATTTTCGCCTATATAAAGTCCTTGCCGCCCACGGTGCGGGGCAGATCGAATTCGGCACATTTGACCGCGATACCGTCGAATTGCGGGCTGCATTCGCTGAACTATCTGAACTATATTCGGCAACCGGAGAAGAACTCGACGCTTCCTCGCTCGACGGGTATATTCCTGAAATCCGCAATCCACAATCCGCAATCCGCAATCTACCCGCTGATTCAGACTACCGAGCGGTTTTAAATGCATTTCCAGAGCCGAGACTGGCTCGAAAGATATTCGGCACGATGGAAAATGCCCGCATCGACAGCCGTCTGCGGCAGACGTATCGCGGCTTGCGAAAAGATCTCGATCTGATGCAGACCTATCTCAGGCAAAATCGTCCATACATCTTTGACCTGCCGATCCATCAAGTGCCGTTCGAGCTTCTTTTTCAGATCACGCTCTGCGGCGGAGCGACCGACGACGCACGGCAATTTTATAGTACTATCGTTTCCGAGATCGAGACGGTCTTGGAGAATTTTGTGAACTTTCACCGCAGAGACGCAGCTGGAACAATTGAGAATGGAGAATTGAAAATGGAGAATTTGAAACCCGGTATTTTTAATTCTCAATTCTCAATTCTCAATTCTCAATTCTCATTTCCGACGGTTGCAGATTCGATCATGGCGACGAGTCGTGTTTACACCCTTTTTCAAAATATCTCGCCGGAACAAACCCAAGAAGCCGAGTCCGACCAAACGGAAGAAAAAGGCGATTTCGCTCATGACAACAAGGAGAGTGCCGAAGCTCCTGTTGAGGACCAAGCCAAACGCGATAAGCCGAAAAACGATATCCGCGACCTTTTTAACGCCTGGAACAGCCTTGACGACGAGGGCGATCCCGACGATCTGCAAGGGGCCGAGGCATGGTCGCAAAACGAAATGCCGGAGCAGGCGCTCGAGGCGGATGATATCGCTTTCTCTTACGACGAATGGGACCGCGAGCTAAATGATTACCGCGTCGGCTGGAGCCGCGTCATCGAAAAAAAGGTAAAGCAAGGAGACCGAAACTTTGTCGAGCTTACCCGCTCGCGTTATCGCGGCGTGATCTCGTCGATCAGGCATCAGTTTCAGTTGATGAAGCCCGAAAACCTGACCCGCATAAACCGCGAGATTGACGGCGAGGATTACGATCTAAACGCACTGGTAGATTTTGTTGTCGACCGCAAAGCCGATGGTCAGCAATCTGAGAATATCTACACAAAACGCCTGAGAAAACAGCGTGACGTGGCCGTGTCGATTCTTCTTGATCAATCATCGTCAACGGCGAGAACGATCACTCGAAATCCGCTCCAGCCATATACCCATCCTGGCCGCAGAATCATCGAGATCGAAAAAGAAGGCCTTGTGCTGATGAGCGAGGCTCTCGAAGCCGTCGGCGATGTCTATTCGATAAACGGGTTTACAAGCGAGGGCCGCCGAAATGTGAAATTTTACGTCGTCAAGGATTTTGCCGAGAAATACTCCGACGACATCGAACGGCGCATCGGCGGTATCATGTTTCAAAACAACACGCGTCTCGGCGCTGCGATCCGTCACGCATCGGCCAAGTTGCTAAAGCAGGACGCCCGCACAAAGCTGCTCATAATCCTGACCGACGGGCGCCCGTACGACCACGACTACGGCGACGCCCGCTATGCCCGCGAGGACGTCCGCGAAGCTCTAACCGAGACAAAAATGGCGGGCGTCACGCCGTTCTGCATAACAGTCGACCGCGAATCGGAAAGCGAATTAAAAGACCTCTACGGCGATGTCGGCTATACGATCATCGACGACGTGCTCTCGCTGCCCGAACGAATGCCGAATATTTATCGGCGATTGACGAGTTGATTTGTGATAATATCGCGATATGAAGAATGGCGTTATCGAAATAAATCCTGAAAAACTAAGTGGATTGCCCGTCTTTGCCGGAACTCGCGTACCTATTAAGAATCTTTTCGATTATCTCGAAGGAGGTGACAATCTCGAAGATTTTCTTGAAGGATTTCCACCTATTACACGGGAACAGGCAATCTCCGTTTTGGAAATGGCAGGAAATCCGCGAAACCAGGATTGACTCATTCCACCTGCTTTATGGCCAAATCCGAGACAGTTTTCCTTTTCGATGTCGACAACACGCTCCTCGATAATGACCGCGTGACGCAGGATCTCAGGCGCTTTCTGGACAAAGAGGTCGGTGCCGAACGAAGCGGCCATTACTGGGAGATCTTCGAGACTTTACGCAGCGAACTCGGTTACGCCGATTATTTGGGTGCGTTGCAGCGATACCGGATAGCAAATCCTTACGACTCGCGCCTTCTTGCGGTTTCGACCTATCTGATCAATTATCCGTTTGCCAACCGGCTGTTTCCAAATTCGCTCGATGTTATTGAGCGATGCCGCGAATTGGGCACAGTCGTAATACTGACTGATGGCGATGTCGTTTTTCAGCCGCGAAAGATCGAAAGGTCGGGGCTGTTTGAGGCCGTGAGCGGAAATATCCTGATCTATGTTCACAAAGAAACCGATCTGGCCGATGTGACACGCCGTTATCCGGCCGAAAAATACGTGCTGGTTGACGACAAGGTGCGCATTTTGTCAGCCGTAAAAGATGTGTGGGGCGACAGGGTAACAACCGTTTTTCCGCGGCAAGGCCACTACGCTCTCGACATGGAACAGGTCGCAAAATACCCACCAGCCGACATTACCATCGAACGCATCGGTGATCTTCTGGATATCGACTCTTTCTGAAAACAACTCGGGACCAATTGCCTGAATATCGTACGACCTACACGATTTCGTGACCAAAATCCCTTTACTGCACGATTTGGTTGCGATTTAAGAATCTATACACTGCGAAAATTCTTAACAAAATCAATATTGAGCTATTCCCGCATCCTCAATTACGCGGGCGGTATGATTATTGCAGTCGATTTCGGCAACAGTTGAAATTTCATATTTCGGCCACTCTTCTCAAGACAAATTAAATGAAGATATGTGGAGGGAATCTTATGCATAGATCGGGCAAGGTTTTTTTGTTGATGATTTTTGTAATGGCGTTTGCCGTGGGCGGCGTGAGTGTTATTTTTGGCGCGGGCAGACCGGCGCAGACGCTTAATCTGCCGGATATAGACACTAATGCCGTGGCGGACGACACGGACGCGCCGGAGGTAACAGCACGAGTTGCACGGATCAGTTTTATTCGCGGCGATGTGCAGATAAGACGGGTGGACAGCCAGGATTGGGAAAAAGCGGGTTTGAATCTGCCGATCGTCGAAGGTGACGAACTGGCGACAAGCGGCGACTCGCGTTTGGAGATACAGTTTAATAATTTCAGCCATCTCCGTCTCGACCAGAACTCGTTCCTCAAGATCTCGGTCCTAAAAAGCGAAGGCATCGCGGTCAGTATATCGCAGGGAACAATGAGTCTGCGGGTTACCGATCTCGACAAAGCGGCCGGGTATTTTGAGATCGACGCTCCAAAAACAACGGTCGCGGTGGAAAAGTCGGGCACGTACCGGATCGACGCCGGGAAGGCGGGCGATACCGACCTTCGCGTGAGCGTTACCGGTGGCGGCGAGGCCCGCGTGTATTCTGACAATGCCGGATTTACGTTGAAAAGCGGCCGCAGCGCGCGCGTTTTTACGACGGGTGGTAACGCTGGCGAATGGGAAACGGCGGAGGCAGTGCGATTTACTGATGAGTTTGATAACTGGGCCGCGGATCGCGACTCGACGATCGCCGCACGTCTCAGGGACGCTTATTACGACACATATTACGACAACGATATTTACGGTGCCGATGACCTCAATGGTTACGGCGAATGGATCCACACGGCCAGTTACGGCTATGTCTGGCGGCCATATCAAAATTCGATCAACCTCTATGCGGATTGGTCGCCGTACCGCTACGGGCATTGGCGTTGGGTTCCGCCGTATGGCTGGACGTGGGTCAACGACGAGCCGTGGGGCTGGGCGACCTATCACCACGGCCGCTGGGTCTATGATAATGGTTACTGGGCCTGGACGCCTTACGGCTATTACCGTCCCGCGCGAAGCTGGTGGTTCCCGGCACTCGTCGTGATCAATGTTTTTAATGACAATGTTTGCTGGTATCCGCTTGGGTATCATCACCGATATTACAATTACAACGATCACCACGGCCGCAGAGATGACGACGATCATCAGGGCCGGATCAGGCCAACGCCGACACGGATCCCGCCGGTCAATCCGCCGGGCGGCATTAGGCCGACACAAACCCCCTTAGGCCCGCCCGTTGTAGCAGGTGGATCGGCATTGGCCAAAGCCACGAGGAAAGGTGCCGATATTGAGTGGGGACGATTAGACCGCGTGCCTCCGACCGGCGTTGTAACCACGGACTCGAGAGATTTTGGAGCAAAAACACGAGGGATTCGGACCGCGCCGCCGGAGGTCGCTAATGCTCTACTTGCTAAAACTACGACAAGCGAATCGCGCCTCGACCTGCCGGAATATAAACAGATGACCGGGAGGATCAGCCGCGAAATAATGACGGATAAGCCGCGAGGCGACGACGGCGCGAGACATATCCAGACGGGTGCGGCACAGCGAAAATCGGATGCACCGCTCGATCAGGAGCTTCGAACGACCCGAATTTTCGGAGGTCGTCCGCCGGTGCGAACAAATGACGATAGGAACGGGATCAGAACCACTGATATCGAGCCGTCCGGTACGCGAAGTACCGGAGCCGTAGCTCGTCCGCCGATAAGAGATCGCGGCGATGAGCAAAAGCAAATAAGGGTTCAGCGCGACAGCCCGCCGCAGCGGGATGCAAATCCACGCAATGATCCTCCGGCGACAAAGCAACCGCCGAGGTTTGAGCCTCCGCAGAGGGAGATAAAGCCGCGTGATGATCCATCACCGCCGACGCGGCAGCCGCCCAGGTCTGAACCTCCGCAGCGAGAGGTCAAGCCGCGAAGCGAGCCTCCAACGCCGAGAGAGCAGCCAAAGCCGCGAAGCGATCCGCCGCCGCCAAAGAGCGAGCCGAAGAAGGACAGCGAGCCGTCAAAACGACCGAAAGACAGCGAAAGAGATTAATGTTCAGAGTGCGCGATTCATCGCGTTCTTCTACGCGATAAATTGCGCACTCTGAATTCAATTTTGCAGGAAGATGGAACGGTCGATCGCGGTCGGGTCACCCACAACGGCAAACCGTATATTTCGCATATATTTTTTGGCGACGTTCTGCACATCCTGCGGTTTGACCTCTCGGATATGGTTCAGGTATTCGAACGATTTACGCCAGCCGCCGTCGATCAATTCATATTCCGCCAGGCTGCGGGCCTGTGCCCCGTTGGTTTCCTGGCCGAGGTAGTATGTCGTCAGATACTGTCCCGCCATGCCCGAAATCTGTTCGGGTGTGACCGGAGCATTTTGCAGCACTTTTATTTCGTCGAGCATAACGCGGACGGCCTGATTTGCGTCCACCGCCGTTACATAAATATTTGCGGTGTTGGCGACAAAATTGTTCATGTCGGCGTTCGGAGCGTAAGATAGCTGGCGTTTGTCGCGAACCTCCTGAAAAATACGCTGCTGCAAAATTGTCGTCGCAACTCGCATTGCGTAGAAATCAGGCGAACTGAGCGACGGCGCATTAAATACACCCTGCACATAGTTAGTCGGAAGCGTACGTCGAGCGACATCGAGCGTCGGCTTTGAGAAATCCAGCGGCGGCAGCGCCTTTGCCTGATAGTTTCCCTTGGGCAGTTTTCCGAACGATGCGGCAACCAGCGTTTTCAGTTGAGATATGTCGATATCGCCGACAACGACGAGCAGCAACCGCGAAGTCTGCATTATATCGCGGTGATAATTTCGCAAATCGTCAACCTTGAAAGCTCCGATATTCGCCGGCGTGCCTTGCGGATCGTTTGCGTAAGGGTGCCCGGCATAGATCGTCCGGCTGCTCAGCGAGCTCAAAGCCCCGTCGCCGTCCACCTCGGATGCGCTTAGTCTCGTGGATAACTGACTGCGGATACGCTCGACATCCGACGGAACAAATGACGGGTTTAAGACAACGTCCGAAAATATGTCCCATATACGGTCAAAGCTCTTGCGTGTCGACGAAAAAGACACGACGCTGTAGTCGGTGCTCGAACCGGCCCCGATCGTGCCGCCGGTGCGCGCCAATTCGCGGCGGACGGTCTGACGCGGAAACTGTTTTCCGGCTTCGATGGCCGCGTTTAACATCAGGTCTTCGATACCGGCGTTCTTTTCCGTAAGGTTAGCCGACCCGCCGCGAACAAAAAGCCCGACGGCTACGGTCGGAGCGGCGGCACGCTGCTTGAGTATCACCTTAAGACCGTTGATCTCAAATTCGGAGACAAGTGCGGCCTGGGCGGCAATGTTTTCGATCCGGCCCGTCTGTGCAAAAGTTGAAACGGCGACCAAAAAGATCAGAAGCAAAACGGTCGGTTTTTGATAAAAAGAGATCTTCATAAAAATAATAATGTCAGCGAGTCTATGGACGCGGAGCCGGTGCGGTGCCGATTAGATCGGCTTCGGTGATCTTTGCCTGCGCCTTTACGGTCGGGGCGACGAGCGCGGCCCCGATGTGCGGTTTGCCGGTGATATATGTCGATATGTACCGGTTTATGTCAGCACGCGAGACCGCATTTAGATTTTTCTGGTAGCCCCGGTAATAGTCGATGCCGGTCGAGGACCACCAAAAACCAAGCGTGTGTGTATATTCGCTCGATTTTTCGCGCTCATACAGGTCGTTTGCGGCGAGGATAGTCTTTGAGCTTTCAAGCTCGTCATCCGAGAAATATCCCGGCAAATTAAACTGGGCGATCTCCGCATAAAAGGCTTTCAACGCCGCTTTGGCCTTTTCCGGCGTGGTTTGGATCACTGCATTTATCGGCCCGACATTTCGTTGTGTGTAATAGCCGATCCCGACGCCTGAGGTCAGACCGGAGTCAACCAGATCTCGCTGAAAACGCGAATCCGGCTGGCTGAGAATGTACGAAAACACATCGGCCGCGTATGTCGCCGCGTTATCCTTGCCGATCGACGGCCCTTGCCAACCAATGTTGATGGCGATGTTTTGGTCGTCATTATTTTGGCCGTCGCCGCCCGAACGCTTGTCGATGACGATGCCTTCGCTTTTTGTCAGCGGCGGATGATCAACGAGCGGAAACTCCTTGAACGGATTAACCGCCCGGCGCTGCCAACTGCCCAAAGTTTTCTCGGCCACCGCAAAAACCTCATCGGGTTTAACGTCGCCCGTAACGACCAATGCCGCATTGTTCGGCACGTAATAACGCGACTGGATCAGCCGCATTTTTTCGGTCGTTGCGTTCTGGACGGATTCGCGCGTGCCAATAGGCGTTTTGCGTGTCGGATATTTGTAAAACAGCTTTTCATTCAAGACGCGAACAAGATCGGAATACGGATTGGCGTCCTGCCGATCCATTTCGCCAATCACAACCTTTTTTTCGTCCGTTAGTTCACCCTCGTCAAAAACAGGGTAGCGGATCGCGTCATTTATATTGCGGATCGCCGTCGCGAGATACGGACTCGTCGTCGTGTAGTAATAGTTGACGACCTCTTCGCGGGTCGAGCCGTTATAGACGATGCCGAGATCGCCGATCGAGTCGAGATAGCTGGCGTCGCCAACTCGAGCGCGTAAAATTGCCGAATTGCCGCATCTCGTGTCGGGAATGTGCAGATCGCATTTGCGAAGTATGATCGCATCGTTGGATTTGAAGAACATATGTTCATACAGATGCGAGAGGCCGTTTAGCTCAGGCGGTTCAGTGAACGAGCCATTTCGCACGGCCATTTCTACCGTCACTAGCGGTACGCTTGAGTCGGGATAAACGATCACCTCTAGGCCGTTGGGCAGCGTTTTGGTAAATATCGCGACGTTCGTATCAATGGCTGCGGCTGAGGCCGGAGCTTTTGCCGCGGTTGGCTTGAGCTTTGCCGCTTGTCCAAAACTAAGGTTTACGAGAAACGAAGCCGCGAGAAATGCACCGACAAAATTTTTTTTCACAAGAGAACTCCAGAAAATTAGCCCCAACGGGCGTTTGTTATAGCACAATCTATTTAATAATCTAACATACGGAGAAATAAACCATATGGAACGTGACAATTTGATGCACGGCTCACGCACAGCGTTGAATACTGATTTCGAAATTCGTGCCTGGGCCGAAAATTATTTAAAAGAAAAGACCCGTGAAAGTAATACGGCGATGACCGACGAAGAGTTTGAAAAACACTGGCGCTATCACAAACCGGAGATCATGCACGCCGGTGCCGCCGAGGCGATGCAGACCTATAGGCAAAGGGGAAAGTAAAAAGGCAAAAGAGCAAAAAAGGAATAGACGCCTTGATCTGCGTTCCGGATTTTGCCTTTTTACTTTTGCCTTTTTACTTTTTACTTCATTTCATTGACGGTGGGCTTCAGCGTATATACGTAATGCGGCGTTAATGCGATATTGGAAATCGGCGCCCTGATCTTCGAACCATTCCAGAACTTCCGAATCGACGCTTAGCATTGCGGCTCTCTTGTTCTTAGGCAGACGCCACTGGGCGTTTGCGAAAAATTCCTCGCCAAGCTCTGGACTGTCGGAGGTATCTATCTCATCATCCGTCATGGCGTCAATTCTAGCCCAATCGGTTTTCGAATGATTTTTTGAATTCTTCTCGTTCATCTTTTAGCGCTTTGCGAAGCGAAATGAGCCGAATATTATCTTCGTCAAGCTCAGTATATATTATTTTAACGATGCGGTTTCCGAGAATGCCCAGCCCTGACCACCTCTCCTCGCCATAATCGAAGCGATCGTCTGGCTCGATAAGCATTGGAAATTGAAATACTTCCCATGCATCGGCAAGTCGAATCCGTGGTTCTTGATATTGAGCCTGTTTTTTTCATCATCCCATTCAAAATTCACAGCACGATTTTAGCCGCAAGATTAAAAAATACCAAACTTTGCCAATGCATTTTTTCTACGCAACCGGATCGAAAGCCACGTCCTCGGTTTTCTTCATCATTCGGGCTATCGGGATGGCGAGCACAGCTAATACGATCGCGGAAATGACAAGGGCGATGGTTGTTGCGGTAAAGAGTTTTGGCGTTTGCTCGAGTTTTTCCGGGTCAACGCTGCCGCCGACGAGACCGGCGATGAGGTTCCCCACCGAGGCCGCAAGGAACCAGATGCCCATCATTTGGCCGACGAAACGGCGGGGCGCGAGTTTTGTCATTGAGGATAACCCGACGGGACTTAGAAGCAGTTCGCCAAAGGTCTGGAAGAGATAGCTGAAGGCCAGCCACCATGCCGAGACTTTGATCAGGCCGCCGGTAGAAACAAGCATGTTGGCCGGAAAGATCATAATGAAGAATCCAACGCCTGCCAAAAACAAGCCCAATGCGAACTTAGCCGGAGCGGATATACTGATATTTCTTGTGCCGAACCATGTCCAGATTCCGGCAAATATCGGTGCAAAAACGATGATAAGGAATGAGTTAATGGACTGGAACCAAAGTGCCGGCACTTCGAAGCCGACGCCCATAGCGTAGATAATGAGTGATGCGATCCCTACGGCGATAAGCACAATCGCGTTCTGTAAGGAGCCATCTATTGCAACGCGCTTAGCTAGCATGCGCATAAGGATAAGTACAAGCGCGGCTGTGAACGCCAGGATCGCGATGGTTACCGGGACAACTAATAGCGAGGGGGTCGCGCTAATGTTTCGTTCCGTAAAATCCTTTGCAAATAGATTGAGCGAGGTCGGGGCCTGTTCGAATGCCGCCCAAAAGATCGCAGCAAAAATAAACAAAACGCCGATGACGACCACACGCTTTCGCTCATCGCTATTCAGTTTGCCCGCAATAAACATATAGGCAAAAAAGGCGACTGCTAGACCGACCAATACGTAGATCATATAGCCGCCGACCGTCTGCGGATCTAAGACGATGACGCCGGTGGCCGTCAAAATTACCATTAACGCAATTATTGCGAGGCCAACAGCGACCACCACTTTTACCCGCGTTTCATATCCGGCCTGAATTGTCGGGTCCGGATCGCGGGTCCGTTCGATGCCGATATTTCCAAGCGTTGTGCGGGAACGGACAGCGAACCAGATCAAGCCAAACGCCATGCCCACGCCGGCCGCGCCAAAGCCCCAGTGAAAGCCGTATTTTTCGCCGAGAAATCCGGTTACGATCTGTCCGAGCGTAGCTCCCAGATTTATGCCCATGTAAAAGATCGAAAACCCGGCGTCGCGCCGCTCTCCGCCCTCGGGGTAAAGGTCACCGACGATTGCGGAGATATTCGGCTTGAGCAAACCGGTGCCGAGAACGATCAGGATAAGCCCGATAAAGAACATGATCTTTCCGCCGAAAAATCCTGACAGACCGATAGAGAGGTGGCCGGAGGTGATCAGGACCGCCCCGTACATAATCGCCCGCCTCAGACCCAGCAAACGGTCGGCGATCCAGCCGCCCGGCAGAGACGAGAGATATACGCATGCCGCGTATATCCCGACGATCGCTGCCGCTTTAGGACGTTCAAATCCAAAGCCGCCATCCATGAGCGTTGCCGTCATAAACAGTATCAGTAGCGGCCGGATGCCGTAGAACGAAAATCGTTCCCACATCTCGGTCATGAACAGAGTCGGAAGGCCTTTTGGATGGCCAAAGAATTCGCGTCCGGCTTTTGGGTTTAGGTCGTCTATAGCAGCGCTCATCAATATTCCCCTTTTAAATGCTAAAATTTTTGGAAGAGTTAGGCGTCAATATAACAGATAAATCCAACTACGAAAAGGAGAATTATGTCTAAAACAATTTTCTTAATGCTTTGTGTGACGGCTTTTGCGGGATTTGCGGCGGTTGGGTTGCATGCCCAGACTAGCCGCAAATCCGTCCCGGCGGCCGAGGTGAACGGCACATTTCGGATGAATTTTAAGGGTAAGTACAAGGGCAACTCCAACGAAATAAAGATACTCGCCCTCGGCGGCGGAAAGCTGCATATCGCGATGGATCTGACCTATCCATACACGATGCAGAACGGCGAGCTGATGGCCAATCTGGGGACGCTCGATGACAAAGCTACGATCACCGGCGACACCGCCGTTTATGAATCAAGCGAATCGGGCAAGTGTAGGATCACTATAAAGTTTGTGAAGCCGGGAATGATCAAGGTCTCGCAAGACGGCGAGGATTTTGCTTGCGGCTTTGGCCTCAACGTAACGTCGGACGGGACGTATCTAAAGATCAGTAGTAAGAAGCCGAAGTTTGACGGAAACAAATAACGCAATGGACCTTTTTCAACAACTTGGCGCCGAGATAGAAAAACTCTGGCTCGAACAGAATTACAACGAGGAACTATTGCCCGCGATCGCGAAGGATGCGCTCAAGCGCGCCGATCTGCCGTCAAAGCTTTCGGCCTGGGATGTAGTCGAATGGTCGCTTGAGCAGCCTGAGCTTCCGCGACAGCGCGATCTAAACGCCCGTTTTGCCGATCCGCCGATCACCATTTTTTCGGGCCCGCGTTTTCATATCGACGTTTATTTTTGGTTTGACGGGACGACGGCCATCCACCAGCACAGCTTTTGCGGTGCGTTTCAGGTGCTGATGGGTTCGAGCATTCATAGCTGGTACGAATGGACGTGCCGCGAGGTGGTTAATACATTTGCCGAGATCGGCGATATGAATCTCAAGGTGTGCGAGCTGCTGGAGGTCGGCGACGTGCAGGAGATTTGGGCCGGAAAGCAATATATTCACGCGCTTTTTCATCTCGAACAGCCGTCCGCGACGATCGTCGTCCGCACCGACCGCTCGCCGCTGCATCTCCCGCAGTTCTCATATCAAAAGCCTTCGCTGGCTGTCGACCCGTTTTTCGAACAGGAAACAACGACAAAAAAGATCCAGATAATGTCCGCATTGATCCGCGCAAAACATCCGGACGCGGATCGCCAAATCGCCGATCTGCTGAACAAAAGCGATTTGCAAACCTCGTTTTCGATCCTGACGCAGCTCCGTCACCTTTTGCGGTCAAATCAGCTGAGCCAGCTATTCAAACTTGAGGGGCCAAAGACGCGTTTTGACAACTTTTTGGAGATCGTCGCAAAACGGCACGGGCCCGTAGGTGAAATTTTCAAGCCTGTTTTCGAGCGTCAGGATATGCTCGATGAGATAGTTGACCGGCGCGGCTTTGTCACAAATCCGGAACATCGATTTTTCATGGCGCTCCTCTTGAATGTCGATGAACGCAACCGTATCTTTTCGTTGATAAAGAAACGGTTTCCCGATGCCGATCCGATCGAAAAAGTGCTCGATTGGACATTTGACCTCGCCCAAACGCGCGTGGTCGGCGTCGAAACTTCAAACGCCCTCGGCATTCCGGAGTTTGGCGAGCCTGAAATGTTTGTTCTCGAAAACCTGCTCCACGGTAACACCGACGACGAGATTAAACGAGCATTTGCCGAGGAAAATCCGGACGCCAATGCAGTCGACATCGGTGAAAGCATTGCAAAAATACGCAGCGCTGTCATCTTCCGGCCGCTGCTGACCTGATCTTAACTTTGCGGGCTTCGCGTCTTTGCGTAAGATCATTTCACGCCAAGTCGCTAAGAACGCAAAGGAAAAACCAAGCCGAATAAGATCACAATTTGCGGGAAAATCGCGATTAATTTACACTTGATTCGTATGCCCTTGTAGCTCAACGGTAGAGCGCGCGGCTCATAATCGCTCGGTTGCAGGTTCGAGTCCTGCCGAGGGCATACCTTCACATTTCTAAACGGAGCCGATCGTACCAGCCTCACACATTAAACCGAAAATTGACGATGTCGCCTTCCTGCATGACGTATTCTTTGCCTTCGACGCGGACGACGCCTTTTTCTTTGGCGGCGTTCATGGAACCGGAGGCGATGAGTTCGTTGTAGCCGACGATTTCGGCGCGGATAAAGCCGCGTTCGATGTCGGTGTGGATCTCGCCCGCCGCCTGCGGGGCTTTGGTGCCGATGGGGATAGTCCAGGCCCGTACTTCTTTTTCACCCGCTGTCAGAAACGACATCAGACCAAGCATGTGATAGGCGGCTTTGATGAGTTTATCGACTCCGCTCGATGTAAGGCCGAGGTCTTTGAGATATTCGGTGCGTTCGGCGGGGTCGAGGGCGACCAACTCGGCTTCGAGCTTGGCACAGATGACGACGACATCGGCCTTTTCGATCTCGGCGTGTTTCATCACGGCCGCAACGTGTGGATTTGACGCAGGGTCGGCGAGCGTTTCTTCGTCAACATTGGCGGCGTAGATGGTCGGTTTGGTCGAGAGAAAGAACCAGCTTTTGAGGATCGCGCGTTCGTCCTCGGTCAGATCGGCGGCGCGAGCCGGGCGGCCTTCTTCTAAAAATGGTTGAATCTTGTCGAGTATATCGAGATCGATCTTTGCCGCTTTATCGCCGGATGCCTTTACCGCTCTCGCGGCCTTGTCACGGCGTTTTGCGGCGGACGCGAGATCGGCGAGTGCCAGCTCGATCTGTATCGTCTCAATATCGCGGGTCGGATTGACCGAGCCCTCGACATGGATAATATTGTCGTCGTCAAAACAGCGGACAACCTGGATAACAGCGTCGCATTCGCGGATATTGGCCAGAAACTGGTTGCCGAGGCCCTCGCCTTTGGACGCACCGCGAACAAGACCCGCAATGTCCAGAAACTCGACAGTCGCCGGTACGACCTTTTGAGCTTTGTTCATCGCCTCAAGCACGGCCAGCCGCTCATCCGGCACGGCAACCATGCCAATATTCGGCTCGATGGTTGCAAATGGATAATTTGCCGCCAGAGCGGATTCCTGCGCCGTGAGAGCATTAAATAGGGTCGATTTTCCGACGTTGGGCAATCCGACGATTCCTGCTTGTAACATAAGAGCGTTTCCCTGAGTCTGTTCAAAACCTATATTTTACAATCCCAGGACGTTTTTGAGAAATCTTCGATGAGTTCGGATCGTAACTTGAAAATATTTCCGACCTTATTTGAACGCGGATGAGGCGGATTTTCGCGGATTTTTTTAATAATTTATCCGCGTTAATCCGTCCGATCCGCCAAATTCGACTTCAGAAGCTTTAGAAATTGTGTTTTTCACTAAAATTAAAGTAACTTATTTAGAAGTTCAAAACTGCCATCTATGTTGATCTCATTACTTCTACTGACGCTAATCGCCCTCGGCGGGATGTCGCTGACATACCTCGTTGCGGACGACGAGCCGTTTATGTGGCGGCTGGCAGCGGGAAATATCGTCGGGTCTGCGATCTTTGGGCTGGTCGCATTTATCGCGGCGTGTATTTTCGGATTTAGTGCAGTGACGATCCTCGTAGCGCTTGCGGTTACTCTTCTGCCTTTAGTGTTGCTGCGACGGCGCGCAATACGGATAAAATTTCGGCACGACTGGGCAAAAGCGAAAGGGACTTTTCAAGGCGGGAATTTCAAAAAGTTTCGACGGTTTGCCTACTATGCTTTCTTTTTTCTCGTGTTTTGGCTATTTTTCGCCCAGACAATGTTTGAGACTAAGGAAGGCATCTTTACCGGCGGCTCGCAAAATCTCGGCGACTTGCCGTTTCATCTCGGTGCTATATTCAGCTTTACAGACGGCAATAATTTTCCGCCGCAAAATCCGTCGTGGGCCGGTGCAAGGTTTTCGTATCCGTTCATCGCCGATTTTCTGACCGCTTGTTTTGTTAAGCTGGGCGCCGATGTGACAGCCGCCCTGCATATCCAAAATCTGTCGTGGGCTTTCTCGCTGCTCGTCATACTTGAGCGTTTTGCCTCGAAGATCACAGGCAGTAAATTGGCCGGACGCATCGCACCGGCGTTGCTGTTTTTTAGCGGCGGACTCGGCTTTTTCTGGTTTTTTAAGGATTTTTGGGATTCGGGCAAAGGAATTCTCGATTTTCTGTGGCATCTGCCGCACGATTATACGATTGGCGATCATCTGCGCTGGGGAAACTCGATGGTCGTGCTGTTTATCACGCAGCGGAGCCTGTTGCTCGGTATGCCGTTGACGGTTCTGGTATTAGGTTATCTTTGGAAAGTTTTTGCCACAGAGGACACAGAGGAAAAATTTAACAGGGATGGACAGGATAAACAGGATAAAAAGACATTCATCCTTCATCCCTCATCCCTCATCCCTTTGCTGGGCGGTCTCGCCGCGGGAACCCTCGTGCTAATTCATCTGCACAGCCTTGCCGTACTGTTTGTAGTGACGGCATTTCTGTTTGCAATGAGACCGACGAAATGGAAGACGTGGATAACATTCGGGATCGGCGTTGCGGTGATCGCTGTGCCCGAGGTTCTATGGTCGATATCTGGAAGCGCTACGGAAACCTCAAAATTCTTCGATTGGCATTTCGGATGGGATAAGCGGGATGATAATTTTCTATGGTTTTGGATCAAGAATACGGGTCTTGTGATCCCGATCCTGATCGCGGGATTTTACTTAATTTTTTCAACGCAAAGTCGCAAAGTCGCAAAGTCGCAAAGGACTGACACAGACAAAGGTAAAATATTCGATAATCAATCTGATTCATCCCTCATCCCTCATCCCTTATCCCTACTCTGGTTTTACGTCCCGTTCGTTTTCCTATTTATCATCTCAAACGTCGCAAAACTTGCACCGTGGGAGTGGGATAACATCAAAGTGCTCATCTATTGGTATGTCGGCTCGCTGCCGTTGATCGCTTATGCTCTCGCGTGGGGTTGGCAGAAGAGTAATTTATTAAGAATTGCATCGGGGACATGCTTTGCAATATTGATACTTGCCGGTGCTTTGGACGTATGGCGATCGGTTTCCGGGCAGATCAAGTACGGGGTTTTTGATGCAGACGCCGTGCGGGTTGCCGAAATGATCAAAAGAAATACCGCGCCAAAAGCACTTTTTCTAAATGCCCCGACGTACAATTCGGCAGTTGTGCTTTCGGGCAGGCAGTCACTGATGCGTTACAGCGGGCATTTGTCGTCGCACGGCATAGATTATGCACCGCGCGAGGCAGACGTGCGGCAAATTTACGCGGGCGGCGGTGTATCGGATATACTCTTACGAAAATACGATATCGAATACGTGCTCATTTCGCCGAAAGAGAAAAACACATTGAAAGCAAATGAGGAATTTTTCAAGAAATATCCGGTCGTCGCGGAAGCAGGGCAGTATCGCGTCTATAAGATAAAATGAATCTCAGATGAAGACAAAAAAGAAGAAATCAAGGACGGTGGCTAACATCGAGGACGAAGGTGAAAAACCGCGAGCCGAAGTGCCGCAAGCTGAAACGCCGCGGACGATCGAACCGCAAACCGACTATTATTGGCTTGCCGCCGGCGCCGCGATAACCATTGTATCGGCGTTGCTGCGTTTCGCGTGGCTCGCGATCAAACCGCTCCATCATGACGAAGGCGTCAATGGCTTTTTCCTGACCAACCTGGTTCGCGACGGCATTTACAAGTACGATCCGGCCAATTATCATGGGCCGACGCTCTATTACATAGCTTTCCCCTTCGTTAAATTATTCGGCCTTGAGACTATTCCTATCCGCGCGAGCGTAGCCATTTTCGGTGTGCTGACGGTCATTCTGGCATTGTTTCTGAAGCGTTATATCGGCCGGATCGGCAGTCTTTTGGCGGCTCTCTTTCTCGCGCTTTCGCCGGGGATGGTCTATATCTCGCGGTATTTTATACACGAGATCTTTTTTGTTTTTCTGAGCCTCGCAATTGTTGTCGCGATACTGTTTTTTATCGAAAAGCGTCGCGCCGGATATTTCGCTATCGGCTGGATGGTATTGATCCTGCTGGTTTGTTTTCTGCCGTCGGCGCTAAATTTGGCGACGTTTCTCGGCGGCCAAAACGAGGCGGCATTGTGGGCATTTCGCGTGGCATTTTTCGTCGTCGAGGCGGTCTTGGTCTATTTTGTTATCAAGATGATCGTGACGTGGGACGAGGGCCGCCCGATCTATCTAATGCTTGCGTCAGCGTCCGCCGCACTGATGTTTGCGACCAAGGAGACGGCGTTTATAACGCTCGGCACAATGCTGATCGCGTGCCTTAGCGTGTGGGTCTGGGACAAATTCCGGCAAAGCACCGTCTTCAAAAATAATTGGTTTCGCATCGTGCTCGGTATTCATGCCGTGTTGATAGCCGTTGCTTTCTACAATCGCCAGACACTGTCGGATGGCTCGAAATGGCTTAGCGACAATTTTATGGGCACCTCACGCCCGCACGAAAATTTTGTCTTTTATTCGGTCATTTTTCTCGCCCTTGCGGCTATTGCGGCGTGGATAATGTTTTTCCTCGACCTTCGCCGGACTAACGAAACCGATTTTGCCGAACCTGTCGAAACAACATGGACAAATTTCCGGCTGGGGTTGGGCAAACAAACAGATCTTTTATTGATCATCGCCGCCGTCGCAACCGTTTTTGTTTACATCTCGGTTCTCTTTTTCACGTCGTTTTTTACATACGCCGACGGCGTCACCAAAGCGCTTGAGGCTTACACGATATGGACAAAAACGGGCAGCAAAGACCACACGCAAAACGGTATGTTTGCGTACCTGAAATGGGGAATGAAGGTCGAGTCGCCGATCATGATCCTATCGTCGTTGGGAGCATTAGTTGCTCTGCTCAAGGGGAAACACCGGTTTGCGATGTTCACCGCGTTGTGGGCGTTCGGGCTTTTTGCGGCTTACACGATCATTCCCTACAAAACGCCGTGGCTCGCCCTCAGCTATCTTATGCCGATGTGCATTGTCGCGGGCTACGGACTTGGCGAACTGATCTCATCGAAAAAGATCGAACTCAAAGCGGCCGGTTACGCCTTTGTGGTAATCGCCACAGCCATGCTCGCTTATCAGACTTATCAGCTCAATTTTGTCCGCTATGACGACGAAGAAATGGTTTATGTTTATGCTCATACCAGACGCGGGTTTCTCGATCTCGTCCAACAGATCGAGCATTATTCCGAAAAAAGCGGCAAGGGCAAAGACGCGACCATTGAGATCGTCTCGCCCGATTACTGGCCTATGACCTGGTACATGCTCAAGTACGGTCACGCCAATTTTCACGGAGCGCTCGTTGATGCCAGCACGTCCGAGATGATCGTCGCGAAAAAGAATGATCAGGATGCGGCGGTAATACAGAAATATTCGGCGCACTACAAATTTGTCGGCGTCTATCCGCTGCGCCCGGGCGTCGATCTGATGCTGCTCGTCAGACGCGACCTCGCCGAACCCGATGCCCAGGAACTGTTCAAGATATTGGAATACAAGTCGCCGTAGTGTAGATCGCGGATTCAGCAACCCCATTTATCCGATCTTATTCCATTCTTCAGATGAAATTTCGCGACCGATGATAGCTTCGGCCTCGCGCAGCATCATCCGCAATTATGGAACGGAATATTCATCATTTAAAGGAACGGTTAGACGGCATTGTTCAAACACTAAAAAATGATGTTTCGACCCCGAAAACGGTCCGTCAAATCCGAGGCGACGCAAACGCCGAATGAAATCGCTGCGTTTACACGGATTCCATCGACCCATACTGAGGTTCCTTATTCAGGTCAATACTATCGAGGACAGGAAGCGGATGACCAAGTTTGAGACCGACAAGCACCCAATCCTCCAGCGTGGATTGTAGTTCGCGTTCGCACTCGCGAAGTGTTGGGCCAAAGGCGACAACGCCTTTACACGACTGAATTCTCCCGAAGTAAGATCCGTCTTCGAGTTTATCGAATTCGGCATCAGCTGTTGCCCTTTCAATGTAATCTGTTAAAACAAGATCTCCGATCATAACATGGTAATATTAACACCCTATTGCTAATAGAACATAAGCGTTTCAAACAAACGCGCTTTGAAAAATACGATTTCAAGCCAGAACGCCCGCCAGAACCAGCCCGGCACCGATGATGATATGCAAAACGTCGTCGGCCCGTTTCCATTGAAAGTATTTTTCTGGGAAAAAGTGCCAAAAACTAGCCGCGGCCTGATAGAGATCGATCATCCCAAAGCCTACATTGAAACCGCGGATACAAATATCGTTCTGCGAATAGACCACACCTAACCCGATCAAGCCAAAAATAATATGAAAGATATTATAGGCCGGAGCTCCGCTTGTCAGGCCTTTCTTCGGCGGGATAATAAATCCCAAAATGCCCGTCAGGATCAGCAGCGGTGCGAAAACGAGCAAGACGTAGAAATTAAAAGACATCATTATAGCCTCCCTGATTATCTACTAGAGTTCTTTGAAAAACCCCTACAAATGTGTCGGTTGTTGTCGATTGTAGGGTAAGAGGATTATATAATGGAGGAATGAAAAGCGAACAATTGA
>JAYVER010000249.1:0-3849 GCA_043748725.1 Chloracidobacterium sp. | reverse complement strand
CGGGCAATTACGCACAGGTTTCTGTCCTGCCGCCCGATGTCTGGGTCTGGATCGCGGCGGCCGTTGCGGGCGGGCTGATCGGATCGACATTAGGCAGCAAAAAGTTTGATTCGATAACGCTGCGACGGGTGTTGGCCGTAGTGCTGCTTTTTGCCGGCGTAAAGTTAATTTTTGTCTAGGCATATATTCGGGCAGTTTTGCAATCAAACGATTTGAGAAATGGAACGAAGAAAATGGAACACTGATAAACACTGATCAGAACGGATTTTCACTAATATGAAAATATTTTATAAGTGATTTATTCTAATCCGTTTTCTATCCGTGTTAACCCCCGGTTCCATTTTCCCTTAGTTTGATGAAGTATTTTATACTGACAATTTTCATATTGGTCTCGTCGGTATCGGCGCAGTCAGGGCGCGTCAAGCCGACCGAATCGCCAACGCCAAAGCCGATCGGCGGGCCGTCGGGGATATTTATTCCTATTCACATTCCGCCAAAAGACCGGCCAACTCCATCGCCGACCCCAAAATCGAACGAAGATAACGAGGTGATCAAGGTCGAATCTGCTCTCGTGCCGATACCGGTTTCGGTGCTTGACGCCGGTGGGCGTGCCGCTGCGACGCTGAAACTCGCCGATTTTGAGCTTAAGATCGACGGTAAGGTGGTCGAGATCAGCGATATGTCGCGGTCGGAATCACCCATTCGGCTGGCAATGCTTTTTGATAATTCATCGAGCGTTTTTGTAGCTCGCGACTTTGAAAAAGAGGCGGCGATCAAATTTTTTCGCCGCGTGATACGCCCCGAAAAGGACATGGCAGCACTTTTTTCGGTGGCGGACTACACCCGGCGCGAACAGCCGCTCACCAAAGACGTGTCACTGCTCACACACGCGATCGACCTCTTTCCGGAACCCAAGGGCGCGACCGCTTTGCTCGATGGCATTGTCGAGGTCGCCGAATATCTCAAATCCGCGAACGGGCGCCGCGTGGTCGTGATCGTCTCGGACGGCGAGGACACGTACAGCGACGAGCGGACGACGCTCGAGAGCGTGATCCGGTCGCTGCAGGTCAACGATTGCCAGGTCTATGTGGTTAAGACAAAAGATTTTGAGAACTACAAGCGAACGGGCATGCGCGGCGGCAACGCCAACATTCGAGCGCTGACGGCGGAGCGGAGAATGATCGAGATCACCGCCCAAACCGGCGGCGCGGTCTATTCGCCGATAGATGAGAGCGAAATGAATGACGCTTTTGCACAGATCTCCGCCGAGCTTTCGCAGCAGTATATTCTCAGCTATTACCCCGGTGACGACGACGCTGGAAAACGCGGCGAACTTCGCACAATCTCACTCACTGTCAAGGGCAATCAGAGTGTGACGCTGCGGGCGCGGAAAGGGTATTACGTGCCGAAGCGGAATTGATAATTGAGAATGGAAAATGGAAAATGATTTGTCTGAGAATTCTCAATTCTCCATTCTCCATTCTGCAAACGCATCAAATGCTACAGGATTCGCTAAATCAATTTCTCCAGCACCTCAAATACGAGCGTAACGTTAGCCCGCATACGCTGCGTAATTACGCCAGCGATCTCGAGCAATTTAAGCTGCACTTGTTTGGCGTTGAGAAGCGGGATGATATGCCTGTCGCGGAGATTGACCGGTTGACGATCCGCGAGTGGATGGCCGGACTACATGCCGATCATAAGAAGACCTCGGTTGCGCGAAAACTTGCGAGTCTACGCACTTTTTTCCAATTCCTCATCCGCGAGGGCAAGCTCGAATCCAATCCGGCAAAGATGGTTGCCACGCCGAAGATCGAGCGCAAACTGCCCAATCATCTCTCGATGGAGGACGCCGTGCGGTTTATCGAGACGCCGGATGTCAATACCGATCTCGGCCGGCGCGACCGCGCGATACTCGAATTCTTGTACGCCACGGGCATCCGCGTTGGCGAGCTGACGAATATCAACATCGCGGACGTCGATTTTCGCGAGCGAATGGTGCGTGTCACCGGCAAACGAAAAAAGCAGCGGATCGTGCCCTTTGGCGACCCGGCGGCTCAGGCGGTGATACTGTATATGGAAGCGACACGTGGCACATTTCTGAACAATTGTCCGGTCGCTACCCGCGACCCGCAGGCCTTGTTTCTCAATTATCAAGGCACGCGGATCACGACGCGTTCGGTCGGCCGAATGATCGACAAATACATCAAGCAATGCGTCTCGATCCACGACATTTCGCCGCATTCCCTGCGTCATACATTTGCCACGCACCTGCTGGATGCCGGTGCAGATCTCCGCGACATCCAGGAACTCCTCGGCCACGCCCGCCTGTCAACGACACAGATTTACACGCAAGTCTCAATGGAAAAGATGATCGAGGTTTATGACCGCTCTCATCCAAAAGCGTAGGAATTGAACACGGATTAACACAGAAAAGACCGGATTGTCACGGATCAGAAATTACTAAACGAAAGAATTTCATAGAATTTTCAGATCCGTGAAAATCAGTCCAATCCGTTAAATCCGTGATCTATTTTTTATTCGGCCGCGCTGTCGTCAACAACAACGTCCGGAAATTCGGCAGTGAATTCTTCGCGCGGACGCGTGTCGATCTCGCCTCGCAGCGGGCGTGCGCCGACGTTCGGTTTGAAGTTGCCGTTGTCGTCGTAGAGGCGGCGGTATTGGGCGGAGTTGCGGATTACGCCCTGGACGTAGGCTTTTGTTTCTTTGAAAGGGATCGCCTCGACAAATTCGTCCATCTCCGGCGGCAGTGTCGCACGCCACGGGCCGACGCGGCCGGGGCCGGCGTTGTAGGCGACGGCGACGTATTCGATGCGGCCAAATTTGGCGAACTGATCTTTCAAAAACGCCGTGCCGAGCTCGATGTTTAGAGCGGGACGATACAGATCTTCGGGCGATGTAGGCATTACCGACGCACCGTAATTTTTCGCCACCGTGCGGGCGGTCGGCAGCAGCAGCTGCATCAGGCCGTAGGCGTTCGCCGGGGACTTTGCACGCGGGTTAAAGACCGATTCCTGACGGATCAGACCGGCCACCTGATAGCGGTCGAGGCCGCGATTTTGCGACCATTGCTTGATGTCGCTCCAATTGATGAGCGGATAGAAAATATCCCATTCCTCGCGTCCCATTTCCTCTGGAAACATCTGCGCGTAATCGGGATAGCTCTTGGCAAGAGCAACAAACGCGGCGGTGTTGTCGCCTTTTAGACGGTAATGCCGTGCGAGTGCAAGGTTGATCTTTGGGCTTGTGTTGGCTGTTTTCTTTGCTTCGTTAAGCTCGTCGATCGCCCAATCGAATAACCCGATAATCGAAAGTTCTTCGCTTTTATCGGCGCGTTCGAGTTCCTTTTGGGTCGCGGTCTCTGCGGCAACAGTGACAATTCGCAAGTTGGCGACGGCCTTAGCGACGGCCGGATTTGGCGGAGTGGTGATGCGGCAATTGCCCTGATTTTTCATTGTGGTCAAGCGACCCAAAGCCAAATATCCGTACCAGTTCGACCCGTAACGATACAACACTCCGTCATAGAGCGCACACGCCTCGGCCACCCGCCCGGCGCGTTCGGAGTCGCGTGCCGCCCAGTAACCGGCCTTGCCGCGATTGGTCGTGTCCTTGTCCGCGTAACGGGCCAGATGCTCGGTGAACATCTGCGACGAAAGCGCAAAATTGTTATTTTCGTGCTGAAACCACGCCGATTCAAATTGAGCCTGCGCGACCTCGACAGCATTTGGATAAGCGGCGACCGCGGTATTGAGAAAATAACCTTCTTCGGTGCGGTTTTTCGCGTCGCGTGCCGACAGGCCGGCGTCTATCAGCGTTTTTGCAACAAGC
>JAYVER010000248.1:0-9965 GCA_043748725.1 Chloracidobacterium sp. | reverse complement strand
GTTTAAAACTTCACGCAAAGCCGCTAAGAACGCAAAGGAAAGCAAAAAGAAGATAGAGAAAAATTATCTTAAAAAAGTTTTAGAATTACTATGGAGATCAGACAACTCAAAGCATTTTTGGCAATCTACGAGGCCAAAACCTTTACGGCAGGAGCACGACGCGTAAATGTGACTCAGGCGGCGATCTCGATGCAGATCCGCCAGCTCGAGGACGAGGTCGGTCTGCCGCTGTTTACGCGGACGCCGCGACGGGTGATAATGACCGAGGCGGGCGAATGCCTGCTTGACCGGGCGCGAAAAATATTACGCGAACACGACACGGCACTCGCGGAGATCGCCGAGCTCGGCGGCGTCGAACACGGACGGCTGCGTATCGGTTCGTCATCTTCGGTTTTTTCTACTCAGCAATTGCCGAAGATCCTGCCGCTTCTGCGCGAGAAATTTCCCAACTCCGAGCTGGCGGTAACGGCCGGTACGAGCCAGACACTCGTCGATACGATCATGCACGGTGGGATCGATATCGCCTTTGTCTCGCTGCCGGTCGAGAATTCGAGCATTACGACCGATCTGCTTTTCAGCGATGAGATAGTTGCCATTGCTCATCCGTCGCATGCCTTAGCAAACGAGAAATACATCAGCGCCGCCGCTCTGGCGGGCGAAAAACTTATTTTGGGCGAGCACGGTGGCAATACGCGGCGGATGATCGACGATTTTTTTAACGCGGCAAATGTCCGGCCAAATATCGTGATGGAGCTGTCGCGGCAGGCAGCGATCAATAAAATGGTCGAGGCCAATCTCGGCGTCGGCACAGCCGGTGCAAAGACCATCGCTGACGAAATTCGTGAAGGCCGACTCGTCTCGTGGCAAATCGAAGGAGCCGCGATCAACTGGGAACTCGGCCTCGCGCGGCTACGCGGCGGATATTTTTCGCCGATCGCTAAAGAATTTGCACGTCTCTGTAAAGAGAGCTTTGTCGAACGCGAGCGCGAGCTGAAAACACGCAAGTAAAAAGGCAAAAGTAAAAGGCAAAAGTCAAAGGTCAAAGGTCAAGCATTAAGATGTTCAAATTCGGATCACGCGAAGTTTTTAGTTTGGGAGTAAAAATATGCCTTTTTTTTGCCTTTTTACTTTTTACTTTTAACTTGGCCAACGGCCATAGATTGCCGGTCGCGCCGCCGCAGACGGTTGGGATGAATGCCGCCAAGCTCAACCAGATCGATGCTCTTGTCGAGGCCGACATCAAAGATAAAAAACTACCCGGAGCGGTCATCCTGGTCGGGCACAAAGGCAAGATCGTTTTTCGCAAGGCTTACGGCAACCGCTCGCTCGTGCCGACCGTTGAACCGATGACGGTCGATACGATCTTCGACCTTGCCTCTCTTACAAAGGTCGTTGCCACGACGACCTCGATCATGATCCTCGTCGAGCAGGGAAAGCTACGATTGAGCGATACCATCGGCAAATTCATCCCCGAGATCGACGACCCACAGGCCAAGAGTGTCACGATCCAACAGCTTCTCACGCACACCTCCGGCTACGCTCCCGATTTTGACCTCGGCGAAAAATGGACCGGCCGCGACGGCATGCTCGCCGCTCTAAAAAAAGAAAAGCTCCGGACTCCGCCGGGGACGAAGTTTGTTTATTCGGATATTGGTTTTATTGTGATGGGCGAGATTGTCCGTAGGGTATCCGGTACACGCCTGGAGATATTTATTCAGCATCAGCTTTTTGAAAGGACATCTCTCACCGCAACTGACTTTCATCCAGAGATGTTCGGATGGCTTTCTCAGGAAGATCCTACACCCGGACCGCCACCGGTCCGTGATTTGGACATCACGCTTATCCCGGAGAAGCGGGAGAAGGTTGTTCGGCAGGTGTTAGAGTTCGTTAAGAATGTCGCTCCCACAGAGAACGTGCGCGGTCAAAAGAGCTACTTAGGTTCTACGTACGAAGGCGATTCTAAGACGGGCGATGAAGTCTTAAGAGGGCGAGTGCATGATCCAACAGCTTTCAGAATGAACGGCGTTGCCGGACACGCCGGGCTTTTCTCGACCGCTGACGATCTTGCCCGTTTTTGCCAGATGCTTCTGAACGGCGGCGTTTTGGACGGCAAGCGGATAATGTCGGCTCAGACGATTGCACGAATGACGGCTCCGATCGTCGTCAGCGAAACTGGCGATACTCGCGGGCTTGGGTGGGACATAAATACGGCGTTTTCATCAAATCGCGGCGAGCTTTTTCCGCTTGGGTCGTTTGGGCATACCGGTTTTACTGGCACGTCTATTTGGATCGACCGTGTTTCCCAGACGTTTGTCATCTTTCTCTCAAACCGCGTTCACCCCGACGGAAAAGGCGATGTCACGCCGCTGCGTGCAAAGGTTGCGACCGTCGTTGCGTCGGCAATTGAAGACACCCCGATCGAGGCATTTCGTTTGGCCGAGAGTATTTACGCGTCGCAGGTTGCGGCTCAGATACCGAAATTTAAAGAACAGGCGGAGGCCGCTATGGCGTTCAGCAGGCTTGAGTACGGAGGTCTTTTTAGGCCACCTAATAGGCCGGTGGAACCGGTTCTCAATGGAATCGACATTCTCGAACGCGATAAATTCAAACAGCTCGACGGCATGAAGATCGGCCTCGTTACCAATCACACCGGTCGCGATCTGGCGGGGAAGCAGACGATCGACATTCTCAAAGAGGCTCCGAATGTAAAGCTCATTGCGTTGTTTTCGCCGGAACACGGCATTCGAGGGCTGGCGGATGAGAAGGTTGGAGACTCGGTTGATGAAAAGACGGGGCTGCCGATCTATTCGCTTTACGGCGAGACGCGGCGGCCAAAGCCCGAACAATTAAAAGACCTCGACGCAATCGTTTATGACATTCAGGATATAGGGGCGAGATTTTACACCTACACGGCAACTTTAAAGAACGTGATGGAAGAGACGGCGAAACTTGGCAAGCCCGTTTTCATACTCGACCGGCCAAATCCGATCACCGGAACAGTGGTCGAAGGGCTGCTTGCCGACGAAAGCCAGTTATCGTTTATCGCGGCTCACACGACGCCGGTTCGCTATGGTTTAACGATCGGCGAACTCGGCACGATGATGAACGCCGAGCGGAAGATCGGAGCCGATCTCCGCGTTATTAAGATGGAAGGCTGGTCGCGGACAATGTGGTTCGACGAGACGGGACAGACCTGGATCAACCCTTCGCCGAACATGCGTTCGCTGACCGAGGCCACGCTTTATCCAGGCATCGGTCTGCTTGAGACGACCAACGTCAGCGTCGGGCGCGGCACTGACACGCCGTTCGAGCTCGTCGGCGCACCGTGGCTCGACGGGCAAAGGTTGGCTAAGTATCTGAACGAAAGGAATTTACACGGCGTGCGATTTGTTCCCGTGAGATTCAAACCAAACGCGTCCGTCTTCAAGGACGAAGACTGCGGCGGCGTGAACATCATTATCACGAACCGTGATGCATTCAATTCCGTCCGCACCGGCTTCGAGATCGCGGCGGCTTTACGCAAACTTTACCCGAATGAATGGCAAGTCGAAAAGTACGGACGTCTGCTAGTTAACACCGAAATTCTCAATCTCGTAAAACAAGGACGTTCGCCCGATGACATAGAACGAGCCGCAAAAGCAAAAAATGACGAATATTTGCGGCGTCGGGCATCATTTTTGCTTTACAAATAATAAGTTTCGAGTTATAAATATTTCAGATTTCACATTTTCGTAACAAACCCGTTTGATTTCAATGATTAGCTAAGAAATGTAAAAATTCTTGCGACTGTTGCGATAACGAAAATTTGAATAAATCTCCATTAACGTAAATATTTCTTATGGATTGCGCGTAAAAATTTGGAACAAAAACATACGAGGGAATAAAGATTATGAGTAAAAGAGTATTGATTACCAGCTTGCTGGTCGCATTTTTTATGTTATGCCTAAGCGGAATTAATTTTGGGCAGGAAGAGACGGCGGCAACTATTACCGGACAAGTTACCGATTCATCAGGCGCGAGCATTCCGAACGCGACGGTTGTCATCGCCAATACGGAAACCGGAATGACTCGCCAGGTGCAGAGTAATGAAGAAGGAATTTACACCGTCAGCCCGCTGATGCCGGGCAGATACACGATAAAGGTCGAGCAAAAGGGCTTTAAGGGCTATGTTCAGAATATAACGCTTAACGTCAGAGACCGACGACAGGTGGCGATTGTTTTGGAAGTCGGCGCACTGAGCGAAACCGTGACCGTGACGGACGAACCCCCTTTGATTCAGGAAAGTTCGACCGGGCAGACGTTGATCAGCAATAAGCAGATCGTCGAAATTCCGCTCGTCAACCGCGATTTTACAAAATTGCTGGAACTCGTTCCCGGTGTTAGTTCGGATTTGACTGATGAATCGTCGCTCGGTTTGACCAACCGCGCCGCCATTTCCATTAACGGAATGCGACGCAACGGCGTTAATTTTCTTGTGGACGGTGTGAACAATACGGACGGCGGCTCGAACATTACGCTGCTTTCAACCCCGACCGTTGACTCGATTAAAGAATTTAAAGTTTTAACCTCGAATTATACGGCGGAATTCGGACGTTCGGCGGGCGGCGTGGTAACGGTCGTTACCAAAAGCGGCGGCAACAATTATCACGGCTCGCTTTATGAATTTGTCCGCAATGACAGATTTAACGCCAACACTTTTTTCAATAACCGGCGCGGGCGCGGACTTGACGGCAAACCATTAGCGCCAACTCCCAGACTTCGCTACAACACTTTCGGCGGAACATTTAGCGGTCCTCTTCCATTTCTTCATTTCGGCGAAGGCGGACCTTTTATCGATTCGGGAAAAAATAAAACCTTCTTTTTCTATTCGCAGGATTTTCGCCGTATTCGCCGTGCTGCGACGACCAGCACGCCACTTGTTCCGAGCGTAGCCGAGCGGGGTGGAGATTTTTCGGGTCGTCTGGGCTTGCCGCTTTATTTGCAGGCGAACGGCACGAGCGGAACGACCGTTACCGCTACGCCGCTGCTTGTTACCAATACCAACGGGCAAGTCATTCAGGCACTGCAAAACCAAATTTTTAATACCGCAAATCGCGCTTACGCCGGAAATATTATTCCGGCTTCGGACATCAGCCCGATTTCCCGCGCTTTGCTGAATGTTTTTCCGCTGCCGAATTCCGGCACAAACGGTTTTAGCTATAATGCCAACACGATTCAAAATACTCGTCAGGAAGTCGTTCGCATTGACCATAACATTAATCAGAATAACTCGATTTTCGGACGCTACACGCACGATTTGAATGATACGCAAGAACCGGGCGGACTCTTTAACGGCATTAGCTTACCGAATGTGGCAACAACTAATACCCTGGTTCCCGGACAGCTTTTAGCAGTAACTTACAACAGTGTTTTGACTCCCTCGATTGCCAACGAGCTTTCTTACAATTTTTCGCAGAATCACATTAATACGCTTCTGGTCGGTCGCGGAAGATTATCCGACTATGGCTTATCGAACGGACCGGGCAGCATCGGACAGGCGTTTCCCGAAAACAATTTCAATGCGATTCCCGGATTGTCCATTCCCGGAATCGCGTTTGTAGGTTCGACGCAGGGCTTCAATATCCGATACCGAAGTCAGGTAATACGCGATAATTTAAGTTGGACGCACGGCAATCACACAATGAAATTCGGCGTTGAATTAGCGCGCGAAGGTAAAAACGAAAATGCCAGCAACAATACGCAAGGTTCTTACACTTTTGACCAGATACAATCACGCGGCACTGCGCTAAGCGGCTCAACTAACGTTACGCTGACACAAACCGGTGCGGGACTTGCCAGCTTTTTGCTTGGACGCGCAAATTCTTATCTCGAAGACCAATTCGACATTACCTTTCATCTCAATCTCGGACGCCGTGAATTCTACGCTCAAGACACTTGGCGAATCCGCCCGAATATCACGATAAACTACGGCGTTCGTTATCAATATTATGTTCCGGCGATTGACAAAAACAATGTCGAAAGCTCGTTTATTCCGAGTCTTTACAGTTTGTCAAGAGTTCCGACCTGCGCCAATGCCGCCTGCACTTCGCTTGTGCGCGGAACAGGCGACGCGCTTAACGGAATCGCCGTGGCAGGCAGCACTTCGCCGTTCGGAAATACGATTGTGCCTAAGGACAAAAACAATTTTAGCCCGCGTGTCGGCATCACCTACAGTCCGAATTTTGAAAAAGGTTTAGGTCGAACGTTGTTCGGCGCACAAAATAAAACCGTATTTCGCGCCGGTTACGGTTTCTATTACGACCAGATCGCTACTTTCCTGTATCAAGACCCGACGACACCGAATCGCCCGTATAACAATCGCGCGACCTTCAATAGCGGCTCTGCCGGAACGATTACATTTACCGACCCGACCGCCGGCGCTTTGGGTAATCTGCCTATCATTTCTCTGGGCGGCGTGAGTCCTAATTTGAAAACGCCGGAAATTCAACAATTTTCAGTCGGTATGCAGCGGGAAATCTTCAAAAACGCGGTTATCGACGTCAGTTATGTCCGCACAAAAGGAGATTTTCTGCTACGCACACGCAATATCAACTTTGTCGAACCATTTAGATTATTTGCCTCCAGAACTACGTCAACAGGAACGATTGTTCCGGTTTTACCGAATGGACAAGACGCTCCAGTCGGCTGCACGGTCGGTTCTACAGGTTGTATCAATCTTTATCGTCCGTATTTAGGTTACGGCAACATCAATGTTTTTGAAACGGCGGCGCGCTCGCGCTACAACGGTTTTCTGTCGAGTTTCAGCTATCGTTTTGCCCAAGGCAGCACGTTGACCGCTTCCTATACGTTGAGCAAAAACCTGACCGATTTTACAAACGACCGTGACGGCGTTGACGCTCCGCAAAATCCGTTTAATCCGGGAGCTGAATTTGCCGAAGCCCGGACTTCGCGGCGTCACATTTTCTCGGCAAGCTACGTTTATGAAATACCGTTTTTCCATAAAATGGAAAATCGATTTTTGCGGACGATTCTCGACGGCTATCAAATCGGCGGCATTACCAATATCGAATCCGGTCCGCCGGTTTCCCGCGTAATTCCGCTGACGACCAGCGGCGGTTTGATTGGCAACCGCGCCGACCTGGTAGGCAACCCGACGGGAGGCGCAGCGGGAACGATTGACCCGGTTTCCGGTTTGCCGTTTATTTTCGACCCGGCGGCTTTTGCCGCTCCCGCATTGGGAACATTCGGTAATTCAAAACGGGCGATTTTTTACTTGAAAGGACGTAATCAAACGAATCTTTCCTTGTCGCGTTATCTTTACTTTAACAAAGACAAAGGACGATATGTACAATTACGTGCCGAGACTTTCAATGTCTTTAACAGGACGCAGTTTTTGGGACTTCAAAATCAATTGGGAATCGGCGGAACGACAAATCCGACCGGAACGCCGGGTTCTACCAGATTGCCGCGCGAATTCCAATTTGCCGCGAAGTTCAACTTTTAATTGAAACGACAGAGACTTTTTTGTCGTTATTTGTTCCGCGTCTTGCCGAGGTAAGACGCGGATTTTTATTGTGATTTCGCGGGTATTTTGATTTCTTCGCGAGCGCGTTGAGTGGTTTGCAGGTTTTGAGCTTTCAGCATTTCCGATTTGGCTTCGTCTCGTCGTCCGGCGCGGTGCAGAGCGCGTCCTAAATGATAATGTCCTTCGGCAATGTCCGGTTTGAGTTTGACAGCCGCTTGCAGTTCGATAATGGCTGAGTCGGTTTTATTTGTTGCCAAAAGAGCGCGCCCGAAAGCGGATCTGGTATCGAATTCGTCGGGAAACGCTTTTGCCGCCGTCTCCAGAAACGGCAGCGATTTCGCCGCGTCGCCTTTAGTTAAATAAATATCGCCTAAATTAAACGACGCGCGCGGCTCATTCGGTTGGAGACTTAGTATTCTCAAAAACTCGCGTTCCGCGTCGTCGTATCGAATCAATTTCCAATATAAAGCGCCGAGCGCGTAACGCAAGGTTATCGAATCAGGCACGAGCCGGACGGCATTTTCGTAAGCCGGAATCGCCTGGATGGTTTTTTTTTGAGCGTCCAGCGCGTCGCCGTAAAGAGACCACAGGCTGGAGCGCTCGTCGCCTAGTTTCAAACGTCTCTGCAAAACAAGCTCGGTTTCGGCAAAGCGTTTTTGCCGCCAGAAACACTGCGCCGCCAATTCCAAAAGTTTTGCGTCCTTCGGCGATAAAGCAAGCGATTTAGCGATTTCACGGCTGGCTTCGGAAAATTTCTCAATGCCGATAAGCGCAATGATGAAACCTCGACGTGCTTTGTCGTCGTCGGGCGCGAATTGAAGCGCCAATTGAAATGAGCGAGCCGCAGCCGCAAAATCCTGCCGGTTCAGTTTGTCCAAACCTTGCTGATAATAATTTACATCGGTTTGAATCTGCGCCTTTACGGAATCACAAAACGCCGGAATAAACAATAAAATCAGGCAAATTATTGAGATTTTGACAAAACGAATGTGCTGTAAGTTAGGACAACTTTTGCTATCCGCGTAAAATATGTTTTGAAAGATAAACGAATTCATTTGACCTGTTCTAAAAAAGTAAATGCTGCTGAAAAACGCAAAATTCATTTTACCACAAGCCGAAACAAGGCAAAATTCCGTCCTCGTCGAACGTGGAATTATCAAGGACATTTTTCCTGCGACGATTGGTAATTCAAACGACGATCAAATAATTGATTTGAACGGAGCGCGGCTTTTTGCCGGATTTATAGATGTTCATAATCACGGCGCGGTTGGTATTGATGTGAATAATGCAAACTCCGATGAATTAATCGAAGTCGGGAAATTTCTTGCGAAAAACGGTGTGACGGCTTGGCTGCCGACGTTTGTGCCGGATTCGGATGATAATTATCGCTGTGTGATCGACGCGATCGACGAATTGATGCGGTTGCAAATTGACAAGCCGGTCGCGCAGGCGGTTGGCGTTCATTACGAAGGCGTTTTTGCGAACGAGAAGATGTGCGGAGCGTTGCGGCCGGCGTATTTTAAGAGTTGTCAGTGGTCGGTGGCCGGTGGTCAGTTGCCTCGACTCGACAATGGGGTGCATATGACGACGCTTGCTCCTGAAATTGATGGCGGGATCGAATTGATCGAGGCTTTGGTCGCCGACGGTTGGATTGTTTCGATCGGCCACACTCGCGCCGATAGTGAAACGCTCGACCGCGCCTTTGGCGCCGGTGCGCGGCATTTGACTCATTTTTTTAATGCGATGACAGGTATTCATCATCGCGATCTTGGCGTGGCCGGTTGGGGATTGGCCAACAGGGAAGTCACATTCGACATTATTGCCGACGGTATTCATGTGCATCCGACGATGCTCAAGACAGCGTGCCGGGTCAAATCGCCCGACAACGTGTCGCTTATCAGCGATTCGGTCGCTCCGACGGGACTAGGCGACGGCGAGTATGAACTGTGGGGCGAGACGATAACGGTTACCAATGGAGAGACGCGAAATCACCGCGGCAGTATTGCGGGTTCGGTTATCACGATGCATGATGCTGTGAGACGAATGCTGTCGCTCGGATTTTCCGAGGTGGAAGTCGCGAAAATGGCTTCAACAAATCCGGCAAGATTGCTTGGTCTGGAAAATGACCGGGGTTCGATTGAGGTTGGAAAGCGGGCAGATCTCGTCGCTATAGATAAAGATGGCAATATTAAATTCTCGATGATCGGCGGGAAGATCGTTGGGCAATAAAAAGCCGTATTCCCAATATCGGGGCTAAAAGTGAGTGGTTTTTTGAAAGCGTATTGGGCGGATCGAGCGGATCTGAATTTGGCCAAGAAATGTTGCCACGAATGCACGAATATTCTTTTCATCTATTAGAGTTCTTTGAAAAACCCCTACAAATGTGTCGGTTGTTGTCGATTGTAGGGTAAGAGGATTATATAATGGAGGAATGAAAAGC
>JAYVER010000247.1:0-3867 GCA_043748725.1 Chloracidobacterium sp. | reverse complement strand
GGTCAAGATTGAAACGCAAGAAGATTGGTCTGGAACGAATTGCGTAATAAGCATAACTGGAAAAACAAGTCTTGTATGTACGCTGGTGAACATACATCTGGTCAGTCTGCGGTCACAAACGCTCGTGGCCCTGAGCGCGGTAGCTTTCTCTTGATTAAAACCAACTAAAGGCCGACAATTTGTATCTAAAGTAAAAGGCCTCCGAACGTAAGGATCATATATGAATTTCTCTGCTGCAAAGCGTTCATTTTTCGCACTGGCTGCGATTGTTTCTTTGTCATTATCGGCGTTTACGCTAACCGCACACTCGCAATCTAAGCCGCAAAAACCGGATCCCTCGACCGGAAACCAGAAAAAGAACACGCGCCCGGCTCCGATGACTGAGGAAGAGCGGAAAAAGGCCGAGGAAGACAAAAAACGTGCGGAAGAAGAAAAGAATGCGATCGTCGACCCAACTGTCGAAAAGATCAATACCAACATCGTCAACGTTGACGCCGTGGTCTATAACAAAAAAACGGGTCAGATCATCAACGGTCTAAAAAAAGAGAACTTTGCGATCTTTGAAAACGGCGTCAAGCAGCCAATTTCGAGTTTTGCCACGCCGGAATCGCCGATAACGGTTACCTTGGTCGTTGAGTACAGTAAATGGACGGAATATTTCGGCCGGGCGGCCGGTGGCTACTTTGAACCCGGCACATACGAGGTAGTGAGGCCGGTTGCTCAGTTTCTGTCGAAATTTATCAAGCCGCCGAACGATTATGCATCGGTGATCGCGTTCGACATTAGGCCGACTCCGATCACAGATTTTACAAACGACCCCAATCGCCTGCGGCAGACGGTGGATATTCTGCTTCGTAATTCACCCGCTTTTCGCGAAAACAATCTTTATGATGCATTAAAGTTTGCTCTGCTCGGCGGACGCGGAGATTCGGTTGTTTTGGAAAATTCTAAAAACGAAAAATCCGAATACGGAGGGATGGTCAATGTTAAATCAAAACGCCGGGCGATAATCCTGGTGGCGTCGGGCATCGATACATTCAGCAAGATCAACTATGACCAGATCCGGCGTATAATTCAGGAAGCGGGTGTCCCAATCTATATCATCAGCACGGGCAATTTGTTTTACAAAAAATACGAGCAATATCTCGGTGCAACCGACGACATCACGGGAGCTCCCGGCCGATTAACGTTTTTGCAAGCGCAGAATGCAATGAATACTTTTGCAAAAGAGTCCGGCGGTACGCATTATCCGATGACGTTTGAGGGCGAAATTCCCGGGTATCTCAACTCAATAAACGCCTTGCTGCGTAGCCAGTACTCGCTGTCATACGACCTCGAGGGGACTCACGAACCGGGCAAAAAATACAAGCTCGACGTCAAGGTTGATGTCGACGGTGACGGCCAATACGACGACAAAGTGTACGTCGTACAGCACAAACCGTTCTACGTGACCCCCGGCGTTGAAGCCAAAAAAGGCAGCAAAAAATAATACGGAGTTATCAAAAAATCCCAGGTTGTCACCGGCTGCGGAAGGTTTGCGGCCGGTTTTTTATTGTCGCTATGAGCCCGATTCTGTTATCGTTATAGATTGTCTTTATGAGCAGACTCATTACTGATAGCTATAAACGTAAACTCGCCGCAGAGGAGGGCTATACGATTGCGCGCGCGGCCGACCTGCGTATCGCGCTTTGTTATCCGAATACTCACGCTATCGGCATGGCGAATCTGGGGCTTCATACGATGTATGAGCTTTTTAACTCGATCCCCGGTGTGGCATGTGAGCGTGTTTTTCTGCCGGACACAGACGAGCTTAAAGAATATGAGCGTGTTGGCACGCCGCTTTTGTCGCTTGAAACGCAATCGAGGGTGCGTGATTTTGACGTTGTCGCGTTTTCGATCTCGTTCGAGACCGATTATCTCAACATGGCGCGGATGCTACAGCTTTCGGGCGTTCCGGTGTGGTCAAAGGATCGGACGCATTTTGACCCGCTGGTTATCATGGGCGGCGCCGCATCGTTCCTAAATCCCGAGCCGATCGCAGATTTTACGGACGTTATCGCAGTTGGCGAAGGCGAGGTGCTTGCGTTTCAGTTGATCGACGCGATCTTCGAGCACGAGTCAAAAGATGAAATTTTGGTTGCTCTCGCACAGATCGGACGCGGATTTTACGTTCCGTCGTTTTACGACGTGATCTATAACGACGACGGCACCGTTTTCGATTACATCCCAAACAAAAAAGGCGTTCCTAAGCGTGTCGGCCGGGCGTTGGCTTCGGTTAATCCGAAAGAGGGAACACTTCGCCGGGCGATGAAACGCGGCGAAACCGAATTGGCCGAATTTCTCTTAAATCAGGAAACTTTTTGCCCGTCCACCGCCATTTGGTCGCCGGAGGCCGAGATGGGCGACCGGCTGCTGGTCGAGATTTCACGTGGCTGTTCGCAGGGCTGCCGGTTCTGCTGGGCCGGTTACAACTACTACCCGCCGCGTGTTGTGCCGGCCAAAGATATTTTGGCAAAAGCACGAGAGTGGCGCTCGAAAACAAACAAGATCGGCCTCGTTTCGACGGCTGTGTGCGATCATCCTGAAATATCGACTATTCTGCGTGAATTGCGGGCGATGGACTACCGCATTTCGGTCTCCAGCTTAAGGCTCGATCAAATTTCAGATGAATTGCTCGATGCGCTTGTCGAATCACGCGATCAGCAGATCGCCGTTGCACCCGAAACCGGCTCCGACCGCCTTCGCCGCGTGATCAACAAAAATCTGACAAACGACGAGATCGTCGATATTTGCGGGGCCGTTTTTGACCGAGGAATGCTGACCGTCAAACTCTACATGATGGTCGGGCTGCCGACTGAAACGTGGGAAGATTTGGACGAAATGTTTGTGCTGGTTGAGCGGATCAAGGACCGAATGCTCGAGGCCGGAAAGAAGTTTGGCCGCGCGGGCAAGATCATTCCGTCGCTAAACGGTCTTGTGCCAAAGCCGAACACTCCGCTGCAATGGGACGCGATCTGCGATGAAAGGGAACTAAAGAAGCGGATCAAGTACGTCTGCAAAGGCCTGAGCAAGATACCGAATGTCGAGGTCAGGTTCATGTCGTCGCGCATCGCTCACGAACAGGCTTTGTATTCGTCAGGCGACCGCACCGTAGCGAGAGCAATAGACGCAGCCGCTCGAAACGGCGGCGATCTGAATAGTGCGCTGCGTCAAACCGGTATTGATCCAGCGTTTCACACCTCTCGAAACCGAAGCTACGACGAGTTTTTGCCGTGGTCTATTGTCGATTCGGGTTTATCGTTTGAATTTCTGAAAACCGAACACGAAAAAGCTCTCGAGTCACTCTCAAGTCTCCCATGCCCGGCGGTTGAAAAATGTACGACGTGCGGCGTTTGCCCGACGACCTGGCTCGCCGATGCCCCGGACGCACTGATCCAGATACAGCCGCTCAAGATACAACAAGCACTTGCCGCAGCAATTTAATTCCAAAAAATTTATTGTTTCAGCAAAAATCCAGTCGGCGTAGCGGTGTGATCAAACCGGTAATTGTATTTGTATAGGCCGAAGGGCAGGATGCCGACCGGTTTTGTATACGTTACATGGGCTGTCATATTGTTGCCCACTTGCTTGACGTCGACCACGGCGTCGGCGGGAATGTCGTTCTCGACGATGGCTTTTTGAATTCGAGCTTTTACATTATCGATCGGATTTAGCTTGCCCGGCAGGGCCAGCCCCTGCAGCACGGCCGTCGCCATCTCAGTTTTTAGAGCTTCGGCGTTGTAGGCGACAGGCACGTAGTTAAAACCGGCGTTTGCGACAGTTACGATAAATGCCAGAACGATGAGAAATTTGACGCCGGCACTACCC
>JAYVER010000246.1:0-10000 GCA_043748725.1 Chloracidobacterium sp. | reverse complement strand
GAGGTGCGTTCACGTGAGGAGGCGAGGCGGATTTATGACGAGATCGTAAGGCGGCAACGCGACCCCGGTCTGCTTGAATATGCGGGCAAAGACCTTTTGCAGGCGTCGATTTTCCCGATCCCGCCAAACTCCGACAAAAAGCTCGAAATAACATATACGGAAGTTCTGAAAGCCGAGTCCGGCACTGTCGCGTATCGGTATCCGCTCGGAACTGGCCGCAACGTCTGGTCGCGGCCGCCGCCGATGATGTTTGAGGACGTGCTTCCAAATGGCGGTATTGGTGGACCGCGTGGAATGCGGACTCAGCAAAAATTCGGCACCATTTCAGGCACGATCGAGATCACCGGCAAGGAAGCTCTGCGTAATATCTACTCGCCGACGCACAAGATCGATGTATCGAACAAGAGCGAAACGTCCGCCCGGGTGTCGTTCGAAACGAGCACCAGCGACAGCGATTTTCAGCTTTTCTACGGGCTGTCGAACAACGACTTTGGAATGTCGCTCGTCACTTATCGCGAGCCGGGCAAGGACGGCTATTTTCTGCTGATGCTGTCGCCGAAAGACAATGTTTCGGAGAAGGAATTGGTTAATAAAGACATTGTTTTTGTCCTCGATACAAGCGGTTCGATGGCAGACGAAGGCAAGATGGACAAGGCACGAAAAGCTTTGCTTTTCGGCATTAAAACCTTGCGTGACGGTGATAGATTTAACGTCATTAATTTTGCCGGTGAAGAACATTTGATGGAACGCGGCCTGATCGCGGCTAATGCACAGGGTAAGAAACGCGGCGAGGAATTTGTCAACAATTTGCAGCCGAGCGGCGGCACGAATATCAACGAATCACTGCTCGCCTCGCTCAAGCAATTCGAAAGCGGCGACCGGCCGAAAATGCTGGTGTTTATGACTGACGGTTTGCCGACAGTCGGCGAAACCAACGTCGATCGCATCATCAGCAATCTAAAAAACGCAAAGAAACTCGATATTCGCATCTTTCCGTTCGGTTTCGGTTACGACGTCAATACGACGTTACTTGATAGGATCGGTTCTGAAAATTCAGGCATTTCCGATTATATTCAGCCCAAAGAGGATCTCGAGATCAAGGTGTCAAACTTTTTTCAGCGGGTCAGCTCGCCGGTCTTGGCCGATCTTGACCTCGATTTCGGGCCGGTTTTGACCGAATACACCTATCCGCGAAAGCTGACCGACCTATTTCGCGGTATGCAGATGACCATCATCGGGCGTTACAAAAACACGAACGATCTCAGGAACATCACGCTTCGTCTGACCGGCAAAACGGGCAGGGAAAGCCGTAGTTTTACCTATAATGATCTCGATTTTCCGGTGCGTTCGGATCAAAACAACTTCCTGCCGCGTCTATGGGCGAGCCGCCGCGTCGGCTGGCTCCTGGAACAGATACGCTCGAATGGCGAGACAAAAGAAACCCGCGACGAGGTCGTTGAACTCGGTACGCGCTACGGCCTCGTGACGCCATACACCTCATATCTCGCAACCGACGGATCGATGGCGAACATTCGCCAGGACGCACCGATGGCTGCCGATATGGCTCGTTCCGGGGCGAAGAAAGCTGAAGAAAAAACCGGAGTTGGTGCCGTGCGGTTAAGTACCCAGCAAAACGCGATGCAGATGAACACTCAGGTTGTCGCCGGCGAGGACAAAGACGAAAAAGAGCAGATCATTGTACGCAACACGGTCAATAATCAGTTTGTCGCGAACAAGAATTTCATTAACCAGAACGGCATCTGGGTCGATTCGGACTTCACGGAAGCCTCACGCCTGTCTGAGGTTTCGATCAAATTTGCCAGCGATGAATATTTCAAACTCGTCGAACGCGAACCCAGACTTGCTCCCTACCTGTCGCTCGGCGAGCAAGTTTTGGTTGTTTGGAAAGGCAAGGTTTACAGGATCACAAAATAATTAATGCAGACTTAAACATTCGAAATCTTTGAACGCGGATTGGGAGGATTAGACGGATCGAAACGGGTCAGAACTTTGAGCAGAGTTTGCCACGAATGCACGAATATGCCTTGTAGCTTATTCGTGCATTCGTGGCAATTTTATCCGCTTTAATCGCGCTTATCTGTTTAATCCGCGTTCAAAAAAGACCAAAAGTATTTTCAGGTAAGTGAAAAGGAGAGCGGCTGAGGTGATTTTTGGCCTTTGAAATATTATTCTAATGGTCAGAATCACTTTTTTTCGGCGGAGGGAATCTACATGAAGGCAAAAGTAAAAAGTAAAAAGGCAAAACAATTCCTTGATCTGTGCTTATCTGTGTTGATCTGTGGCCTATTTTCCTCTGTTATTGCTCAGAATGGCTGGGTCGCGCGCCAGTCGAATATCAAGGGCGACCTCGTCGCCGTTTTCTTCACTTCTTCGGAAAAGGGCTGGGTCGCGGGCGACGACGGCTATCTTGCATCGACCACCGACAGCGGCAGATCGTGGACTCAGTACCCGCTCAACACGACCGAAAACATCAACGAGATCTATTTTCGCAACGACGACAACGGCTATCTCGTTGCGGGGCGCAAAATGTTCATCACGCGTGACGCCGGGCGGACATGGCAGGAGATACGGATCTATCGCAGCGGGGAATTCGGAAACGCCCGGCCGGAATTTCTCAGCATCCGGTTTTCGGATAAAAAACGCGGTTACGTTATCGGTTCGGTGCAGCGCAAAAGCGGCAATGACGAGGTCGTTGTCGATTCTCTTGTGATGCGAACCGAAGACGGCGGCGACACGTGGCGACGTGTCACAGTGCCGTCAAAAACCGAGCTTTTTCATCTCGATTTTGACGGCAATTCGCGCGGCTGGATCGTCGGCGACGGCGGCCTGATCCTGGCTTCGACCGATGAAGGCAATACGTGGAGCAAGCAGGATTCCGGCACGTCGATGCCGCTCTATAACGTCGATTTTCGCGACAAGAATGACGGCTATGTCGTTGGCAAATCCGGCACCATTCTCAGAACCGAAAACGGCGGAGCGACATGGGAAAGAGTTGGAACAAATTTTAATGACACGTTTTTACGCGTCGATTTTGCCGACGACAAAAACGGATGGATCGTCGGTTACGCAGGTTCAATTCTCCGCTCGTCCGATAGGGGCAAGACATGGGTCAGGCAGGAAAGCCCCACCCGGGAACGCCTTTACGGCCTCTACATGGGCAAAAAATACGGCTGGGCCGTCGGTGCAAAAGGCTCAATTCTCTCTTTTAAGAAATAAATTCAAGAAAAATAGCGATTTATCGACTGTTTTAATTAACAGTTTGGTAAAACTGTGCTATCTTTCTATCAGAAATTCATATTGCATTCAAAGTTTCCATAAGCATTATGTTTATTTGGAAACTATAAGTTCGCTAAGATAATGGCGAATTCGTTACTTTAGGTTTTCGTCGTTGAGAAAATTGAGAACGTTCTTGTTCAATTTTTTGTCAAAGGTGGTTAATCTGAACCGTGCTCGCATTAATTGGTTTCAGATGTCATTACAAAATTTAGGAGGATAATTTTGTGTTAAAGCTTATACCCAAAATCGCCATTGCAGCATTGTGTCTCTCATGTCTCGTCATTTCACTTTCCGCACAAGGTGGCACTTCGCGAATTGGCGGTGTTATTACCGACATTAACGGCGCCTTGCTTGAAGGTGCCAAGGTTACCGTCACAAACGAATCGACCGGCGTTTCCGCAACGCAGATAACGACATCTGGTGGCGTCTATTCGTTTGCCTCGATACAACCAGGCAAATATACGATAACCATTGAGCAATCCGGGTTTAAGAAGAATGTGCGAACCGGAAACGTAGTGCAGGTTGACACCCCGCTAAACGTCGACATGGCTTTGGGAGTGGGCAATGTTTCGGAAACGGTTACCGTTCAATCAGAAGGGATCGCCGTCCAGACGAATACGGCAACCCTAGGCAATGTCGTAGATCAGAGGACACTTGAAACGTTGCCGTTAAACGGTCGAAATCCGCTGACACTTGTATTGCTGGAGCCGGGCGTCGTCCAGCGCTCGTCAGGAGCCGCCGGATCGGGTGTTCATATCAACGGTTCACGCGACCGGGCTTTTAATGTGACAATTGACGGTATTGACGCCAATGAATCCTCGGTGCCGAACCCGGTTTCAAATCTCTATCGTTTAAATCCCGATAACGTGCAGGAGTTCAAGGTAACGACAAATAACGCCACTGCTGAAGAGGGTCGCAATAGCGGAGCCTCGATCGGCCTGTCCACGAGATCTGGCGGTAATGCATTGCACGGAACGGCCTTTATTTATAATAGAAACGACAAGTACAATTCTAAGGAGTCTTTTGCGAATGCACTTGGCCAGCCGAAGCGTGTGACGAAACTGTATCAATACGGATTCGAGGTTGGCGGTCCGATAATTAAGAAAAAAACATTCTTTTTTGGAAGCTGGCAGTCCAATCGTGTTGACTTTACGCAGCCGATCGACCAATCGTTTGGTGTTCCAATTGTTTATACGGCAGCAGCAAAAGCAGGCAATTTCAGGTATTTCCGGCCGGACTCGGCAAACCCGTTAGTGATCAACGGCGTAACTATAACCCGAAATTCGCCATTGCTTGTTGATCCCGCGACGGGTGCATTGCGATCCGATGTACCAATTTGCACCACTGATACTCAGCTACGATGCGTGTTTGTTTACAACGTTGCTGCGCGGGGACCGGCGGGAACGACCCTGAATCCGACGGTTACCAGCTACCTAAACACCTTGCCGAGCCCAAATAATTTCGGTTTTGGGGACGGGCTTAATACCGCCGCATACCTTTGGAATCCACCAACTGCCATTCGCGGCCCGGCATATAACGTCCGTATTGACCACAATTTCAATTCGAAACAAAGCATCTTTGGCCGATACCTCTTTTCGGATTACAACACTCTGAAAGGAGACCCCTTAAACGGGCGGCCACAGATCTTTCCGGGGTTTGCTCCGCTTGGCGAGGTATTAAGACGAACCTCTAATCTTGTCGTGGGATATCGATGGAACATTACGCCGTATTTAACAAACGATTTCCGTGTCGGATACTCAAAATTCAACTTTTTGTTCACTCAGGGCGAGGCTAACCCGGCTTTTCCGAATGTCTCGGCGATCGATTATAATTTGATCACCGAGCCTTACAACAACACGCCGAGAACCCAGCGCCAGGTATTTACGCCCCAGTTTATCGATAATCTGACGCTCGTTAGAGGAGCACATGTGATCGGAGCAGGTTTTAATTTCCGTTTTTATCGGCATCATGATGTCCGCGGTCAGCCGGGGGGCATCAATGTCACACCCGCGATTTCGCTCGATCCAACCCTCCGGGCCATACCGACGGGTTTTACACCGCCGGGATTAGCCGGAACAGATCTTTCGAACTTTCAGGCGACGATCAATAACTTGCTCGGACGTCCCTCCCGTATTAATCAGACTTTTATTGCGGATCTGGCGAGCGATACCTTTTTGCCATTTATTGACTCCAACGGCAAGGTTTCGCTGTTTGACGAGACTCACGTCGTCAATCAATACAACGCTTATGTTCAGGATGAATGGAAAGTCAGGAGTAACTTGACTCTGAGCTACGGCCTGCGTTGGGAGTATAATCCGCCGGGTCATACAAGGGACGGCAAGACATTTGTGGCGAATACTCCCATTTTGGATGGGCCAACAACGTTTGTGCCTGCCAAGGGCTGGTATAAAAATGAAAAATACGGCGTTTTCGGGCCCAGTCTTGGTTTGGTTTGGGGACCGGAGTTTAAGCAGTCATTCTTGAAAACAGTCTTTGGCGAAGCGGGCAAGAGCTCGATTCGGCTGGGCTATCGACTTGCGGACGATCCGATATCTTCGTTTCAGATCACTGCGGCGGCAGGACGAGTCCCGGGCCTGCTGGTGACGTGTTCATCCGTAATTGGCGGAACCACAAGCCTCGGTTGCAGTCAGGCGCCTGACCTTACCATCGGAAATGGTTTTCCAAACCAGCTTCCTCCTCCGAGCCTGAGGCCTTCGGCATTTTTTACATTGCCAACACAATTGAATAGCACAGCGCCGCCGGTCACTGTTTTTGCTCCGAAATTGAAAACACCGCTCGTTCACGAATGGAGTTTGAGCTGGCAACGCGAATTGCCGTGGCAACTCGTAATGCAGGCAGCCTATGTAGGAAGACGGGGAACGCATCTCTACTTTGCCGGCAACCGAAACCAGATAAACCCTGACGCGATCCTACCTTCTTTTCTGCAGCTACAGGAAAACATGCGACGAGGTTGTCTGCCGGCCGGAACGGGTCCCTTGGTCACCGGAGGAACTTGTACTAATCCCATAACAAACATTCCCCTGATCGCACCCGGAACTGGAATTACCGCAGCTAACGTCAATGCGACTGCCCAGATAAACCAGATCAGTCCCGGCGTCACTGTTACAGGTAGTAACGGCTCGCAAACTTTTCCAGTTCAGAACGCAGCCGGAGCTTTTGCCGAGCGTATTGAAAACCTTTCATTGTTTTTCCACTTGCGTCCAAATCAACAGTTTGGTGCGATCACGTATATCGACAACTCCGGTGATTCGACATACCAAGCGGCTCAGTTCACGCTTCGCAGAAGATTTGCTAACGGATTAGGGTTAGCGGCTGCTTACACTTTCGGAAAGTCGATCGACAATCAATCGGTTGACCCGGTAGGAGCTGCCTCGGGCGGTGGCCTTTCAACCACTAACTCAAGAACGCCGTCAGACACGCGCAATCTACGTGAGGAGCGTGCCAGATCGGACTTTGATCGAACCCACGTATTTAATCTATCTACAATCTGGGAATTGCCGGTAGGGCGTGGTAAATGGCTAGGCCGGGATACCCCGCGCTGGCTTAATCAGATCATTGGCGGCTGGACGGTCAACGGTATATCTACTTATATGACCGGTGAGCCCTTTAGCGTCAGGAGCGGTTCCAGAACCTCTAACTCCGGACACGAATCAAGGGCCGACGTCATCGATCCAAGCATTCGGGCCCAACTTCAAAATGTGAACGGAATAATCGGCCCGGTCCTGTTTGCGAATGCTAACGGTTTCGCCGTTCCGGCACCTGGAAAAAACGGTGCGGGACGCAATATCTTTGTTGCTTCGGGGTATTACAACCTGGATATAGGGTTTATCAAGCAGTTTTCGATCTCGGAACGTTTCAAACTTGATTTTCGAACAGAGATGTTTAACATCCTCAACCACACGAACTATGATAATCCGAGGGACGCCTCGTCCGGTTCGCCTAATATCCAATCGCCTGTTTTTGCACAGACTTGCTGTGCGGCGGTTGCACCGCCTTCGACGCAAACGATCATTCAGACGGGTGAGTCATCGAGAGTTATCCAATTTGCATTGAAGCTTAAATTCTAATGGCAAACCTTTTGTGTATCAACTCCGCAACTCAAACGGGCTGCGGATTTTTTTTATTTCTTTTGTTGCCGCGTCTTAGCAGCAAGTTGGGCGAGTTGGGCGGCTCGCGGGAGGGTTTCGACGGCCTTTGCGACTTGCGGGTCGTCTTCGATCAGTACCTGATTTGCGGAAATGGCTCCATACGAGGCCATGACGATATTGTAGCGGAGCCGCAGCTTGATAAAGTCGGCTTGGCTTTGGAGTGTCTTATTGTCGATCTTCCACGCCATGTTTAACTTTAAGTAATTATTAAATGCCGTCGACAGGCCCTCATTAAATGGCAGATCGCTTGGGGTGACACGCTTTCCGAAGGATAGGTCGGCGGAACAATATGTTTCCTGCCCCGCGATGCGGCCATTCACGACCTCTCGGGCAAAAAAGAAGAGCGGGTCGAGCAGGGAAGCCTGAGCTGCGGTTAGTTCTTCGGCTTTGATGGTCTCGTCGGGCAAAATTCCGTCGCCGCCGTAAACGGTGCGGTCGGTCAGCGTGTGGGCGACAAACGACGAATCGACTAACGCGGCCGGGCTCTTGTGGTTGTAATAATCGTAAAGGTCGATCCTGGTGTAATCGCGTTGGATAGAGCGTCCGCTTGGCGTTACATATCTCGCCGATGTGAGCGTCAAACCGGTTTTGCCCGGCAGATCTATGACGCTTTGGACCAGGCCTTTGCCAAAGGTCCTTTCGCCGACGATCATAGCCCGGTCGTTGTCCTGAAACGCTCCGGCGACGATCTCGGAGGCCGACGCGGTGTCCTCATTGACGAGCACTACGAGCGGCATAGTTTCGGCGGTCGTGTTGGCTGACTTCCACACGCGGTTGTCGATCCGCGAGCGTCCGCGCTGGGTTAAAACAAGCGTTCCGGCAGGCAGGAATTTCTCGGCCACCTTGACGGCCTGATCGACGATGCCGCCGCCGTTGCCGCGCAGGTCGAGCACCAGCGAACGCATCCCCTGGCGTTTAAGCTCGGTCATCGCGGCGTCGAATTCCTCACTCGTCGTGTAGTTAAAACCCTCTGAGAGCTCGATGTAGCCGATGCCGGGCCGCAGCATATACGAGTCGGGTATGGAGGGTTGCGGGACGCGGTTGCGGCGGCTCTCGATGGTCTCAATGTGGTTTGTGGCGGAGCGTTCAACGGTTAGTCGGAGAATAGTGCCGTTGGTGCCGCGTATCTTGTCGCGGACGACGTCCGAGTTCTTGCCCGTCATCTTTTCGCCGTTGATGGCGACGATTCGGTCGCCAAAGCGAAGCTGTGACTTATATGCGGGTGAGCCGGGAAAGGTCGAGAGCACAAACGTGTCGGTCACGCCGCCGCGTTCAAAATTGGCGATCGTCGCACCGATGCCGGTGTAGCCGCTCCGCTCTTCGTCGAGCAGATCTTTCCATTCGGCCTGGTCGAAAAAGTTCGAATGCGGGTCGAGGACGCGTAACGCTCCCGTTAACGCCGTTTTAGTCATCTCGCCCACGGCGACATTGCGGCCGTTGATGTAATTGCGCCCGATGATCTCCTCGGCTTCGCGAATGTCAGCGGCGATCTGCGATGTTTTCGAAACCGATCCGAAAGCATCCGGCCGCGCACCCGGCGAACCGCCTGAAGCCGTAAACGTGCTGCCCCGTTTGATAGAAAAAGGCTCTACGGGTTCGTTAAGTTTGGATTTGATCTGAGCCGACACTAGGGAAACGGCTGTGACAACGAGAATATTTATCAGGATCAACCGTTTCATACGAAATGAATAAACCGATACCAAAGGCCACTGCCCATGACCAAAAATGGAAAAAACACCGGCGGGTGTTGCGGCACCCATGCACCCACCGGTTACAGTTTTGTATGCCTAAGTTATATACCGAAACGCAGAAGATTTCCAGAGAACTGAGCGGATTTGTTTTAAGAGAAAGTAGCCACGAATTACACGAATATCACGAATTAAGAGAAATTCTTATTCGTGATATTCGTGTAATTCGTGGCTAAATCCGGATTTAATTTTTACTGGCCAATAAAACAGCCCACCGACGGATCGGCGGGCTGTTTGTTTATTGTTCTGCTCCCGGTGTTATCTGGTTTTACCTAAGCGGCATTTGCCGATTTGGAATCGGAATTAGTATCTTTTTTGCCGAATTTATTTTCCAGTTGATGGATCGCCGTATTCGCGTTGTCGCCAACCTTTCCGATCGTCTCTTCGATCGCGTCTTGAGCGTCGGATGTTTTCGAAGCGGCGAGGTCTAGTACGTCACCGGTCTTTGCTCTCACCGTGTTGTAAAGATCGACAGACTGATCTTTGGCACGCCGGGCGAGATCGGCGGTCTGGTCGTAACCACGCCGCGTAACGTCGGATATGTCGCCGCGAAGCTCGGTGCCCGATTTAGGTGCGAACAGGAGAGCCACGGCCGCCCCAATTCCCCCGCCGATCAAAAGATATAAAAGCCCATTCGAAGACCCACCCTGTGAGCCGTTTGATTTGTTTTCGTATTGATCCATACTTTTAGAGTCCTTTGAATAACCGGAATCTTTTCACGGTTTGGAAGGAATCGCGATTTTTTTGAAAAGTTGGGGGTTATTTGTTTGAGACTTTGGTGATTTC
>JAYVER010000245.1:0-3879 GCA_043748725.1 Chloracidobacterium sp. | reverse complement strand
TCTGATCGTCGGCAATTGTGTTCTTGTACCGGCCGACGCATTCCGGGAATGCGGCTTGATGAATTCGAAACGCTATCCAAATTTCGGCGACGCCGAATTCACTCCCAGATTACGAAAACACAGCTGGCAGCTATTGATCGATCCGCGCGCACAGGTTTTCTGTCAGCCCAATGAGGCGTCGCCGCGTGTTCGGAAAATGGGGTTAAAAGCGATGTTTTCCGAGCTAATCCTGGATCTGCGGCGGGGACATAATTTGCGACGCCGGTTGTATTCAAATCTGGACAGCGCTCCGTCGAAAATGCAAGGTCTCGCGGCTTTTGCAATTTTTTTGATACGTGCTGTTATAGGGAACAGTCCCGAAAAAGAAACTCCGGGACAACCTCAGATCGAGGAACCACTAAGCAAGACCTTCGCAAACTCAGTTGTTGATGACTAAAAAAAAGCGTCAATTGATATTTTTTTGGACATATCGCGAATGGGGCGGCGCTCAGATCTATTTCATTGCAATAATGAAAGTGGCTAAGCCGGACTGGGATATTACCGTAGTATTACCCCGCAATTCGTCGCCTGAAATACTCGGATACCTTGACCAGATCGGTGTCAGGCATGAATTCATAGATGTTGAGATCGATACCGGCCCGGCGTCAACAGTAAAGCGAAAACTCACCGTACATTGGCGGCACATCTCCAACCACATAGCCAGCTATCGGTTTTTGCGTAAATACGACTTACGCGAGAGCATTTTGCACATTGAGACCGCGCCATGGCAATCGTTGATGTTTTTGACCGGTCTTTCTATGCGCGGTGCAAATGTTTTCGTTACGCTCCATAACGCATTGTCAAATTTGCCGCCGTGGCGGGTATTTTTGTGGAAGGCGAAAATGCAGCTTGCGTCCCGCCTTCGGAAAGTTCATATTTTCACGTCCAATAAAAATGCAAAGGATAATTTCAAAGGTTGGGTTGAGCCTGAGTTTTGGCAAAATATTAAGATCACTTACACCGGCGTAAATCCGGTCGAGATCAATGCGGCCTTGCATGATGAGTTTGATCGCGATGCGTACCGACGCACATTTAATATTGGCGAGACGAGGTTCGTTGTTTTATGTGTGGGACAATTCATTGATAGAAAAGGCCGTTGGGTGTTTCTCGAAGCCGCAAATCTTGCATTGAAGGAAAACCCTGACCTTCAATTTGTATGGCTGACGCCGAAATTGCCTGAGCAAGACGAGGTCGAACGGATAACCGAATATGGCCTCGGCGACAGTTTTCGCCTTGTTTTATCGTCCACCGCTGGATCGACGCGGCACGAAATTTTGAGGTTCTTTCGTATCGCTGACGTTTTTACATTGCCGAGTTTTGTCGAAGGTTTGCCGATTGCTTTGTTAGAGGCAATGGCGATGCGCATTCCAAGCATTTCTACAAATATCAACGCAATTCCGGAGGCAATAATTGACGGTCAAACCGGTATCCTGATCGAAGCTGGTGACAGCGATGCTCTCGCCAATCGTATTCTTGATCTAAAAAGTAATCTGGCGTTACGACAAAGACTGTCGGCAAATGGACGTGCCTACGTCATCGAGCATTTTGATGAAAGGGAGGCGTCCCGAATAGCAGTTGACGCCTACAAGGAGTGTTTCGCCGATGTCGACTAAGCCCGCGGGCCAACAGCTTCGCATATTTAAGAACGGCATCTACAGCGCTCTTTCGTGGGTGTTCCCGATCATTTTTGCGCTGATCGTTACGCCGGTCGTGGTACGCGGCTTGGGCAACGAACTCTATGGTTTGTACACGATCATCGTGGGATTTATCAGCTATTCGTTCACCTTCGGCATCGGAAAGACGGCGGCCAAGTATGTGTCCGAATACAAAGCCACAGGCGAAACCGACAAAATATCCGAAACCGTCTCGTCTGCGTTCTGGCTCAGCCTGGTTATCGGTGTCGTCGGAGCAGCTATTGTGGCGTTGACCGCAAACTACATTGTCTCGGACGTATTATTGATTCCGACGCCACTACACGACACGGCCATGATCGCTGTGTACCTGGCGTGTTTTACGATCCTGGTCACAATGCTGAGCCAGGTATTTCAGTACGTGCTGCAAGGGTTGCAGCGATTTGACCATTTTCTTTTTCTGACAAACTTAAGCGTATTTCTTCTAAATCTCGGCAGCGTGTTGATCGTGATCGAAGGCTATGGTGTTTTGGCTCTGTTGGTCTGGAATCTGATTGTTGCCGCCACGATTGGAGCGGCTTTTTATTTCAATGCTCGTCGGCTGCTCCCGGAATTCACTTTTCGCTTCTCGGTCAACTTTGAACTGTGGAAAGCGTCGCTAAACTATTCATTCAGCATAATAATCTATCAGGTGTTTGGAAATATTCTGCTGCTGTTCGAACGCGGCTGGATCGTTAGGAAATTTGGCACTCAGGCGCTTACGCTCTACGTTGTGCCGATGATGATTGGTCTATATTTTCACGGATTTATATCCAGTCTTGTGCTGGTGATCTTTCCGGTGATAAACGAACTATTGACCGATAAAGAAAAGCTCAACCGGCTTTATCAAACCTCTTCAAAAATAATACTAACGCTCACCGGTTTCTTTCTTGTGACTTCGGTGGTGACCGGACGCGTTTTTCTTCAGGTTTGGATGAACGACGAATTTGCCGTCGCTTCGTATTGGGTTCTGGTGAACCACGCACTCACGTTTAGCGTTTTATCGGTCGTGGTCGTGGTCTGGCAAATGAATGAAAGCCACAGAGCCGCGAGTGTCAATGCCATCGTCACGGTTTTATGGCTGATAATCTCGGTTCCGCTAATGATCGCTCTTTCAGATCAATGGCAGCTTACGGGCATTGCTTTCGCAAGATTTACTGGTGTAACGATTTTTTTGGCGATGATATTTTTCGCCGAGCATCGGTTTCTCGGCGGGGTGGCGTATAAATTCTGGGCGAGCACGCTTTTCAGATTGGTGCTGGCGTCAGTGCTGACCGGATTGGCGGAATGGTTTATTATCGGAATGCTGCAACCCGGCTGGTTGACGCTCGTTGCGGTTGGCTTGATCGGCATCACCATTTACATATTAGTACTCGTCGTAACTGGCTTTTTGAAAGAGGACGAAAAACTTGTCTTAAAGGAATTGATTCTTAATTGGCGAGCTGCGAAATAGGAGTTTTGTTAAGATAACTGCATGATCGAAGACTTTCAACTGGTACAACGACTGCACTTCATCACCGAAATGTGCACCGGCAAAAAGGTTCTGCATTTAGGCTGTACGAACTCTCCGTACACCGAGGATTCGATCAAAGATAATATGCTGCTCCATATTGAGTTGGAAAAAGCAGCCGCCGAATTGTTTGGAATAGATTCCGATGAGAACGCCATCGATATGCTCAAATCTCACGGCACCAAAAACATTTACCTTGCCGATCTGGAGAATTTGGACGGGCTCGATCTCAATGAGACATTTGATATTATAGTTGCCGGAGAGATGATCGAACATCTCAATAATCCGGGTCACTTTCTTCGGGGCATCCAACGATTTATGAATCCGGAAACCAAGCTCTTGATAACAACCATAAACGCCTATTGCGGTATGCGTTTTATCTGGTATGGCCTTAGGGGAAAACGAGGGTTGGCCGAGCCTGTTCACCCGGATCATGTTGCCTACTATTCTTACTCAACCCTTAAGCTGCTACTCGAACGGCATCATTTAAATGTCGAGACGTTTCTCTTTTATGATATCGGCACCGAGCACCGGCCGCACAATCGATGGTTTCTTAATGCGCTGAACGACGTCTGCGTGCGGATCTCGCCGCAGTGGGCGGACGGTATTATAGCGGTCTGCCGTCTATAACTCACCCAGGTATCTCGCGTTCAGAGTGCG
>JAYVER010000244.1:0-3908 GCA_043748725.1 Chloracidobacterium sp. | reverse complement strand
GCTCTTCGACAGTGACGCAGGAATTTGAGCGCCTGATTCGGCTAGGTCTTCGAGATGAAATTCGATAGCTTCCTGTATAAGCTGTTTGACCTCTTGCTCGGTTTCGCCAACTGCAACACACCCAGGAAGATCGGGAACATATGCGCCCCAACTCGTCTGACCTTTTTCTATTACAACCATATATCGCATAGCTATTTCTTAAGACCGGCCTGCTTCAGAACACTATTCAAAGTTCCGGCTGGTATGTCAATACTTTCTTTGCCTGCGAGAGTCACTGTCCCTGCTTTGACCGGATGATGAAACTGTCGATGGCTTCCGCGTGTCCTGACCAAAATCCATCCATCTTTCTCAATCAATTTTATAACATCTTTAACTTTCACGCCGTTGTATTTTCCACACGATTATACACCTTATCCCTTTCCACAGCCTCGAAGCCGGTATCAAAAGATGTGTTGAATGTGGTCATGGATTATTACCTTGAGCCTCAAACCCAAATCGTATTGCCGCCGCGAGTATTACAATGTTTATATCTTTCAGAGTTTTGAACCTAATGCAATACCCGGTGACGCTCGCCTTGCCGAGTTCTTTTCCATAAGTCAGACTCAAGTATTTCTTATCTTTGATACCGAGGATATAAACAGAGATCCCGGTCTTGTTTGCACTCAAACCAATTTGATAAAACTCTCTGGTTGTTCCATCAGCATATTTCATGGTGTGAGAACCATATCCTATATTAGGATTAGAAACAGTTTTATTTTCACTGTTCTTATCATCCCGGAACCATAATTTACACGCCGGCATTACTCCCAGAATGATGCGCTTCCATATTCTTGCCAATTCATGCGGTTAATGCTACATTTCCAGAACACGACAACCAAAGTATTATTGCAGCACTTGCGGAGTTCGAACCCGTCGAGTTATAAACCGTTCCAAATTGACAACCTAGCCGCCGATAAAACTCATCGTCCTGCTTGCCGGAACAAATGCCGCGTCGTTGATATGGTGACGCGGTTCTTTTTTCATCACAACGTCCTCGATAAAGCCGACGATCTCTTGACGCGAAGCGCCGCTTCGGACGAAATCGCGGAGGTTGTGTTCGGTGGTGGAGAACAGGCAGGTGCGGATCTGGCCGTCGGCGGTTAGGCGGATGCGCGAGCAGGCTCCGCAAAACATCTCGGTGACGGGGGCGATGATGCCGATCTCGCCGGGCAAGCCGTCGGCGAACGAGTATTTCCACGCCGTCTCGCTGCCGCGAGAGGATTCCTTCAATTTCAGTGGGTAAACCGCATTTATCGCATCGTGAATTTCGCGGCCCGGGACGACCATGTCACGGCTCCACTCGTGGCCGGAATCGAGCGGCATAAACTCGATAAATCGAAAACTCAGCCTATTTTCGCGGGCAAAACGTGCAAAATCGACAATCTCGTCATCATTGCGTCCGCGAACGATCACGGCGTTGATCTTTATCGGTTCAAAACCAAATTTTTTGGCAGCGGCGATAGCCGCATAGATCTTGTCGAGCGCATCGACACCGGTAATGTCGATAAACTTTTCGCGGTCGAGGCTGTCAAGGCTGATCGTCACGCGGTCGAGCCCGGCAACTTTTAAAGCGGTGGCGTGACGCGGGAAATCGAATCCATTTGTTGTCAAAGCGAGGTCTCGCAATGCCGGTTTTAGTTTCGCTAGTTTCGCGACCAGCTTTGGAACGTCTTTACGAATGAGAGGCTCGCCGCCGGTGAGCCTTATCTTTTCGATGCCAAGCGAGACAAAAATGTCAGCAAGATAAGTGATCTCCTCAAACGTAAGAATGGTTTCTTTACGTGCCAGCGGCGGCTCGCCGTTTGGCAGACAGTAAAAGCACCGGAAATTGCAGCGGTCTGTCAAGCTGACACGCAGGTCGCGGATCGTCCGGTTATGAGCATCGCGGAGCGGCATGTTTTTATGATACATCAAACGGTGAAGGACGGCAGAGATAGATTTTTTCCGAGGGTCTTCTTCTTTTCTTACTTCGCGTTCTTTGCGGCTTGGCGTGCAATCATCTTACGCAAAGCCGCAAAGAACGCAAAGTCAGGAAGAGGAAATCTTTTGCAATGCTATTGCGTTGCGTTTCAGACCGGCCAGTTTTGTGCGTTTGATCGCCGAGCGGCGAAATCGAGTCACATAAGCGTCGTGCGTCATTTCCGCGACTGCACCGAGATTGAGCGAGGTTTCACCAACTCGCGGCTCAAACCGAGTTTCAGTCGTCGGTGTCTCAAACCGGTTCCACGGGCAAACGTCCTGGCAAATATCGCAGCCGTAGATCCAGCCATCGAGATTTGCGGTTATGTCTGCGGGCAGCGTTTCGTCACGCAGTTCGATGGTCGCGTACGAGATACATTTGCGCGAATCGACGACGTACGGCTCGACGATCGCAGCGGTAGGACAAGCATCGAGACATGCGGTGCAGGTGCCGCAATGGTCTTCAACCGTTTCGGTTTCGTATTCGAGTTCGAGATTCAGTATGATCTCGCCGATGAAAACCCACGAACCGAGGTCAGTGGTGATAACATTAGAGTGTTTTCCCAGCCAGCCCAAACCGGCGCGCACGGCCCACGCTTTGTCCATCATCGGTGCGGTGTCGACGCATATTTTGCCTGTTGCGTCGGGGTTTTCCGATTTGATCCAGTCCAGCAGCAAGGTCAGTTTTTCGCGGACGACATCGTGATAATCATCGCCCCAGGCATATCGGGAAATTTTACCTTTTTCAGGATCGTCTGAATATTCATGCTCAGTATAGTAGTTGAGAGCGACAACAATGACCGATTTGGCGTCGGGGAACAGCAGGCGCAGGTCGCTTCGTTTTTCGGGCTCGCGTGCGAGCCAGGCCATTTCGCCGTTAAGCCCGAGCTCAAGCCACGATTTCAACCGCGCTCCTTCTTCGAACAATACTTCCGCCGGCACGATTCCGGCTTTCTGGAAACCAATCTCGATGGCCTTTTCCTTTATCATAGTCGAAAATGTGCGCATACACCGATTATCGCCGCAACCGTTCGGAGTTCCAACTTTAGTTGGCCTCTACTTCAGCGAAGAGCCAGCTAAAGCTGGAACTCCAAACAAAAAAAGGCCGGATAGTCTAAGACCGCCCGGCCGCAATTGTTGATACTAAATCAAAGTTTTAGAAGCTAAGCTTCAAACCGAGCTGAAACTGCCTCGGGTCAAACGCAGAGGTTGGCTGGCTATAATATTTGCCGCCGTTCCGCTTGTTAAACGTGTTGACCACGTTATAAAACGGATTTCCTGCCGCCTCGTTAAACCGGTTGAACAAGTTAAAGCCCTCGGCGATGATGTCGAGACTGGCGCGTTCGCCAATGCGAACTTTACGCGTCACTCTCGCGTCCACGGTAAAGTATTTATGCGTGATGCCCCGGTTGCGTCCCAAACTGCCGTTTATCGGGAATCCGAGAACACAAGCCGGATCATTGGGATCGCCGGCAACCGCATTGCCTCCGCGGCAAAGTTTACCGTCCGGCAAAACGAACGGCCGTTCGTTGGTGCTTTGAAAATCGCCGTTCGCATCGCCCGGTGCAATGATATTAAATGGCCGGCCCGAACCGATTTCGATGATCGGAGCGAACGAGAATCCATAAAGGAATTTATAGAGACCGCTGCCAGATTTCCATGCGTCGGGTGCTCCCATTATTCCGCTGAAAACGAACCGGTGACGCTGATCGAAAAGCGAATCGGAACGCTCGCCGCGAAAATTGAGATTGTCCTGCGGTTTCAAAAGTGTTTGCAGGTCTGATGAATCGTCGATCGAATGCGACCACGTGTAAGTGGCCAAAAACTGGATGTTGGTGGAAAATCGTTTTTTCAGTTCAACATTCAGCGCGTTGTAAGAGGAATTTCCATCAGATAATTGGGCGTTAACG